>NZ_JAFFQE010000002.1:600000-949467 GCF_016919005.1 Desulfopila inferna
TATGAGCGCTATACCGACGCCCTGATGTCGCAGAAGAATAACTACACCACCGGACGCATTTACTACTCGGTGATCACCAAGGAACGCCGTGGTGAATATCTGGGCGGTACCGTTCAGGTCATCCCTCATATCACCGATGAAATCAAAGAGGCCGTGCTGCAACTCGACGGCAGCGCCGATGTCGCCATTGTTGAAATCGGCGGAACGGTCGGGGATATAGAAGGATTACCCTTTATCGAAGCAATCCGGCAGCTGCGCGGTGATCTTGGCCCGGGATACTGTCTCTACATTCATCTGACCCTGGTACCCTACATCAAGGCAGCCGGAGAGGTCAAAACCAAACCTACCCAGCACTCGGTACGCCGGCTGCAGGCCGACGGTATTCAGCCGGATATTCTCGTTTGCCGGACCGAAGTACCCATAGAAGACAGCCTCAAAGCCAAAATCGCCCTTTTCTGCAATGTCCCCAAAGATGCGGTCATTACTGCGATTGATGTTGACACCATCTATGAATTGCCCTTACGCCTGCATGACGAAGGACTGGATACCAAGATTCTCGAACTACTCAACATCTGGACCGGCCAGCCGAATATCAAGCCCTGGGTCGATCTGGTCAACACCATCAAAAACCCCCAACATACCGTCACCATCGGCATTATCGGGAAATATATAGAATTGACGGAGTCATATAAAAGCCTCCACGAAGCACTGATCCACGGTGGACTGGCCAACAAGACCCACGCCATTCTTCACTATATCAGCGCGGAAGAGCTTGATGAAAACGATGCGGACGAACTTTTACGAGGCTGCGACGGCATTCTGATACCGGGCGGTTTCGGCAAGAGAGGAATGGAAGGCAAGATCAAGGCCATCAACTACGCCAGGGTAAACAACATACCTTTTTTCGGGATCTGCCTCGGCATGCAGCTGGCTGTAGTCGAATACTCGCGTAACGTCGCAAATCTACCCGAAGCCCACTCCACCGAGCTCGAACCCGATACGCCGGATCCCGTAATCTACCTGATGAAGGAGTGGTTCGACTATCGCAACCAGAAAGTCCAGACACGTGATGAAAATTCGGACTTCGGCGGAACACTCCGCCTTGGCGCCTATCCCTGTGTACTCAGCAAGGACACACATGCGGCGGCGGCCTATGGTGCCGCGGAGATCTCCGAGAGACACAGGCACCGATACGAGTTCAACAACGACTACCGGGAGGTGCTTGAGAAAAGCGGACTGATAGTCTCCGGAGCATCTCCCGACAATAATCTTGTGGAAATTGTCGAACTTGCAGGCCACCCCTGGTTTCTCGGCTGCCAATTTCATCCGGAGTTCAAATCAAAGCCGATGGCACCGCATCCGCTCTTTCGGGATTTCATTAAGGCCGGCCTGGAATATAAGGCCCGGAAAAAGCAAAAGGAATAGTGTTTCATGCTGCCGACTACTGTTACTATAAACACCCCACAGGGAAGCCCCATTCAGGTCGGTGGCGGTCAGCCACTTCTTCTCATCGGCGGCCCCTGCGCCCTTGAGTCTGAAGAACTGGCCCGCCGGGTTGCCGGGACGATGCAGGAAATCTGCTCCAGACTGCAGCTCTCCTATGTCTTTAAAGCTTCCTTCGACAAGGCCAACCGCACCTCCATCAATTCCTACAGGGGGCCCGGCCTGGAGAAAGGACTTGCTATCCTGGGCCGTATTCGTGAGGATCTTGGAGTGCCGGTCATCTCCGACATCCACGAACCGGGCCAGGCGGCCGAAGCCGCTGAAGTTCTTGATATTCTCCAAATACCTGCTTTTCTCTGCCGGCAAACCGATATCCTCAGGGCCGCTTCGGCAACCGGAAAGGTGATCAATCTGAAAAAGGGACAGTTCGTCTCGCCCTGGGATATGGAAAATGCCGTGAAGAAAATAAGGGAGAGCGGCAGCAGTGAAGTTATGCTGGTGGAACGCGGATCCTGCTTCGGCTACAATAACCTGGTGGTTGATATGCGCAGCCTGCCGGTGATGAGATCATTCGACTGTCCGGTCATCTATGATGCTACCCACTCGGTCCAGCTCCCCGGCGGTCAGGGAGGGTCATCGGGCGGACAGCGTCAATTCATAGCCCCGTTGTCACAGGCTGCCGTTGCCGCCGGAATAGACGGCCTTTTTATGGAAGTTCATCCGGAACCGGAAAAGGCTCTGTGCGACGGTCCCAATTCCATGCCGCTTGAGGATATGGAAGAATTCCTTTTGCGGATCCTCCGGATCCGCAGGGCCGTGGAGGAAAAAAATGAGCGATGACTGCGGCTGCATGTCGCCGGGTTCATATCCATCTGACTGTCAGGTCACAGAGGGACTGCGAAAAATGGCACATGACCGGACCGAGGAAAAACTTGATGAACGGATAGTGGCCCGCGCCAAGGAAATACAACTTCTCCTGCTCGATGTGGACGGCGTACTTACCAACGGCATATTGATCTTTTCTCCGGAAGGCGAGGAGAGCAAAGGTTTTCACACCCAGGACGGCTTCGGCATCAAACTCCTGCAGGAAGCTGGAATAGATGTCGGTGTAATTACTGCGCGACAATCCAAGGCGGTTACGGCGCGGTGCAGTGGTTTGAAAATGCGCTATATCTACCAGGGCGATACCGATAAGCTCAATGCCTACAAAACCATCCTTAAAGAAAGTGGATTGAAACCCTTCCAAATAGGCTATATGGGAGATGACTGGCTCGATCTTCCTTTGATCAAACGGGTAGGCTTTTCCGCCGCTCCGGCAAATGGTGTTGACGAGGTGCGGCAACAGGTGCATTTTACCGCCAGGCGCTGCGGAGGTGAAGGAGCCGTTCGGGAAGTGATTGATCTGATACTCAAAGCCAAAGGGGTGCAGCAGCAACTCCTGCATTCCTATTTGAACCGATGATTACCCGCAGAAACTCTCTCTGGCTTGTCCCCCTGCTCCTGATCCTGACCTTTCCCCTGTGGAAAATTCCTGTAGCCTCCTTTCTGACTCCAAGGGGCGGTTTTGACTCAGGAGAATCAAGCAAAAAAAACGAGGGGTATAACTTTTCCATGGATGTGGTTACCATCCTGCAAAGCGAAGAGGGCAAAAATACCGCCACCATACATGCGGCCTCCGCCTATTCCAGCAGAAGACACAATGAGTATATACTCCAGGAAGTCGATGCCGACATCTTTGATGAAAACGGCAACCTTACCAATGTCATTGCCGATACCGGCAACTACAATATAGACAGAAAACGCCTCAAGCTCATTGAAAACGTGGTTATCACCAATCTGGCCGATAATTATTCCATGGAAACCGACCTGCTTTATTATGACGGTGACAAACGCACGGTGTTCTGCCCCGGTGAAACCCACCTCAAAGGGGACGGCATTTCCATCGACGGTTCGAGCTTCAGTCACAACATGATCAGTGGAGAATATATCGTCGGCGGCAGGGTTCTCTGCCTCCTGCAGGGCTACAAAAGTTCCTGAACCCTGCGGCACTCCACAACGGTAAAAACATTATTACGGACCTCCCACCTGATATTTATATCCCACAGCCGAAAGCCGAAACTCCTTTTCCTGCCACGCTGACTTGCCGGACGCGGATCCTGGCGAAGCACCTGAGATATCAATCCAGAAAGCTCCCTGCCGGTTTCCTGCTCATACTGATAACAAAACCTCTCCGCCTCCTTGAGAAAACAGACATGAACCGGCGCCCTGTTTTCTCCTGAATATCCGGGACCGGCGCCGTCAAGGGAATCGCTGTAAGGTATATAGGGTTTTATGTCGAGAACAGGAGTTCCATCGAGAAAGTCTCCACCGCCCACCAGCAGAGATAGCCCGCTTTTTCTATCAATTTCAAAAAGTCTTACAGCGGAAAGCCCGATATGGTTGGGCCTGTGCGGGCTGCGGCTGGCAAAAACGCCGACTCTTTTCCTGCCGCCCAGGCCAGGTGGCCGCACCGTCGGTTTCCAGCCCTCTTTGATCGCATCGTGGAAGAGAAACTGCACCCAGATATGAGAAAAAACATCCAGCTCCTTGACCATCTCCTCCCGGTCATAGGGGGCCAGCAGCTCAATGCGGGCCCTGGCTTTATCCGCCATGCCGGGCTGACGCGGGATCCCGAATTTTTCGGTATAACAGGAACGAATTACACCTATAGGACAGACATCCACCACGCCGGTATCCGGTTTATTATTTTTCGTATCTGCTGTCATTTTCTCAGGTTACTCCTCTCTACATAATGCTATCTGATTACCCTGAACTAAGCATTTCCTGGCCCAGGCCGGGACTGCTCTTTTCATCTAGACACCATAAATTCGTCCCGGGTGGCTTCTCTGCAGCCCGGACGGCTGCAGAGACCCGTGCAAAGCTAGTCCCAACCTTTAAGTTAAGGATCAGGTAATCAGGTAAATCATCTCAAATTCCACACAGCCATTGTACAACAGCAAAAGGCCGCCAATAAAAAATCACAGTAATAATATTTTTCAAATAGATGTGTTACCTTTTTCTTGACAGCCATCCGAGGCCTCGATATATTATCAGGTAACACTTATTAATATATTGTATTACTACCCTGTGGCCCACTATGATTATTGATAATTTACTCCATTCTTATTCTAATGCATATATCAGAAGGCATACTTAACGCACCCGTTCTCATCGGCTGCGGCGTCGCAGCCGCCGCCTGTACCGCTGTCGGCTTGAAGAAGCTGGATATAGACAGGATAATGAATGTCTCCCTGCTGACCTCAACTTTCTTTATCGCCTCTCTTATCCACGTCCCCTTAGGACCAGGCTCTATTCACCTGGTGCTTAACGGCCTTCTCGGCGTTATTCTGGGGTGGGTTTCTTTTCCCGCAATTGTTACCGCCTTGCTGCTCCAGGCTCTTTTTTTTCAATATGGCGGATTCACGGTGTTGGGGGTTAATACCATCATCATGGCTCTGCCGGCACTTCTTGCCTTCTATATCGTCCGCCCCTGGCTAAAGGACAACGACAAAAAGCGATCGGTCGCCGCCTTCGCCGCCGGATTTCTGGCCATCTTTTCTTCCTCGATCCTCATGGCGCTCGCCCTGATTACCAGCGATTCGGGGTTTTTTGATACAGCTGTCCTGATTCTGGCAGCTCAGCTTCCTCTTATGATTATTGAAGGCTTTATAACCATGTTCGCCGTACTCTTTCTCGCAAAGGTACAACCCGATTTTCTCTACAACAACAAATCATGACAACTACATTCCTGCGCTCAGTTTTCGTCGCCCTTGCAGCGACATTCTTTCTCTCCTCCTCTGCTCAAGCCCATAAAATTCGGGTCTTTGCCTACGAAAGCGGTGGAACAATAATTACCGAGGTCAAGTTCGGCAACGGACGGCCTGCCCAAAACAGCACGGTTGCCGTAGAGAAAAAGGACGGCAGTCCTCTGCTTTCAGGAACCACGGATGAGAACGGAGAATTCCGCTTTACCGTTCCCCAAGAGGCCCTGAACCAGGGACTGGATCTGAATATTATCGCAGATGTCGGCGAGGGGCATCGGGGGTCCTGGCTGCTGGAGGCAGGTGATTATCTCGCCCAGACACCGTCCCAAAAGACCGAACCGGCACCTGAACCAGCCTCTGAACCACCTTCCAATCCAGCTGATACTCTAAAAAGTGATACACCGGATTCCCACGAGTTGGAAGAGCGCATCGAAGAGATTATTCGGAAAGAGCTCCTTCCAATTAAACGAATGCTTGCTCAGGAAAGGGAGAAAAAGCCGACCCTCCGAGACATTCTCGGTGGACTTGGCTATATTTTCGGCCTTGCCGGTATAGCCGCCTATTTTAAATTCAAAAAAAACGGAGTTAAATCATGAGGATTCATCACGGCGTACTCTCTGCTGCGCTGCTGTTGTTGTTGTGCCCATCCGCACAGGCTCATTTCGGCATGGTCATTCCATCAGACAACATCGTGACCCAGAACCGTAAAGAAATCACTCTCACCCTTTCCTTTTCTCATCCTTTCGAGGGAATCGGCATGGACATGGAACAACCCAGCCGGTTCTATGTTGTTCTGGGAGAAGAGAGCACCGATCTCCTGCCGGATATACAACAAACACAAGTCATGGACCATCTATCCTGGCAGACTTCCCACAAACTGCAGCGTCCCGGCGTATATCAATATATAATGGAGCCCGCACCATACTGGGAACCAGCGGAGGATCTCTATATTATCCACTACACCAAAACCATTGTTGCCGCTTTTGGCGATAATGAAGGATGGTCGGAGCCGATCGGCCTTCCTACCGAAATTATTCCGCTTATGCGGCCTTATGGCAACTATGCGGGTAATACCTTCACAGGCCAGGTGCTGATAGGGGGACAGCCTGCTGCAGGCAGCGAAGTTGAAGTCGAGTTTTACAACAAGGACAACGTCCTTAAGAGTCCAAGCGAATACCACATCACCCAGGTGGTCACTACCGACGGCAACGGGATGTTTAGCTTCAGTTGTCCTGTTCCGGGCTGGTGGGGATTTTCGGCGTTGAGTGAAGCGGATTACACCATGACCGGTCCCGACAACAAGGAAAAAAACGTGGAACTCGGCGGTGTTCTCTGGCTTTATTTCGACGATCTTGTTACCGCGGACAAATAAATGATTGAAGAACTCTTTGCGCAGGGTGACTCTTTTTTGCACCGCCGGGATCCGCGGGGAAAAGTTGTGGCCGCACTCTGTTTCACTGTCACAGTTGCCCTGTTGAACTCCTTTGCCGCTTTGTGGCCGGCACTTGTCCTGTCACTTTTTCTGGTTCTGCTCGCCAGGCTGCCACTCCTCTCCGTGCTCAAAAGGATGCTGCTGGTCAATGGGTTTACTCTGTTTCTCTGGATCTCGCTGCCGCTTACCTACGGCGGCGGGCAGCCGATCGATACTGCTTTTTTGAGCCTCAGCAGGGAAGGTATGGTGCTGGCAGCGCTCATCACCCTGAAAACCAACACCATCGTACTGACTATAATCGCTCTGCTGACAACTTCGTCGGTTGCCGAGCTTGGAAGCGCCTTGGATAGACTGCGATTTTCCCAAAAGATCTGTTTTCTGCTGCTCTATTCCTATCGCTACGTGTTTGTGATATACCAGGAGTATGCCAGACTGCTTCGGGCGGCAAAGCTGCGCTCTTTCTCGCCGGGGACCAACCTGCACACCTACAGAACGTTCGGCTATCTTTTCGGTATGACCCTGGTGAAAAGCTATAACCGTTCCCGGCGTATCCATCAAGCCATGCTGCTGCGGGGCTTTGACGGCAGGCTGGTATCATTGTATAGCTATCGTTTCTGTAAGATTGACGTAGTTTTTGTCTCTTTTATTGCTCTTGCCGTCATAAGCGTCATACTCCTGAACATCACCTATTGACCTGATATTGCAGATCATTACACTTGAAAAATGCCACAAAAAACAAAAAGCAGAGTTAAGGCCAACGACAGGCTTTGACAACTACCAAGGCACATTTATCCAACCCAGCTGAGAGAGATGATCAATCTTGATCCCTCATGACGAGCAAAAGCACCACAATCAATATTTTTTTGCTTCGTGGACTGGCCCGTGAGGTTCGCCACTGGGGAACCTTTCCGGAAACGTTGCGGGCTGCCGGTGCCGGAATAGAAGTTACTCCCCTGGAAATTCCCGGGGCCGGAGTCCTGCGAAATGAAAGCTCCCCGACCACTATCAGTGAATATGTCGAAAGAATACGGCCACAATTCCTTCGCCATAGCCGGGACCAGGAACATAACTTCCTTCTTGGCCTTTCCCTTGGCGGCATGATAGCCGCACAATGGATCGACACCTATCCCTCCGATTATCGAGCGGCTGTTATTATCAACAGCAGCAGTTCTCTCTCTCCTCCCAGGCAGAGGATTTCTCTCTCCGGACTTAAGGCCCTGATTGGCAGTCTCCTGATCCGGGACGTTTACCGGCAGGAGAAAAGAATAGCCGATAAAGTCTGCAATCTCGCAGATACTGAAAAAATCGCCCGGCAATGGGCGGACATCAGCAGGAGCGCACCCATTGCCAGATACAACGTCCTTCGTCAGCTTTTTGCCTCTGCCATCTTTTCGCTGCCGCGGGAGGTAAAGGTTCCGGTGCTTATTCTCAGCAGTGCCCGGGACAGGCTGGTTTCACCAAGCTGCTCGCGCGATATCGCTCAAGTCTGGGGATCACCTGTCATAAGTCATAACCGGGCCGGCCATGATCTGACAACAGACGATCCCGACTGGTGCATTTCCCACATTCTCCCGTGGCTGTTTCGTCTCGGGCGCTGATTGGTTCCTTTTAATTTCAGACCGGCGGTTGTCGTCCTCTCGTGCTTTTTGAGACGAAATGCAGTAGAAAGGAAAGAAATACGGAATTCTCCACTGGAGAGCACTTTTTAACAAGAGAATACAACGAATGTCCGATCCTCACTTTATCGAACTCAGCGATATCAGCTATAGCTTTTCCGCGGAAACTCCTCCTCTTCTCCACGATATTAACTTCACCATCGGAAAAGAAAAAATAGGGCTGATCGGTCCCAACGGCAGCGGTAAAACAACTCTTTTCCACATCATAATGGGGCTACTCCGCCCCAGTGGAGGAAAGATCTTCTTCAAAGGTGAAGAGATTTCCACACAAAAACAATTTAAGCCGTTGCGCAGGGAAGTGGGTTTTCTTTTTCAGAGCTCCGATGACCAGCTCTTTTCGCCAACCGTACTTGAAGATGTCGCCTTTGGCCCACTCAACCTCGGCTTCAGCATCGATGAAGCGCGGCAGATCTCTCTGGACACCCTGAAAGACCTCGGCCTTGAGGGATTCGAGAATCGCATTACCCATAAATTATCAGGAGGTGAGAAGAAACTGGTGGCCCTGGCGACCATTCTCGCCATGAAACCCAGGCTCCTTCTCCTTGATGAACCAACCAACAACCTCGACCTCGAGATTCTCTCCCGGCTCACCGACATACTCAACACCCTGGAGCTGCCCTTTGTCATCATTTCCCATGACTGGGATTTCCTGGCCGAGACAACCTCCTCGCTCTATACCATTGACCATGGACATCTCCACAAGTGTGGAGAAGATCATATTCATGAACATCGCCACGTTCACCCCTATGGTGATCGGCCCCACCAACACAAAGACTGACAATGGTTCACATAGGCTGTTTTGTCTCCCCACATGGTTTCGGCCATGCTACACGAACGGCGGCTGTACTGGAGGCCTTGGGAAAACATCTTGATTTTACCGCCCATATCTTCAGCACCGTAGGAGAAGAAATTTTTGCCCAGACCCTTACCAACTTCACCTACCATCATCAGTTAACCGACATTGGTTTTATACAGGACGATGCCTTTCACCTCGATATGCAGGCAACTTGTGCAGAACTTGAGGCGTTGCTGCCCTATCGCGAAGATCTTATCGATAATCTGGCGGCGATGTGCCGCAAATGTTCTTTTCTTCTCTGTGACATCAGTGGACTGGGAATACAGGTGGGGAAGAGGACGGGAATCCCTTCGGTTCTCATTGAAAATTTCACCTGGGACTGGCTCTATGCTTTTTATACCAGGAGTCACCCAAAACTTGGCTTTTTCAAAGATTACCTGGCTGAAACCTTCCTTTCGGCTGATTTTCACATCCAGACAGAACCGCTCTGCGCTCCTGTTGCTGCGGATCTCCACTGCGGACCTATCTTCAGAAAAACCCGGGGAGATCTGGATAAGCTGAGGGAAGAGCTCGGAGGAGGTTTACGAACCATGGTCCTCGTCACTCTTGGCGGCATTGGCTATACACCCGACTTTTTAAACGAGCTTCAGAAGTATGATTCCTTCTTTTTTGTCTTTGGAGGACAGCAGCTGGAACACAGGAAGGGGAAAAATGTGCTGCTTCTTGACAGATCCGCTAAATATTACCACCCCGACCTCATTGGCTGCGCCGATATCGTCGTCTTTAAAAGCGGCTACTCAACTCTGGCCGAATGTTACCAGTGCGGCACTTCTTCACTTTGTATTCAACGGGATTTTGCCGAATCGAAAGCCCTGGAGCGTTTCGCGGAAAAAGAGATGGGCTCCACCATCATCTCACAAAACGAGTTCCTTTCCGGAAAATGGCCGGCACTACTGACCCGTGAGGTACAGGGGGGCAAAGCTGCTGTTCGGAATGGTGCCGATGAGGTTGCCGAATTTCTCCTGGGCCGGCTGCGCCTTTGAGACCCGCTAGCCCAATCTTACTGCTTCAGGATCCTGGGCATCATAGCTGACCTCCCAGGACTCCTGTTCAAAATCGGTATCGGTTATGGTATCAATCTCCATTTTCAGATATTTTCCGGCTGCGGTAATAGCCTCACTGCCGTCGGCCAGCACTATTTCTCCACTTCCTTCAAAAATCTTTTTCCTGTCCCTGGTTATTCGGGCCAGAACCTGAATTTCCCCATGCAGCGGAACCGGCTTTTTCAGTTTCATGGAAAAATCCACGGTAACGCCCCAGACAGTGCCGGAATATTTCATCATGATGGCCCTGCCGATCGTCTCGTCGAGAATGGCCGCAGCTATGCCGCCATGCAGGCGGCCGGGGTATCCCTGATGTTCAGGGGCGGGCATAAACCGCGCCAGAAGATCCCCGTTTTCCAGCTCGTAAAACCTGCTCTTCAGACCGAAACCATTGTCCGTACCGCAGACAAAACACATTTTAGAATTAGGCTGTTTTCCCTTAACTGCTAATTGCATATATTCTCCTTGGCCAGGATTATTCAGATGCTTTGTTTTTCCAAGGCTTCCGGTTGCAATGCTGGTGGCCCCTTTACCAGCATTTCCGCAATGTTCAGTTTAACCCTGGGATAGCGCTGCCTCTGGTTGTTGAGGTAATCGTTTTCCAAAATTGCCAGCCGTTGCAGCATTGGGGTACGCTCAACCACGGGGGTTTTTTTATTTTCACCTCTTTGCTCCTGACAGCGAAAGCAGCCGGGAAAGTGCAGTATTTTCCCATCGGGTCGGGTCAATGTTGCCGGAACCCCGTGTGTTCTGCAGACCATTAAGCGGTGCTTGTAGATGATACAGAGGCCGTTCTCGTTCAGCGGACACATGATTTGCGGTCGTCTGCCCTGTTGCAGGTCTCTTTCAGCCCGGATGACATAATCATGCGCCCTGGCAAAAATCTGCTGCTGCTTCCCGTTGTCCAGTTCACCGACGCCAAGCCACAGGTAGCTCCACTCAATATAGGTATGATGGAGGAAATAGGAGTCGCAACAGTTATCGGGACAACCCCGGCAGCTGAAATCGAGTTCGGCCGCAACTTTGTCGTAGGCCGTTTCCATTGCTGTATATATCTCTTCTATCCGCACTATCATGGAGGCGGAAAGGTTTACATCATTCATTGTTGATACTCTCGTAAAAAATTTCCACGATGTCAGATGGTTAGATAAAAAGTTCGATATACAAGGCGCGGAAGATCGGGCTTTTTACGCCGCCATCATTATTCATTTTCGGTAAAGCTCTGCACCTGGTAGATGTACACTTCCACCTCACCGCCTTTCCAGCATTCCTTCGACAGGCCGGCCTTTTGGCAAAGATGGGCGAGAAATTGTTCTGTCTCCGGAAGCTGCTCCCATACCTGAGGCAAAAAGGTGGCGGAACGGACGCCGTGCCGGAGAATCACCCCATCCACTCCTGGACGCAGTTTTTTCAACAGGTCTTTGGAATCGGTATAGGAAAGCCTGCTTGCCGGGGTAAGAACGGAAAGAGATATTTCTACCTCATCAAACTCTTTGCGGGACAGCGGAGAAAATCTATAATCCTCAAAGGCGGCATTAAGAGCATTATCGCGGACACCATCCCGCAATGACCTGACCGGTTCGATATTGCCGATACACCCCCGCAACCGGTTATCAATCTTAAGAGTGACAAAGGTTCCTCCCGCCTCATCAAGGACTGGATCATTCTCCTGCGGAGGCGATAGCGCCTCTCCCAGTTTTTTGCCGATAGCGGCCCTGGCGATTTTAAGCAGGATTGAACCCTGTTTTTCTGTCAATTTTCTCATGTTTATTTTCTCACCTCAGGAGGTCCATTCAACACCAAGCATCAGGCAGTTGATGCCGCTGCCGATACCCAGGAGAGCTCCTTTCTGCCCCGCACTGAAGGCCCCTTCTTCTATTGCCATGGCCATAGTAATGGGAGCGGATACAGATCCAACATTCCCCAGTGTCGCCAGGGTTTCGAAATTTTTAGTGCTGTCGAGCCGCAATGTATCAAAAAGCAGCTTGGCATGAGCCGAGCCGACCTGGTGGCAGAAAAACCTGTCTATCTCCTCTCCGGACCAGCCTGGCTGTGAGGAAAAGGAGCGCCAGGTTGACTCGGCGGTTTCCACTCCACGATGCAGCAACTCTTCGGAGTTGGTCTCCATCAATATCGTCTCCCTGCTGTTCTGCCCCCCATGACAGAGGTTGGAATATTGAGTGTTGGCCCGCCAGGTACCGTGGGTCAGCTTGATCTCGCCACCCTTCGCCTCTGCACGGTTCATAAATACAGCCATAGCACCCGAGCCGATGGTCAGTGAAGCAAAGGCGGGTTTTATGGTTTTGCGATTAAGCTTCTCATCGGCCAGCATCGTTTCAATGGTCGAGGTGATCAATTCTTCGGCAGTCTCTCCGGAAACGACAAGACCATTTTCAACCTGTCCCAACTCAATCATGTTGGCAAGCATCACCATTCCATCGAGAAAACCGAGACAGGCATTGGAGATATCAAAGAGAAGGCAATGAGGAGAGATACCCAGCATTTCATGAACAAAGGATGCCGTGGCCGGCTCCATCATGTCTTTGCAAACGGAGGTGAAAATCAGGCACTCGATGGAGTCGGGGGAAATTCCACCTTCCTCCAGGACCTTTCTGCCGGCACGTGCGGCAGCTTCACTCGGGCGCGTTCCCTCTTCCCAGAGGCGTCTTTGGTGTATACCGCTCATCAATTCAAGCCTGCCCTGCGGCAGCTTCAATCTTTCATACACGGGCGAGAGGCGCCTCTCAATTTCTTCCGAGGTAAGTATTCGTGGAGGCAATTCATAGCCGAAGGTATGGAGGCAAACGTGGGAATATTGTAACATGGGTTATATAAAGAAGTATAGGGGACAACAGAGAGAGCCGGGGGACATGGCCTACATGCTGTTTTAAGGGCGTTCAGATTTTCTGTCCATGATTCCGGGACATTGTCCCCCTGTTTTTCCCTGGAAACAGCGGATGCCAGAGTCCATCTCGGCAATTTCGATGATTTTACGAGATCATCACCTATGATAATATCGTAAAAATCGCCACTAATTAAAATGCTCAACTCTCTTTTTCAATTCTTTTTCCATTACTGAGCGGGTGTACAACGCATCAAAACCGCAATCGCTATAATGACGACTCTCTTCTTCCCCGGCAAACCCCATTCCCAGAATCGTGGCACGGCAGCCGGAAAACTCCTCGAGTTTGCGGATCATCTTCACCGTCTCCCGACCGTCTTCGAGCGGCAGGGATGAATCGATCACAATCATATCGAAGTGGGACAGCGATGCCTCATACATGGCCAGCCTCCCGGTCTCGGCAAGTATCACTGCCCAGCCGTTTTGAACCAGTGGTTCCATTATTTCATGCTGGTTCACAGGATCACTTCCTACCACCAGAGCTTTTCTGGTCATGCACCGGGCGAGCATTTCGATCAGCTGATCCTTATCAAGGGGCTTGGTGAGATAGTCATCCATACCGGCTTGCAGGCATCTTTCCCTGTCACCATGCATGGCATGGGCCGTCAGGGCGATAATAGGAGTGTAGCTTCCCTTTTTGCGCTCTTTTTTGCGGATCATGGCCGTAGCCTCCAGACCATCCATCACCGGCATCTGCACATCCATCAGTATTGACTGAAAGGTGTCTTTTTCCAAGGCCTCCAAGGCTTCCCTGCCGTTTGAAACAACCGTCACTTCAAGGCCCGCCTGTTCCAGAAAGGCCTTGGTGATGGAGGCATTGATATATTCATCCTCTGCCAGCAGAACCCTGGCCCCGCGCAACACCATGCTCCTGTCCTGCACCTGACTGAACATATCCGGAGGCAATTCTCCCATATACATTTCAACAGGGTTTACCACAGGCCAGGTGAACCAGAAAGTCGAACCTTCAGCGGTGCTGCTCTCAATTCCTATCTCACCGCCGAAAAGCTGCACCAGTCTTGCCGAGACAACCATGCCCAGACCGCCTTCGCTAAATTTTTCCTCCCCTCCGTTGATATCGAGAGCCAGGGGTGTTTCGAAAATGGAATGCTGTATTGCCGGAGATAAACCGTGGCCTGAATCTTTTACCGAGAACTTCAGAAGAAGCCTGCCCTTCTCATCGAAACCATCTTTCTCTATCCTGACCGAAACCTGACCTGAATCGGTATTCTTGATGGCATTGCTGATTATATTACTGAGAACCTGGCGCAGCCTGGCAGGGTCACTGTTGAGATAGTTGGGTATGTCTTTTGAAAAGGTTGCGGAAAAATCCAGGTCTTTGTGTTTGCAGGAGAGTTTTGCGATATATAGATCATATTCAAGCTCTTCAAATAAATCGAAATTCACCACATCGCGCCGCAGTTTACCCTCGAGCAGCTGGGAGTAATCGATAACATCGCTGATAACCCCAAAAAGGCGATCAGCCGAAGAGTTGATCATTTCCAGATAATTGCTTTGATCGCTGTCCAGCTCCGTGTCCATAACAAGATCCGTCATACCCAGAATTGCATCCATGGGTGTGAGGATTTCATGACTGATGCTTGACCAGAGCTTACTTCTGGTCAGATCTGAGAACGGCAGGCCCGCCTCGCCATTTCGGCTGGTCAGCAAACCTTCAAGCTTCCTGTTCCTCTCCTGCTGAAATTCGAGTTCGGATTTCAGTCTGACTATTTCCTGTTCCAGTTCCTGTTGTTTTTTCATCACTTATATAAGAGTATTGGTGAACGTGTTCCCGTGAGATACTGTCCCATTATTGTTACAAAACCCAGCACGGTGGATCGGACTTTATACAACGACGGCAATCTTGATAATTTCGTAAAAAGTCATTGGTTGTCGAGATGAACTCTGGGGAAAGCTCGATATCACAAGCGTAGTATCGAGCTTTTTACGAGTCCATCAATCCTTAAATCTTTCCCGAATAGCCAGCCATTCACCTTCCCGGGCGAGAAAGGAGTCAACCATTTTGGCATCAAGATGCTCCCCCCTTTCGGCGATAATTATTTCTTTAGCCTTTTCATGGCTGAAAGCTCTTTTATAACATCTCTCTGTTGTCATTGCATCATACATATCGGCCAGGGCGACGATGCGGGCGACAACGGGAATTTCCTCGCCTTTGAGGCCTGACGGATATCCGTTCCCGTTATAGCGTTCATGATGATACATGGCTGCTTCATAGGCAACCTTGAGATAAGGGGAGTGTGATTCTGTATAGATATCCTTGAGGAGCTGACCCCCGATACTCGCATGTTTTTTCATCTCTTCAAATTCCACTCCGGTCAGCTTTCCGGGTTTATTAAGGATTGCATCGGCAATGGCTACCTTGCCGATATCATGAAGAGGGCTGACTCTGGCAAACTCCTCGGCCAGTCTTGTTGTGATATTCAACTGAGGGTGCTTGGCGCTGAGGTCTCTTCCAAGTGCCCGGGTATAATACTGAACACGCTCCAGATGGTATCCTGTTTCATTGCTCCTGTATTCGGCGAGTTTGGCCATCGACAGGATCAGTTCTTCCTGAATTTCCAGGCGCAGCAACCTGATTCCACCTTCAACCCTGAGGCGCATTTCATCAGGCCTGATCGGTTTGGAAATATAATCGTCCGCACCCAGGGAAAGGGCCTGAACCAACGATCCCTGTTCCTCGGAAGAGGTCAGTACGATGATATAACGGTAGCGGAGATCACTATCCCTGACTTTGCTTATCAGCTCAAAACCATTCATTACCGGCATGGCAAGATCGGTAATAACAAGCCTTATGTCTGGTTCTCTCTCTAAAACCCTGTAGGCCTCCTCTCCATCACCGGCTTCTACAACAGAATAGTCGCCTTGCTCGAGGCACATATTCAGAAGCTTTCTTTGGGCTGGATCATCGTCTACAAGTAAGATTTTGTGATGTGCCACTAACTCTTCACCATTTACTTAAAGTTGATTACAAGTTACAGGATATCCTCCACACCCTGGTGAATGATCCTCACCATTTTTCTGTAATCTCTTTTTTCACCCCGGCCTGCGGCGTTTTCAAGCTCTCTGGCTACTTCAGCCCATTGCTGCTCTCCCATATTGAGCAGCAGCCCCTTCATGGTGTGCCACAGACGGGATATTTCTTCGGAGCTGCTCTCTTTCTCCAGCGCCGCGTAAAGGGATCCCAGGGTAGCATTCATTGATTGTGCAGTACTTTCGAGCAGTGCATCTATCTGGTCTTCAGTGAATCTGTAGGTTGATTTAAAATGATCCCTCAGCTTCTCCCTGTGTACATTGGCAGGAGATTCACCTGCAGCGTTCCTGTTCACCATCCTTTCTCCCGGGCAGAGTCGCTCTCAACCAACTTAAGCTCGTAAAGGTGCTCGAGAAGCTCCTCTTCCTTGAACGGTTTGGTAAGATAGGCCTCACAATGCCCCGCCTCAAAGGCCTGGGTGATGTTTTCAAAATCCATCATGGCCGTTACCATTATCACCTTGAGAAAATGAAGCTCCTTGATACCATGCTCCCTTTCGATTTTCCGGATTTCCAAAAGAGCCTCCTGACCACTGAGGATCGGCATAATGATATCCAGAAACATAACATCATAGGGTCTTTGTAGTTCAAGGGCTTTTTCCACACGGGTAACAGCCTCTTTGCCGTTTTCAGCTGCATCGCATTCACCGAAACGCGACAGGATAGAAAACAGAAGCATCCTTGAAAGAGGATCATCTTCAACAACCAGACTTTTCATAGGTTACTCTCTCCGTTGATCGTCTTTCTTCATACCATATCATACCTTCCACAAAATCGCCAAAATGGTTGGGGCTTTGATTTTTCAGCCTGTCAACACAGTGTGTTCAGCAAAAATAGTGATGGGATGCTCTTTGTCAAATACCCTTAGTCTGCCAACTGACGAACCTCGTCTTTTCTCAAAGATGGTTCGATGTTATGTTCTAGATACAATGCATTAATTTTTTAGACAGATCGGTTCCAACAACGCCTCATCTCTTTTTAATTATCTTCCAGCAGGAGTGGATGGATCTGTTTCTCTGAAAATCAAAAGGGATGGTTTCCTTGCTGATATCCCCGAGCACAAAGTCGGTTAAGATCTGTCTGTCCATTTTGAACCCCTTATAGTTTGTCGAAAAAAGGATAACTCCATGCTCCGTCAACAGCCTTGAGGCACGATCTATAAGTTCGGCATGGCTTCGCTGGACGTCGAAGACGAGGTTCTTTTTTTTGGTGTTGGAAAAAGTCGGTGGATCAATGTAAATCAGATCATATTCCCCATGGGCCTCCCTCAGCCAGGAGAGGCAGTCCTGTTTTATTGTCTCATGCCTTTTCAGGCTCAATCCGTTGAGGGCCAGATTTTTTCGGGCCCACTCAAGGTAAGTACCGGAGAGATCAACCGTGGTTGTCAGAGCAGCCCCGCCTTTGGCCGCATGGACCGTTGCCGCACCTGTATAACCAAACAAATTAAGAAAGCGTTTGCCGTTTGCAAGCTCGGCTATTTTCGCCCTGAGCGGACGGTGGTCAAGAAAAAGTCCGGTGTCCAGATAATTTTGGAAGTTCACCAGAAAATAGCATTCTCCCTCCCTGACCTGATGATAGCGGATTTTTATTTCTCTTTTCTGGTATTGACTTTTGCCCCGTTGACGACGGCGTTGTTTTAAAAAGATCCGGTCTCTCCGTATCTGGAAGATGTGGCGGAGACTGGATAAAACATTGGAAAATCTTTTCTTGGCCAAATCAGCATCAATGGAGGCGGGAGGCATGTACTCCTGCACCAGTATCCATTTTTCATAGATATCAATAGCCACATTATATTCCGGCAGATCACGATCATACACTCTGAAACAGCTGATGCTATTATTGCTCGCCCAATTGCTGATTTTTTTAAAGTTTTTCTTGAGACGGTTAGCGAAATCGGAGCCTTCTTCAACTTCGGTGTCATCTTTGATCTGCCAGTGGAAGGGAGGTGCTTCATCGGAAATCACCTTGCCGACCAGCAGGCGGCAGGAGATCGGACCATTGAATAGTCGGTAATTACTTTCAATGTCAATATTGAACTGGTCGGCAACGTCGGGATCGGAGATAAAAATTCCTGCCCTCCAGTTTTTGAAAAGATCGCGTAGAATCCTGCCCACACAGTTGTAAAGGAACCTTACCTCTTCTTTTTCAGACAAGCGCTCGCCGTAGGGAAGATTGGAAACAAAAAATCCCTCATCACTGGGCGGCCGTAAAAAGGCGACATCTTTACAGTGCACCTCTATCTTGTCTTCTAGCCCGGCCTTTGCTATGTTTTTACGTGCCGTGGCAACCACTGCGGGATCACTGTCATAACCGATTATTCTCGGCCATTTCCCGGCAAAACTTTTTTCTTCCACAGCCACTGCTTCATTAACCAGGTCCGTCCACAAAACGTCATTGTGCCCTCGCCATTTATTGAACCCGAAATATGTGCGAGACAGTCCGGGTGCGGAATCACTCCAGAGCAGAGCAGCTTCTATCAAAAGTGTTCCCGAACCGCACATCGGATCCAGGAATGTCGTTCGAGAAGATACCCCGCTGTTCCATCCCGACAGGGCAACGATGGCCGCCGCCAGCGTTTCTTTCAAGGGCGCGACACCGCCGGTTTCTCTATATCCCCTTCTATGCAGGCTTTCACCGCCGAGATCAATATAGAGCTGAGCGGTATTTTCATGAACATGCAGATGAATTTTCAGATCCGGCTTATCCCTTGATATATTCGGCCTATCACCGCATGTATCACGGAAAAAATCAACTACGGCATCTTTTACCCGCAGAGCCGCATAATGGCTGTGCGGAATCACCGCATTCTTTCCCAGTGTGGAGGAAACCGCAAAAGTCATACTGTTGTCCAGATGTGCAGACCAGTCAATATTTCTGCATTGACTATATAAATCATCCCCGTCATCAATACTCAGGGAGTGTATTTCCAGCAGCACTCTGGAGGCATAGCGGGACCACAGGCAGGCGCGATATGCCGTTTCCAGGGTGCCCCGCCAGCCGACCACTCCAACCGCCACATCTACCCCTGTACCTCCGAAAGAGGTGATTTCCTCTCCGGCCAAACCCTCTATTCCGGCAGCACAGCCGGCTATGAATTTAAAGTCCCCAGCCATTTACTATCCTCGATTCCCCGGTAAGTTCAACCGGGAATAGTTTTCTCTCATTATGAGGTATTCGATTATCGGACTTCCGACCGGATTGGAAAAATAATTCCGAAAAGAGGGTCGGATTTTCACGATACCATGCTAATCTCATTACCACTATCGGTAGTTATCCGCCATACCAAAGCCCAAAACAGTCCCTTTCCCTGATGTTTCCATGGCAATCAGGCGAAGCTCTCATTATTATCTGACCATGTCGAACTGCGGGTGGTGTAACCTCTGGAGATTGTGGTTTACAGGACGCCGTCATCTCGGAAAATTCACCAACGCAGCGGCTGATATGGAAATAGCCTTGACCTCCGTGGATATATTGATAAGATATACGGAAACTGTAATTTCGGCGACATCGCTCGGGCTCCAGAACCGCAGTATGCTACTGCCATAGAGTTTACAGAATTATCACTTTTTTTTCATTAGCGGGGTTACGGGTTATTGTTTTGTTTTTTCCAAAAAATAATCTGTCCAAGGAGTCTGACCCTGCTCAGCCGGGTCAGAAAGAATGTGTTTTTTCGCCCACATTTCAATCATGTTTCTAAAAAGCTGTCAATCACCCTTTTTTTCGAAAAAGAGGAGCTAGTATGAAAATTATGAAAGCAAAGGACATAATCCTCACCGCACTTTTAGGTTCCGCCCTTCTTCTTGGCGGCGGCTGTGCCAAGAAGGCCGTTGATGCACCAGGAGTTAATGCGGACGGTACTCCGATGACAGGAGGTACGGATATTGACTATCCGGCCGCGGAAGGCTCGCCCTATTCAGAGACCTCACTTGGCGCCGAAGGAACACTTGACGATACCGGAATTCCTGTTGGGAATGGTGCAAGAGGCAATCTATCCCTGAACGATGAAGGGGGAGAAAAATCAAGAGAATACAAGTTGGAGCACGGCCGCTCCTCTGTGGGTCTCAGTCCTGTTTACTTCAGCTTTGACCAGGCCGGCATCCGTCCTGACATGATTGACAGGATGGAGAACAACGCACTTTTTCTCAAACAGACACCAGACTCAAATGTTGTTATAGAAGGCAACAGCGATGAAAGAGGCACCAAGGAGTATAACCTGGCCTTGGGACAGAGGCGCGCCCAGAATGCCCTGGAATATCTCGTGAATCTAGGAGTGGAAAACACCAGGATGCGGGCAATCAGCTATGGTGAGGAACATCCCCTCTTTCCGGAGCAGGATGAATTCTCCTATGCCCAAAACAGAAGGGTTGATTTTATCCTGGAATAAAATCCGTTAAATAACGAATCGCTTATACCCTTTAAATCTCAAGGTTTTTACGGCGCGAATATCAGCGGTTGGCTGGGTTCCAGTTTTCTGCCTGAGCTATTTCGGTTCGGCCGGGTGTACAGTGCTCCCGGCCTTCCGGGCTACTGCTGAAAGTATTTCTTCACAGACCTGTTCAAAAGTTAGCACAGTGGTATTGATAAGTTGAGCATCGTCGGCTTTTTTTAACGGAGCAACGGCTCGTCGGCTGTCATTCCTGTCTCTCTCCCTGATCATCTCCAGCATTTCTTCCCCATCCACCTCTATCCCTTTTTCTCTCAACTGAATTACACGGCGGCTGCAGCGTTCCCGAGCATCGGCATCAAGAAAAAACTTATGCGCGGCCTGAGGAAAAACAACAGTTCCCATATCTCTTCCCTCAGCGACAATTTTACCGGATTGGGCCAGTTTTCGCTGAATATCCGTTAAAAAGCTGCGAACACAGGGTAACGCCGAGATTTTCGAAGCGATCATCGCCATTTCCGGCGTTCTAATCTGAGCGCTGACATCCTCACCATTGAGAATGACGCCGACATCACCATTGGTTGATGTCGGGGGAATTAAGAGTATATCTATTTCCTTCAACCTGGGCGCTATCTTTGCTTCATCGTCCACTTCTATGCCGGATCGATAAAAGAAAAGCCCAACCCCTCTGTACATTGCTCCAGTGTCTAAATAGGTATATCCCAACTTCGAGGCAACCCTTCGGCTTACGGAAGATTTGCCGACACCGGATGGTCCGTCAATCGTTATGATCTGCTGATGTGGGAGCATATGTATGAGGTTTCTTCCGCTTGTTGGTTAAGTGATGGAGCGGCGAGGCCGGATTTATCAGATTGAGATTTTCGTAAAATCTAGATCTCGGCCAGTTTGTTGCCGAGACCGGTTGCCTTTTCGATATTGCAGGCAACTCTAAACAGGGAATCCTCCCGGAAATGCGGTCCCTGCAACTGTATCCCTATGGGAAGTCCTTCCTGGCTGAACCCGCCAGGTACGGACATTCCGGGCACCCCGGCCAGGTTGGCGGACAGCGAAAAGATATCGGAGAGGTACATGGCAAGAGGATCATCGGCCTTTTCGCCGATCTTCCAGGCTGGTGTCGGCGTTACCGCGGATATCATGACGTCGCACTGTTCAAATGCCTTTTTGAAGTCATTGAGAATTATAGTTCTCACCTGGGAGGCCTTTTTGTAATAGGCATCATAATATCCGGAGGAAAGTGCATATGTTCCTATCAGGATACGCCGTTTCACCTCGCTGCCAAAGCCTTTGGATCGTGTATCCTTGTACAGGTCAAGAAGCGTATCGGCCTGCAGATCTCTGTACCCATAGAGTACGCCGTCATATCGGGCCAGATTCGAACTTGCCTCCGCCGGGGCAATAAGATAATAAGCAGCTACACAATAATCGGTATGCGGCAGGGAGACGTCAACTATCTCCGCTCCGCAATCCTGTAAAATGGCAATATTTTCTCGGACGGTCCGTTCAACCTCGTTGTTCAGTCCCTGGCCAAAATATTCCCGGGGCACCCCAATCTTGAATCCTTTCAATCCTTCAATAAGACCATCCCTGTAGTCGCCGGTTTCGGTATTCACGGAGGTGGAATCCCTTTTATCATAACCGGCGATGCTGTTCATCATAAGCGCACAATCCTGCACATCCCGGGTGAAAGGGCCGACCTGATCCAAAGAAGAGGCAAAAGCTACAAGACCGTAGCGGGATACCCTGCCGTAGGTTGGTTTCATCCCTACGATACCGCAGAGTGAGGCCGGTTGCCTTATCGACCCCCCGGTATCCGAACCTAGCGAGGCCAGGCACTGACCAGCAGCAACAGAGGTGGCCGATCCCCCGGATGAGCCGCCGGCGACATAGTCCTTTTTCCAGGGATTCCGTGGTATTCCATAGGCACAGGTTTCGGATGTCGAGCCCATGGCAAACTCGTCCATAGTCGTCTTGCCCAGAATTACAGCGCCTTCATTTTCCAGTCTTTCCACCACTGTGGCGTTATAGGGAGGGACAAAACCCTTAAGGATATTAGATCCGCAAGTTGTGGGAATATCCTTTGTACAGAGGAGATCCTTTATGGCAATCGGTATACCACAGAGCAGGCCGCCATTACCTTGCGCTCTTTTTTGATCTTCATGGTCCGCACGTAAGAGAGCTTTTTCGCTTTCTACGGTAATAAAAGAACAAATATCACTGTCCGTCTCCTCAATTCTCAGAAGACAGCTCTCGACGAGTTCTTTTGAAGAGAGCTCTCCTGCATTAAGCTTTTCCAGTGATTCTGAAATCGTATATGTATATGGCTTCATGTTTAGTCTCGTAGCAAATTCAACAAAGCTCTCAGGGTTGATAACCTGTGGCTGATTTAGATGAATTTTTTAAATAATACGCGGAACGATAAATGCTTCATCATTTCTGACGGCACAGTTTCTCAGGGATTCCTCCCGCGGCAATGATTCCCGGACCACATCATCTCTAAAGGCATTGCTGATGGAAAAGGAGTGGGTGGTAGGTTCGATGCCTGTAGCGTCAAGTTCTTCCAGCTTGGCAGCGTAGTTAAGTATGGTGTCCAACTGGATGGTCATTTTCTCGAGTTCATCCTCGCTTAAATTGAGTCTGGCCAGATGGGCAACATGTTCCACTTCACTTCTGGTAATTTTCATAATTTTTCCCGCAGGACAGGTTAATTCTTAGGTAAGGTGTATTTTCCAAAAAAATCCTCGGTGAAAACTGAGCTCTTCAAATTGTAATGAACAATAGTTTTCGAAAAGACTTCAACTGTATCCCGGTCAAACTGGGTTCCCGAACAGGAATGCAGCTCCGTCAGCGCCTCTTCCATATCCATATTTTTTCGATAATTTCTCTTGGAAGTCATGGCATCATAGCTGTCGACAACCGTCAGTATTTTGGTAAGCTGGTCCAGTTGATTTCCGTGCATTCCGTCAGGATACCCTTTGCCATCTATTCGTTCATGGTGATGCCGAATGATGAAACGTTCTCTCCCCATGAATTTTAAGGGCTTGACTATATTGGCTCCGACACTGGGATGTTTTCTGATAAGTATCCATTCTTCCTCGGTTAACTTGCCGGGTTTCTGAATACAGGATAGATCTATGACCAGTTTGCCTATATCGTGAAACTGGGACGCCCTGCGCAAAACAAGTTGATCCTCTTCTTTTAAATCCATGGCCCTGCCGAGCACAGCAGCGTATTCGGTCACCCTCATGGTATGACCGGCTGTGTAGTAATCCTTCTCCTCCATGGCGTTTTGCATGCTGCTCATCAACTGGACGGTTGCTTTTTCCAGATTCTCGCTGTAGGTGAGAAGAAGTTTATTCTGTTCCTCAAGCATCTCGGCTTTTTTACGCACATCATCTTCCAAGGCCTCTCTGTAGAGCCTGTCCTTGATGACATACATTCTCTTCTCTATGGCACGCCTTATCTTGACATTGAATATATCTAGATCTTCTATGGGCTTGGTCAGAAAATCATAGGCGCCCAGGTTTATCGCCTTGACGGCATAATCCATAGAACCAGCACCAGTTAAAAAGAGGACCGGAATATCATACTCCATCTTGTTGAGCTGGCTAATGGTGGCAAAACCATCCATGCCCGGCATATTGATATCCAGTATAATAACATCAAAACTATCATTTATGACCTCCATTACTCCACTGCCGTCCACCACTGTTTCTACCCTATGCCCAAACATCTCCAATATTTTGGACACGGTATTGCGGACCATCGGATCATCATCGGCAATGAGTATCTTGGCTTTTTTGTTCTGCAAAATGACCCCTTAAAGGAACAATACCTCACCATTCAGCCGAAGCCGGGTGGCATAAATAATTATATAATATTTCAAAACTTTACTGACCTTTATTAAATGATGATCGAATATCACCTACTCCTGCTTTTTCTCTGAAACCCGACAAAAGAAGGCCTGGGAGAAGGGTGAAGTTAAAGCCGCTCTCACTCTACTGTTTCCTTCTTTTTTTTTCAAACTTTACCTTAGCCGCCAGAGTAAACACCATTTTTACAATCTTTTTGCCTTTATCGTTCTTTGCTCGGTGACGATGTAGTCCAGCAATTCATCGTGCGGCTGGATCGGGGCTTCCTCAACCATCTGCATCTCAAAAGCAAGTCCTATCCGCACGGCAAAAGGTATTTTTTCCAGAAAACGATCGTAATAACCGCCTCCATAGCCAAATCTCGCCCCTCTCTCGTCGAAAACCGAACCCGGTATTATAACTACATCTATATTAAAAGGATCTGTCACGTTATTGCGTACGCGTTCTTCATTGGGCTCCGGAATATTACAATATCCCGGCACCAGATCTCGGGACAGATCCTCAATGTGTATAGCCTCCATTCTTCTTTCCGCAACATGCGTTATCGGAACCGAGATTTTTTTGGAATTCTTTAATAACTCTTCTATCAACCAAAGGGTACTCACCTCGCTGCGAAAGCTCACATAGATGAATATATTCAGTGCGCTTTGTATTTCATCGAGGCTCAGTATCTTTTTTTCTATTATTCGGCTTTTTTCTGAAATTTCTTCAATCGTGAGGCTGTCTCTCTGTGCAAGTTTCTCTTTTCTAATTTCTTTTGCATAATTCATATTAATCCCTTTCTTTTATTAATGATCTCGTTCTAAGTTACCAAAGACGGACTCTGCTACAAGCACCCTGTACGGGCATAAACTCCGAATTCGAGAAAGCTCTATCTCCTGGGTGTAGAATCGAGCTTTTTACAAGCCCATCTTTATTCATTTACTTGACATGGTCGTAGACTTTAAGTAGCTTTTTTGTACCCTGACAAGCCGGATTATAAAAAAGCCTGCTTTTGGTTTGAGTGCATCTTACAAAACAATGACATCGAGATCATATGATAATAGGTTACGAAGTTACTCCAAACAGGTCCATAAATGCAAAGGATCTTCACAGTCCTCTGCCTCTGCTCAGACTTAAAAAAGAGTTGGCACTCATGCATGCTGAAGAAATATTGCAGATAGACTGTACGGATGCAGGCTCTGGCAATGACATTGCCAATTGGTGCTCAAGAATGGACCATACCTTTCTGGGTGAAAAACAAGAACCTGAATATACCAGCTTTTTCGTTCAGAAATGATAGTTCGGTAAAAGTCATTGGAGTTGCCGCGACGGACTCTTTGACAAGCACCCTTTCGCGCCTTAACTCCGACTTCGGGATGAATCCGTTGTGTGCGGAAAATCTGAAACGTAGGAAAATACTTGCAGTAGGGCGAATCGCCATTTCAGATATACAACGACGTATATCGTGCTTTTTATGGATCCATCAAAAATTATCCTTTATTAGATTTTCCATAACAGCATCGTGAATGCGAGGTCTCATTTCTTGTATTTTCCTCTTATCAGCGCCACAAATAACCCTGTTTGTCAGCAGAACTATCAATATTTTCTTTTTCAGGTCAATCCAGAAAGAGGTACCGGTAAACCCCAGGTGGCCTATTGTCTGGGTGGAAAAATATTTTCCACTTGAAGGAGACTCTCCGGTTACCACATCGAATCCAGCTACCCGGTGGTTATTGTTCTTCCTGTTGAGGATATAGAGCAGATCATCTCTCTCATAAGATGGATGATTACTTCTGCCGAGATAGTTTAAGAGGATATCTTCACACAGATGCATAATTCCCCCGAGGGTCGCGAAAAGCCCTGCGTGCCCCATCATTTCCTGAACAGCTCTGCAGTTATCATCATGTACTTCTCCCTGCAAGGCTACCTTCGACCAACTGCATTTTCCGGTACTGACAAACGAATCCTCATTCTCACCTTTTTTAAAACCCTGGCAGCGGAAGTTTTCGGATAGGAACAAAGGTTCCACTATCCTTTTCCTCCAGTAACTTTCAATAGATTCACCGCTTTTCCATTTTATTATCTCTCCTAAAAGCATATAGTCGAGATCACTGTATATATATTTTTCCCCCGGTTTATTTTCCAGTTTTTCCTGCAGAATGATCTCAACGAGCTTTTCAGCACACAGAACTTCTCCATCAACTGCTTTCCTGTAATACTCCCTATGAGAGGGCAGACCTGATCTATGACTCAGCAAATGGATAACATCAATACGCTTCTTGTCAGCAGGGATATTAACAGGAAGCAAGGTCTCCAGTTTCTCTTCAAAACAGATCTTTCCTTCTTTGACCAGAGAAAGGATGGAGAGTACGGTAACCAAAGGTTTGGTAAGTGAAGCGACGTCGAAAAATGATCTTTTATTCACCTCTTCAGCGTTGTTTTCTTCATCGGCTTTTCCTGCAAATACATGCAACCGCTCAAAACCTTCGGACCGCAACCGGGAGACACCTAATGCACATCCGCTGAAAGCTCTATCATTTAAAAACCTTAGAAGTATGTCTTCTATATTTCTTCTGTCTTTTATTATCATATTAAAAGAGTGACTTTATTTCCTATAAATGAGTTGAATTTTTTGCCTTTTTTTACTAGATTAGTACCCTGCTATTATTTATTTTATCTCTTTGTTTTTTTTAAATATTCTTTTTTTGACAATGACTTTATCAACAGCTTATTAACACCTCTTGTTGATGCTTCTTTGGAAAAAACTGTTTATAGCCTGTTCATAACTCGTTTTTAACAAAAAGAAGACAATTACCTACATCTGAATGTTCATTAAATATGAAATTATATTAATACATTATCTCTGTTTTGCACATTTGAACCGCTATAATAACAATAATATAAAAGATAAATGAATATAAATAAACCAAAGGACAGCATATGGGACTAAACTGTACTGTTTCTAAAAATGAACTCCTGGAAGGCCTAAACAGTCTACAAAATATCACCAACAAAAAGGGGACACTTGCCATACTTGCCAATGTCCTCATAGAATCCTCAACGGATGGAATCATACTGACAGGTACGGACCTTGAGGTGGGATCGCGTCTCTTTGTTCCAGCAGAGATAAAGGAACCGGGCAAGCTGACACTTCCATCGAAAAAAATATTTGAGATAGTCAGAGAGTCTGGCATCGGCAATATAGACCTGCAGGAAACCGAGAACAGCTGGGCTGTGATAAAGGCCGGACTCAGTACGTATAACCTTGCCGGCATAGGAAGCGATGAGTATCCTGAATTCCCGGAATATGAAGAAGACGCTTTCGTTTCCTTTGAGGCTCACATCTTTCTTGATTTGATAGACAAGATTATCTACTCCATTGCCAGCGAGCAGGAGAATATTTATTCCTTAACTTCCGTTCTTTTTGAAAAGGATAAGAAGGAAGAGCAGTCGTATCTGCGCATGATTTCCTCAGATGGCCACAGACTTTCGATCATGGAAAAGGATGTCGCAACCGACGTAGATCAACTCAATATCAACGAAATAACCCTGATACCCAAAAAAGGTATCCAGGAGCTGAAGAAATTCTGCGAAAACAGGGATACCATAGAAATCTCCTTTGAGAAAAAACAGATGGTTGTCCGCGATGGTGAAGCTGTCATGGTCATTCGTCTTAAACAGGGTGAGTTTCCTCAATACAGGGCTATTGTCGACGCCGTCAAGCTTGATAATTGCCTGGAGATAAGCAGAATCCCTTTTCTTGAATCTCTGAAGCGGATCAACCTCTTTACCGAAGACATTTTTCACACCATTCAATTAAAAATTGAAAATGGGTCTATGGTGCTTACCTCACAAAATGCAGATCTGGGCAATGCCAAAGATGAACAAAATGTTATCTACTCAGGTGATCCTCTAATTCTAGGTTTTAACTGTAGATATTTTATTGAAACACTCCAGGTAATGGAATGTGATACGGTCAAGGCATATATAAACTCCAATAATAGCCCATGCCTTATGAAATCGGATGACGATAAGGGTTTTCTCAGTATCATCATGCCAATGCAGCTCTAAAAAGAAAGCTGTCCCAGGGAGGTTGTCCGAGAAGAGGAATTTTCAAAGGTTCAAGCACTGCCATTTGGAGTTGATAGAAGTTCTGTGCTTACCTGAGCATCATTGATTCTCGGGAAATAACGCGGAGATGGCCGGTATGCGAAGACTCCTCCAAAACAAGATGGCTTGCCTTTTCAATTTTTAAGAAGGAAAAAAAGTGACTGAAGAAAAATCAAAGTATAGTGCGGAAAATATCAAAGTGCTTGACGGCCTGGAAGCTGTAAGGAAGAGACCGTCAATGTACATTGGTAACACGGCCCTTGAAGGTTTACACCATCTTATCTGGGAAGTGGTCGATAATAGTATAGATGAGGCTTTAGCCGGATATTGTAAAAGAATACGTGTAACCATTCATGAAGATAATGCGGTTTCGGTAGAAGATGACGGTAGAGGCATACCGGTAGAGCCCCACCCTACCGAGAAGATATCTGCTCTTGAACTGGTCATGACGACTTTACACGCCGGTGGAAAGTTTGATCATTCAACGTATAAGGTTTCAGGTGGTCTGCACGGGGTCGGTGTTTCCGTTGTCAATGCTCTGTCCATCGAGGCCTCGGCAAAAATCAAAAGAAACGGCAGTGCTTATCTGCAAAATTATGAACGTGGTCAGAAAATTGGAGATGTCGAAGTTATAGGGAGTACAGACAAAACGGGAACCCTCATAAAATTTAAGGCTGATCCTGAAATTTTCACTGAAACAACTTCATATGATTATGAACTTGTTAAAAACAGGCTGAGAGAACTGGCCTTTTTAAATAAGAATATCCGCATCTACCTCAAGGATGAACGAACCGGCGCCGAAGATAAATTTCATGCGGAAGGCGGAATAAATTCATATGTCGAGTATCTTAATAGAAAACGGACTCCCCTTATCCCCGAACCCATTTATATACGAGGCGAAAAGGACGATGTCATAGTAGAAATTTCGCTTCAGTATTTCGATGGCTATTCCGAGAGACTCTTTTCTTTCGTTAATAACATCAATACCCGTGAGGGCGGCAGTCATGTCGCCGGTTTCAGATCGGCGCTCACTAAATGTATCAACAGGTATGCCAGTGACGATATTATCCCAAAAAATCTGCGGGAAAAGATGGGTGGAGATGATGTTCGAGAGGGTCTTACCTGTGTAATTTCCGTACATGTCCCAAATCCTCAGTTTGAAGGGCAGACCAAAACCAAACTGGGTAATTCAGAGGTTAAATGGATAGTAGATTCGATCTGCACCGAAAAACTGGTGCTCTTTCTGGAGCAGAACCCTCAGATAGCCAAAAAAATTCTAACTAAGGCCGTTGAAGCTGCACGAGCACGGGAAGCTGCCAAAAGAGCACGTGATCTCAGTCGCAAGAAAGGGTCGACAAGCCTTCTTATGGCTGGAAAACTTGCTGAGTGTCAGGAAAAAGATCCGGCAAACCGGGAAATTTTCATAGTTGAGGGAGATTCGGCCGGTGGTTCCGCAAAACAGGGTCGTGACAGAAAAACCCAGGCCATACTGCCTCTACGCGGAAAAATTATGAATGTCGAAAAGGCCAGGTTCGACAAAATTCTCGGCAGTGAGGAAATAAAGCAGCTCATTGCAGCTTTAGGCTGCGGCATAGGAAAGGATGAATTTGACGTCGAAAAACTGAGGTATCATAAAATCATAATAATGACCGATGCCGACGTTGACGGTGCACATATACGTACACTGTTGTTAACATTCTTTTACCGGCAGATGCTGCCGGTCCTGCAGCATGGTTTTATCTACATCGGACAACCGCCCTTATTCAGACTAGGCAGAGGGAAAAAGGAAAAATATTTTCTGGAGGAGGCCGATCTGAACAGCTATCTCTTCCAGGAAGCCAGCAAAAAAATGAGTATCGGCTTTGTAGACAGCGACACCTTCATAGAAGGTGAAGAAATGGTGACTTTGCTCGAAAAAATTTCTACCTATGAGCGTATTGTCAATTATCTGAGCCGTATGAACATCTGGGAAGATATGCTGCATTACCTGCTTACCCATAAAGTCAAATCTGCAGATCAGTTTAGCGATAAGGAGTTTGTCGAGCGTCTTGTCCGGGAATTGGACAGCGAGAAACTCATTATTGGAAACATCCGGTCCTGCCGGTGGCGCCCAGACTGTTATGAAGTGGACATTGCCATCCGTGGCAAAGTTCAGGAGATGGTTACTCTTGGCCCGGAAATCCCCCTGATAAAAGAGTATAGATCTGCTCTTGATCTCTTTCCTCTGCTGAAAGAGTACATAGAATCGGCCTTTATTCTGCGATTATCCCCAAAAGGTGGACAGGAAAAAGACATACCGTGTGATAATTGGAAAAAAATGGTCGAGACCGTTCGCACCGAATCATTTCGCGGCAGTCATCTGCAGCGTTACAAGGGTTTGGGTGAGATGAATCCGGAACAGCTTTGGGAAACCACCATGAATCCAGAAAATCGCGTCCTGGTGCGGGTAAACATTGAGGACGCTGAAAAGGCTGACGATATGTTTACTACGCTCATGGGTGATAAGGTTGAGCCGCGGCGGGAGTTTATCCAAAATCATGCTCTCGAAGTAACTGATCTCGACATATAAGTTAAAATCATAGAGAAGACGTATTCATGACTAATGATATAGAAGCACCAAAAGAGAAATTCCCCGGAATCTCCATAGAAAAAGAATTAAAAAAATCGTATCTCGATTACGCCATGAGCGTAATTATCGGCAGGGCCCTGCCCGATGTACGCGATGGTCTCAAACCGGTACATAGAAGGGCTCTTTTCGCCATGAGAGAGCTGGGGGTATTCTACAATCGTCCTTATGTTAAATCGGCAAGAATTGTCGGTGATGTCATAGGTAAATATCATCCTCACGGAGATACCGCCGCCTATGACACCATTGTCAGAATGGCGCAGGATTTTTCCATGCGCTATCCTCTGGTGGATGGACAGGGCAACTTCGGTTCACTTGATGGCGATTCTCCCGCGGCCATGCGTTACACGGAAGCGAGAATGACCAGGATAGACAGAGAAATTGTAGATGATCTCGACAAGGAAACAGTCGATTTCGTCCCCAACTACGATAACTCCCTGAATGAACCAGCGGTTATGCCGAGCAAGATTCCAAATCTGCTTATTAATGGTTCTTCAGGAATTGCCGTGGGTATGGCAACCAATATTCCGCCGCATAACCTTACCGAGGTTATTAACGGACTTATTGAAATGATCGATGATCCCAATATAACTGTACATCAGCTTATATCAATTATTTCCGGACCTGATTTCCCTACCGGCGGCATAATCTGTGGCAGAGCCGGTATCCGGGAAGCCTATGAAACCGGGCGCGGTATTATTACTTTGCGGGCCTTGACGCATATTGAGAAATCAAAGGATGGCAGCAGAGAATCTATTATAATCACCGAAACTCCCTACCAGCAGAATAAAGCTCTTCTGGTTGAAAAGATAGCTCAACTGGTCAAGGACAAGAGAATCAGTTCCATCTCGGAAATTCGCGACGAATCCGACAGACAGGGAACCCGGGTTGTCCTTGATCTGAAAAGGGGCGAGGTTGCTGAAATAGTGGTCAACCAGCTCTATAAAATGACACCGCTGCAAAGATCATTCGGCATAATTTTTCTGGCTATTGTTAATAACAAACCTGAAATACTAAATATTAAACAAATACTCGAGTATTTCATTTTACATCGTAAGGTTGTCATCTACAGAAGGACTGCCTTTGAATTGAGAAAGGCCGAAGAAAAGGCGCATTTACTCGAAGGCTTGAATATTGCCATAAATAACCTCGATGAGGTTGTCGCCCTTATTAAAGGATCGAAAAATCCAGCTGAAGCCAAAACGGGGCTTATTTCCAGGTTTGATCTCTCTGAAATACAAGCTCAAAGCATCCTTGATATGAGGCTGCAGCGGCTCACGGGTCTTGAGCGGGATAAAATAGCCGAAGATTATAAGAATATCCTACAGGAGATTGATCACTTAAGAGCTATCCTCGCTGATGAGCACAAGGTTATGCAGATCATCAAGGATGAATTCACTGAGATCAGGGATACCTACGGTGATGAGCGCAGGACACAAATTATCGACGCTGTCGATGAACTACTGCCTGAAGATCTCATTGCCCCTGAGGATATGGCCGTAACCGTTACCCACACCGGCTATATTAAGCGGAACCCTCTCAGTCTTTACAGGTCTCAGAGAAGAGGTGGCAAAGGTATTAAGGGAGTCAACAATATTGAGGAAGATTTTGTTTCTGACCTCTATGTTGCTTCGACTCTGGATACCTTCCTCTTTTTTACCAACTATGGGAAGGTTTTCTGGAGAAAGGTTTACCAATTACCTCAGGCCGGCAGAACGGCCAGGGGAAAAGCTATAGTCAATCTGCTTGAGTTGGCGGAAGGAGAGAAGGTAGCCGCAATTCTACCGGTTTCAAGTTTCGATGATGATGATAAGAGTAAAAGTATCATGATGGTCACTAAGTTCGGCCGGGTGAAAAAAACCAGCCTTCATGAATTCAAGAAGCCATTGCGTAAGGGAAAAAGAGCATTGACCATCAATGACGGAGATGAGATCATCGCAGCCAGTATTCTTAATGGCGATGATACTGTCTTCCTTCTCTCCAAAAAGGGCATGTCCATCAGGTTTCATGAGTCAGACGTTAGAATTATGGGAAGAATGGCTGCAGGCGTTCGAGGAATACGTCTGCGAAATGATGATATCATTGTCGGCGCTCTGGTTATTACCTCCGATGAGGACTCCATACTCATAGTCACGGAAAATGGATATGGTAAAAGAACACCGGTATCTGAATACAGGCAACAAAAGAGAGGCGGAAGAGGTGTTTTCGGCATAAAACAAAGTGAAAGAAATGGTGATGTCGTCGGCGCTCAACAGGTTTTTGACAACGATGAGGTTATTCTTATAGCAGATTCCGGTAAGATGATCCGAATGGATCTTGGAAATCTCCGGCTGATCGGGAGAACTACTCAAGGTGTTAAACTTATCAACCTCGAGGAAGGCGAAAAAGTAGTGGCTATGGATACTGTTGCCTTTGTAGAAGAAGATGATATTATCGAAGAAGAATAGCACAATAACCGTTGTAGGCGCTGGCTCCTGGGGCACGGCTATTGCTGGAATTCTAAGCAGCAAGGGACATACTACCTTCCTGTGGGGCCACCGTCGGGAGCATATGGAAAAGCTAAAAGAAGAAGGGCAGAACAATAAGTATCTGCCCGGGTTCTTCTTTGGCAAAAATCTTATCCCGACCACCGACCTGAAAGAGGCGGTTGGGGAAAGCGAAATACTTTGCATGGTCGTAACTTCCCAGGTGTATAGATCGGTGTTTAAGGAAATTCTTCCGAATTTGCGAGATAACACTATCATTGTTTCTGCTGTAAAAGGTATAGAAAATACAACCCTTCTCACCATGACTCAGGTAATGGAGGAGGAATTGATCCATAACGGCAAAAAAGAGTCTGTTCAACTCGCTGTATTGTCCGGGCCATCTTTTGCCCGTGAAGTTGCAGATAACGTCCCTACGGCCGTGACAATTGGCTGCCGTAATATGTCGACGGCGAGGATGCTGCAGGATTTATTTGGAACAGATACCTTCCGTGTCTATGTAAGCACTGATGTCGTCGGCCTGGAGGTAAGCGCGGCCTTTAAAAATATAATAGCCATAGCAACGGGCATATGTGATGGGCTCGGTTACGGCATGAACACGCGCGCAGCCCTGATTACTCGCGGGCTTGCCGAAATAACACGGTATGGTATGCACATAGGTGCCGACCTCCAGACATTTTCCGGATTGAGCGGCATGGGCGATCTTATTCTGACCTGTACCGGGGATTTGAGCAGAAACAGGAGCGTTGGTGTGCAGTTGGGTCGGGGAAAAAAGCTTGAGCAAATACTCTCAGAAATGAACATGGTTGCCGAAGGTGTTAAAACAACACTCTCAGGCTACAAGCTTAGTCGAAAAAATGGTATCGAAATGCCGATACTAGAGCAGGTATATAAGATTCTTTACGAAAACAAAGATTGTTCAAAGGCCGTACAGGACCTGCTCTCCCGGGACATGAAGGCTGAATAATCGTAACCATTCAGAGGTAAGCGCTGGCTCCGGGCACACCCCATTTGCACCTGCACACGATCAGCCCGAAAAATATAGGCGCACTATGATTTTCCAGGCTGCTTATCTGGAGCGGCTGAACGGTTACCACTCAGGGTAAACTGCCGGTTTTTAACTTCTTGCTGCTAATAAACTATCGATCAGACCAGTCATTATCAAGAAATCTGCTATGGTCAGGTTTTTCTGGTTTTTCTTCCATGAGTCGTAATTCCAGCCATTTCATGACCTTGTCCGCTTCCGAACGAAATTCGGCAAGCGCCCTCCCCCTGTGACTGATGGAGTTTTTTTGTTCCGGTGATATTTCCGCAAAGGTTTTATCAAAATCAGCAACATGAAAGACAGGATCATATCCAAAACCATTGCTTCCGTGTTTTTCCGTAGTGATAGTACCGTAACATTTTCCTTCGTAGGTGAGGGCGGGCCCGGAAGGTACGGCTACCGAGAGAACGCAGTGGAAGTATGCACTTCTGTCGGCGACATTCTCCATTTCCCGCAAGAGTTTATCCACATTCTCCTCATCACTCGCGCCAGCGCCGGCATATCTTGCGGAATAAACACCCGGTTCGCCATTCAGCGCATTAACCACCAGACCTGAATCATCTGCTATAGCCGGAAGACCGAGAACGCGAGCGACATGATGTGCCTTTTTATACGCATTTTCATCAAAGGTGGCACCATCCTCTATGGCTTCAGGTATCGGTCCAAAATCCGAAAGAGATCGAATCTCTATTTTAAAATCATGCAAAATAGTCCTGAATTCCTTTATCTTATTTTCATTGTTAGTAGCCAGGACAATAATATTAACCATGGAGCCACCTCTATTTATTTGTGAATTTTCTTTTTTTTAGTTTTTTTTTCAGTCTGTTGTCATATCTTTCCTGCTCACTATAGATACAGCCGCAATAGGGCTGTCTATAAAGATCGTTTTGGATGGAAAGATCTATGCCCTGCTGCCATCCTTCCCGGAAATCATGGTAGACAAATGAAATATCATATTTTTTAGATAGCAGAGAACATTTGTCGCGAAGAAGGGAATGGTTTTGATAAACGCTGTATAGAAGAGTTGTGGAAAAGGAAGAATACTCGTTGTTTTTGGCAAATTTGACGGTTTCCTCAAGACGAATGTCGTAGCAGATAGCACATCGTTTCTCTTCATTAAAAACAACTTGGCGGGCAAAGGTGTTAAAGTCGTAATCCCGGTGGCAAATGAGAGAAATGTCACTTTTTACCGACAATTCAAGAAGAGAATCAAGTCTCCTTCTAAATTCCTTGTATGGGTGAATGTTGGGATTGTAAAAATAACTGGTTACTTCGAAGCCATCTTGTTGAAGGATATCAAGTGGATATAACAGGCATGGACCACAACATGTATGAAGAAGGAGTTTCATTTAAAGTTTGTATTTCTTAGGATCTATGCCATATTGGTGAATTTTATAATTAATAATGCGCAGACTGGTATCAAGATATTTTGCTGTTTTGGTCTGGTTACCGTTATGCTTTTTTAGACCTTCAATTATAAGATCTTTTTCAAATCTTTCCACTGAGGAAGCAAGAGAAAGAGGCTTATCCGAAATAGTTTCGCCAGCCACCTGGAGAGTTGGGGGAAGATGCACTCCTTTTATAGAATCGTCATCGCAGATTAATACCGCTCTTTCCATGCAGTTTTGCAGTTCGCGAACGTTTCCAGGCCAGTGATACTGGATAAGCATATCAATAGCGGAAGTAGAAATCCTACGTATGGTCTTGTTATTCTCTCGGGCATATTTTTCAAGAAAGTATTCTGCAAGCAGGAGAATATCGGTCCTTCTCTCCCTGAGTGGAGGCATATAGACCGGAAAAACGTTGAGTCGGTAATACAGATCTTCCCGAAAAAGTTTTTCAGACACCGCTTTCTCAAGATCCCGGTTAGTAGCAGCAACCAGACGAACATCACACTCGATGGATTTAGATGAGCCCAGACGCTGGAAGGTTCTTTCCTGTACAACATTGAGCAGTTTAACTTGGACCGAATGGCTTATTTCTCCTATTTCATCAAGAAAGAGAGTCCCGCCCTCAGCTTTTTCAAATCTCCCTGTTTTACGCTCGTTTGCTCCGGTAAATGCACCCTTTTCATGCCCAAAAAGCTCGCTTTCGAGAAGTGTTTCAGGTAGAGCTGAACAGTTAACAGCGACAAATGGCTTATCTTTTCGTTTGCTGTTATAATGAAGAGCCTTAGCCACCAGCGTTTTTCCCGTACCGGATTCCCCCCTGAGGAGGACGGTAGCGTTTGAGTCTACTACCCGATGAACCATTTCATAGACATCCTGCATTCTGCTGGAGTTGCCTATAATATCGTTAATTTTGTTCTTTTCCGACAATTCTCTTTTGAGTTTAAGGTTTTCTATACGGAGATGTTCCTGTTCACGGTTGACAATCTGAATTCGTCGGGTGGTTTGGGCAATAAGGCTACTCAGAACAGTGAGAAATTGAAGATCTTTGTTGGCTTGATCGTCAATACCCTTTTCATATACACGATCAACTGAAAGAGTTCCAATTACCCGCTTACCATCCTTAATGGGGACACAGAGAAACGACCTCTTTTGATTCTTTATATCTCCGCGTGATCTGGTTCTGTTGAGAAATAACGGTTCTTCCGCTATATGGGGAACGATGATTGATTCACCGGTGGCAACAACCCTTCCCGTTATACCCTCACCTATCTTATATTTGCCGCGCCGTTTCCCTTCAGCCGGTATTCCGTAGGCTACCTCTATTTCGAGTTTACCGGTAACCGGGTTGATAATTGAGACGGTTCCGTTTTCCATTTCTTTGGAAAAAGAGAGAATTTCCATTGATTTGTGTAAGCACTCGGAAATACTCCCGGACGAGGCAAGTTCCTTTGTTATATCATAGAGGCAGGTAAGGTCTTGAAGTTCGGCTTCGACATCTATTGTTCTATTCATTACACACCACGTTCCTGTTTGATGAACTCGTAAAAGAGACCAGCATCGTTGTTGATCCGAAATACGTCCTGCCAAATCCCGATCAGAACTACACCGAGCTTTTCTTGAGGTCTGAATTGACCACAGAGCCCATCTCGGCAAATTCGACCACATTTTACGAGATCAAAATAAATAACAACCTCAAAGTAAAATAACATTTTTCAAAAAAACATACACAAAACATTACAATATTGTATACAATTGATAAAAAACATATTTATCTTCTCTGTGTTTATTGACAACAGGACTGAGAGGTGTTACAAAAACTGAGTCGAAAGACCGGAGGGATGGCCGAGTGGTTTAAGGCGGCGGTCTTGAAAACCGTTGTACGAAAGTACCGTGGGTTCGAATCCTACTCCCTCCGCCACCTGAATGGAGAGATGACCGAGTTGGCTGATGGTGCTCGCCTGCTAAGCGAGTGTGGGGGTAACACTCCACCGAGGGTTCGAATCCCTCTCTCTCCGCCATCATTTACGATAAAGAAGCAGTCGTAAGCCGCAAGAGACCCCATTTATTTAAAACTAGCGCGCTATCGCGTGCGGGAATGGCTTTTTATTATCAATTCAACCACTCCTTTAGGTTTAGCTCGAGTGCATCACTCTGAAGTGAAACAGTGGCGGTGATAAGGCAATGGAACTGTAATTCTCTCGCTAAATTCTTATTGCCTCTAATAAACACATATTGAAACTGTCAATCTAGAAAGGGGGATATTAAAATCCCCAGATGAGGGTGCGTTTTATCCACCCAACAAGGCCGGTTTCATGTTTTACCTTGACCCAACCATCACGTTGCTCAACCGTTTCAAAAACAACACCATAATACGCTTTTCCAACGATCTTATAGTTGACGCCAGGTCCACTCCGTATGTTTATTTTACTGTTCTTGTCCTTATTCATCTTGACGATCATATGGCCCTTATCAACCAGCAGAGGCCTGTATATCCAGCCACTGTCATCTTCAAAGTCACTGACCTTTACCCAATCTCCCTCTTTGGAAATTACCTTTAATGGAAAACCTTTGCCGTATTCCCACCTAACATCATAATTAGTGCCCGGACCTGAACGAAGGTTGACCGAATCTCCATCCACACTCAACATTTCAGCAAAGGATGGGGCACAGGAAAAAAGGGAAAAAACGAGAAAGAGGACGAGTTGATAGTATAATTTTTTCTGTAACATAAGAATCTTGTAAATAGGTTTTAAAAATTCACGGTTTTTACTCTTTGACAACTAAACCTATCACTCTCTCGAGATCATCGAGTGAGTAATATTCGATTTCTATCTTACCTCGCGAACCATTTTGAAGAATAGTTACCTTCGAGTGAAGTTTGTTAGTTAACTGGTTAGTGAGAGTGGAGCAGTAGGAATCGGGGATTTCCTGGCGGTCTTCGCTCTTCTTTAATGTTTGTGTAGCCGGCTTATGCAAATACTTACGTACAAGCATTTCCGTTTGTCGTACAGAGAGTTTCTTGGAAAGAACCTGATCCCGTATCTCCTTAATGGCAGCAATATTATCCGCCAGACGAAGGAGGGAACGCGCGTGACCCTCAGAAAGATTTCCTTCGATTAAATCTTGTTTAATAAAATCAGGAAGGTTTAATAATCTTAATATGTTAGCTACTGAAGATCTACTTTTTCCCAGTTTTACCGAGGCTTCTTCCTGTGTGTAATTAAACTTGCTGATGAGGCTATGGTACGCTTCAGCCTCTTCAATAGGATTGAGGTCGGTTCGTTGGATGTTTTCGATAAGTGCGAGTTCAAGAAGTGTGTTCTCATCGGCAACGTCTTTGACGATAACCGGAACAGTTGGCATGCCCAGCATCTTTGATGCCCGGAATCTTCGCTCTCCGGCTATGAGTTCATAGGTACCACCTTTTTTCGGATTTCGGCGTACAACAAGCGGCTGTAAAATTCCATGTTCTTTTATTGAGTCAGCTAGTTCCGCTAAATCCTGTTCGCCAAAGTGGTTCCGAGGTTGGTGTTTGTTAGCGGTAATATTTTCAACATTGCACTCAAAATAGAGCTCTTCCTCACTATCATCACCAAAGAGAACACCCACGCCTTGGCCGAGTCCTTTGTTCTTTGTCACAGTATTACCCCTGTTTTCTTAGAAATTCATTGGCTAATTGATTATAGGCCTGGGCTCCAGTCGATTGATTATCATACTCGATAATTGTTTGACCGTGACTGGGGCACTCACTCAAACGGACATTGCGCGGAATAACGGTCGAATAAACTTGTTTTTGGAAGTGCTCTGTTATCTTGTCGGCTACCTGGAAGGTCAGTTTGTTTCTTTTGTCATACATTGTCAACAGTAAACCCTCGATAAAGAGGTTTTTGTTATAGCTTTTTTTAACAGAGCGTATTGTGGAAACGAGTTGGGCTAGGCCTTCCATAGCGAAATATTCACACTGTAGGGGAATCAGAACAGAATCAGAGGCTGTAAGTGCGTTTACAGTGAGTAAGCCCAGGGAGGGAGGACAATCTATAAAAATGAAATCAAAACTTCCCCGAAGCTCCTCAAGAATTCCCTTTAAAACACGCTCACGGCCAGGGGCTGCGACAAGCTCAATTTCAGTAGCCACCAAATCAATGCTTGAAGGAACAACTTTCAGGTTTTTGACTCCAGTACCACAGAGAATGTCGGCAATGGGTGTATCCCCGGTATAGGCATGGTAAAGATGTTTCTTCCTGCTTTGGACGCTGAGGCCGACACCGCTCGATGCGTTCCCCTGAGGGTCTGAGTCGACAATCAGTACCTTTTTACGTTTACCGGCGAGGGCAGCTGCCAGATTGACAGACGATGTGGTTTTGCCTACCCCGCCTTTTTGGTTAGCAACAGCAATGATTTTACCCAACGTGTTCGGCATAATATTCTCCTTCTCCTGATTGATGCTCTCTTTGTAATACATTGAAGTCTTCCTAACAAGATAAAATCCAATAAATCCACTTAATTTCGCCTTGCTTCACCTATGTTTATGCAAATTGCATAATTGTCTTGCCTTTTTTTGAGCAACACTTTACCAAGGTGTAAGCTGGCCATTCTTTGAATGGCTTCACTGTACGTTTGTTTCACGTGAAACAATGAGGATAATATGGAAACTGATTTCTTGATAATAGGTTCTGGAATTGCCGGGTTATCTTTTGCACTACGGGTTTCCGGGTTAGGTAAGGTTGTTTTGATTACAAAAAAGGAGAGGGTTGATTCAGCCACAAACTTAGCCCAGGGTGGTATTGCGGCAGTACTCTCTAGAGAGGATAAAAACGAGTATCATGTCCATGACACACTGGTCAGTGGTGCCGGTTTGTGTGATATCCAGGTTGTGAAAATGGTAGTTGAGTGCGGAGCGCAACGCATTCGGGATTTGATCGATCTAGGTGTCCATTTTGTCAGAGAAGAAGGAGGTGGTGGGGACCTTGATCTGGGAAGGGAGGGAGGACATTCTCAGAGAAGAGTAGCCCACGCCTATGATTTAACAGGAAGAGAAATAGAACGCGCTTTGTTGGAGGCTGTTAAAAAAAATCCAAATATTGAAGTATATGAAAACTTTACAGCCATAGATTTGTTGATTAGCGGTAAAAATACCACCAATGAACGTTGCATTGGCGCATATGTGCTCGAGGAAGATGGTAAGGTGGTTCCATATAGAGCCAGATGGACAACACTGTGCACTGGAGGCTGTGGAAAGGTGTATTTGTATACCAGTAATCCGGATATTTCTACGGGTGATGGTATCGCCATGGCCTTTCGAGCTGGTGCAAAGGTTACAAATATGGAGTTTGTTCAATTTCATCCTACATGTCTATACCACCCGAGTGCAAAAAACTTTTTGATTTCGGAGGCGGTGAGAGGGGAAGGGGGAGTTTTGGTCGATGTTGACGGTAACAGATTCATGCACAAATATGATCAACGTGGTGAGCTTGCTACACGAGATACCGTTGCACGTGCAATCGATAAGGAGATGAAGGAAAGAGGTTTGGATTGTGTCTACCTCGATATACGCTCCAAGGGTGAGGACTTCTTACATAAACGATTCCCGACAATTTATGAAAGGTGCCGTGACCTCGGTATAAATATCGCCAAACAGCCAATACCCGTAGTTCCCGCCGCACACTATATGTGCGGAGGGGTTCTTGTTGATACTCACGGCAGAAGTAGTGTCGACGGTCTCATGGTGCTCGGAGAATCGGCCAATACCGGGTTGCATGGTGGCAATAGGCTCGCCAGTAATTCTTTATTGGAGGCAGTTGTCTACGCAGAAAAAAGTTATCAGTTTTGTAGAGACAACAGAGAATATATATTCAGTAGGGAGTTGCCCACTGTTGACGAATGGTCCGCTGGAGAAGCTATAGATCTTGATGAAGAGATCCTGATAAACCACAATTGGGATGTTTTACGTAGAACGATGTGGAATTATGTTGGCATTGTGCGCACTACGAAAAGATTGCTGCTGGCTAAACAGCGAATGAGTGAAATTCTGCAAGAGGTAGAGCAGCACTATAGAGATTATTATATCAGCGCCAGCATGATAGAACTTCGAAATATAAGCTTAGTAGCAATGATGATAATAGAGGCCGCTTTGCAGAGAAAAGAGTCAAGAGGGTTACATTTCGTAACGGATTATCCGGACACTCGTGACGATTACCTTTGTTGGAATATCTTTGCGAGAGGACAGACAAATGCGGAGTGGGCGGTTCGATTAGTAGATAAACGCGCCCTATAAAGACAAATGCATTTTACCAGTATCAATGAACAAGTAGCAGGAATATTGTCTCTGTCACAATCGGTTTGGCAGTTCAAAAAAAAGGGTTCTTACTCCAGGGAAGAGAGAACCCTTTTATCATTCATGTAGGGCTGAGGCTGTATGTGATGTTTTCGGAAAAATAAACGTTGCCACATTTACCTGATCCGGCTTTTTGGTGTGTATATCTATACATATCAAGTAGTTAAGGTTTTAGGAGGGGGGTGTTGGTTGGTAGTCTTCGGTCTCTCAGTTCTGCTGTTTCAGAATAAATAATCAGGATGTATCTCCATCCGTCTTTTTCTTTATGCGTTTTTCGTGATATCATTTTGATAAGTGGTTTTGATGGTTGTCCATTATGAAGCCGCTGTCTGCTGCCATCCTTGGTGATTATTCTCTGAAGGCCATATTATCCTGGTGATCCTACTGAATATGCAGAATATTTCAGACATGACATCAAGAGGCCTTTTTCGTTGGTACAGCGAAATAACCCAACCTATCTTTACGAAATGCATCTAAACTGAAAAGTGGCGTAGTGAATATATTCTCCGTTTTTTAATACTTCTGGTTTCTGAGTAGTAAAGCGCTAATCCAGTTGAAATGGATAAGAACTTCAAGACAGATTTATTTCGTGCAAAGAAAACTGCAAAATCAGGGTCTTTGACCCAGGAATCGCAAAGGAGGACGATATGTTCAGAAATATACTGGCGCTGGCCAGAATCATTTGTGTTGTGATGGTGGTCATTATTCCGATGGGACATGCAGCAGAGAGAGGAAAGATTACCGTTGGTTCAAAAATAGATACCGAAGGCGCTCTTTTGGGCCAGATGATTGTTCTGGTGCTGGAAAATAATGATTTCGCCATTGAAGACCGGACCGAGTTTGGTCCGACACCAATTGTCAGGAAAGCAATCATATCCGGCGAAATAGATATCTATCCTGAGTATACAGGCAATGGGGCGTTCTTTTTCAGTGAGGAGGACCCGTCATTGTGGAAAGATCATAAAAAGGCGTATGCGAAGGTAAAAGAGCTTGATCTACAGGAGAATGGATTGGTGTGGCTTACACCGTCACCTGCTAACAATACCTGGGCGTTGGCTGTACGGGGGGGATTGGCTGAACAGGAAGAGCTTGACTCACTGGAGGATTTCTCGAAATATGTGAGTGGTGGGGGCACTATAAAACTCGCGGCCTGTGAGGAGTTTGTAACTCGTGAAGATGCCCTTCCCTCCTTTGAGAAAGCCTATGGTTTTAAGATCAGGAATGATCAGATGATTGTCTTTTCGGGGTGCAATACCGCACAAACAGAGAAAGCCGCTGCACAGGGAACCAGCGGCGTCAATACCGCCATGGCCTTTGGCACGGATGGTGCTCTTGCTGCCCTGGGACTAAAACTGCTTGATGATACCAAGGGGGTGCAGCCGGTTTATGCCCCGGCGCCGGTAGTACGCCGGGAGGTGTTGGATCAATATCCGGATATCGAGAACTTATTGACACCGGTTTTTGAATCTCTTGATCAAGAGACGTTGCAGGAGCTAAACTCACGTATAGCCATCGGCGGCGAGGGTGCCAAGTCGGTTGCCGGCAGCTACCTCAAAAAACAGGGACTTCTGTAGTCTTTTACTATGGAGAAGGCCTTGACGCAACAAAGTGTCTCTAAGGTTGGGCTCATCGGAGTTCTGATCATCCTTGTGGCAGCTCTGCTAGGTGATTTTGCAATTCTCCGCCCAAATAGGTTGGTGCCCGGAGAGCCTTTGTCAGTATTTGAAGCACTCACTGTCTGGCAATATAGTGCCTTTGCAATATTTCTTGGAATGTTGGCATACATCTCCTGGAAGCCGGGGAAATGGTTGCTGCGATTGGCAATTGTTATCATACCGCTGATGTTTATGGCTTTGTTATGGTCACAGGGCATGGTGGCCAGAGACCTCGCCCAACAAGGGGGACCATTTACACGGGTTTCCGTGGGTTCAACGCTGTGGGTGGCTCTTTTAGGTCTTTTTCTTATCTTTACAGACATGATCCAAAGGATCAGGCCTGGAGCCTGGACCAAATTAATTCTGATTATTCTTCTCAGCGGAGGCATATCCTTACTGGCAATTGCAGGTGTCCTTGATGAGCTCTCGATTGTACAAGAATTTAGAAGCCGAAGTGATCGTTTTTTCATGGAATTTAAAGCCCATTTGCTTATCACCGGTTTTTCGGTCGGCACCTCTGCGATACTTGGTCTGCCTCTCGGTATCATCGCTTTTAGGTATGCAAAGTTCAAAGATGGTGTCTTTTCGGTACTCAACATCGTCCAGACCATACCGAGCCTGGCTCTTTTCGGACTGCTGATCGCTCCTTTATCATATATTTCGAACGAGATGCCCCTGCTAAGAAGTTGGGGAGTACGCGGCATTGGTTGGGCTCCTGCGGTTATAGCGCTAACCCTCTATGCGCTTCTGCCGATAGTACGAAACACCTTTTCCGGTTTTGCAACGGTTGACAGGGATATCATTGAAGCGGGGCGCGGCATGGGGATGGGGCGAGTGCAGATGTTCTTCAAAGTAGAGCTTCCCATAGCTGCTCCGATAATTCTCAATGGCTTACGTGTTGCCAGCGTACAGAACATCGGTAACACAGCGGTTGCAGCTCTTATAGGAGCAGGTGGTTTCGGTGTTTTTATTTTTCAGGGTCTTGGCCAGTCTGCCATAGATTTGGTGCTGCTCGGAGCTGTGCCCACAATTCTACTGGCGGTTCTGGTGGATTATCTCTATCAAGGCGTTATTACCTTTATAACGCCTGAGGGGGTGTCATGATCACGCTAGACAATGTTTCAAAGCGATACGATAATTTTTATGCGGTAAGAGATCTGAGTTTTTCCGTTGAAGAGGGTGAACTATGCTGTCTGATAGGCCCTTCCGGCTGTGGTAAAAGTACGGCCTTGAAGATGATCAACAGGATGGTCGAACCAAGCAACGGTGCAATTACAATAAAAGGTAGAGATATTCGGAAGGTACCCGCCGAAAAACTACGCCGAAATATAGGCTATGTGATCCAAAGCATAGGATTGTTTCCCCATATGACCGTCATGGAGAACATTCTGGTCGTTCCAAGACTTTTGAAGTGGGGGGAATCGCAATGTGCCAGGCGGGGAAATGATCTTCTGGAACTTCTGGAACTGGATCCTCGTGAGTATGCCGGTAAATACCCGGCTGAATTATCGGGAGGCCAGGCCCAACGGATCGGAGTTGCCAGAGCGCTTGCCGCAGACCCTGAAATACTGTTGATGGACGAACCTTTTGGAGCCCTTGACCCTATAAACCGTGAGCACCTGCAGAACCAGTTTCTCACAATTCAGAAAGAACTCCGAAAGACCATAGTCTTCGTGACTCATGATATTGATGAGGCCGTCCGCCTTGGAACAAAGGTGGCATTGCTCAGAGAGGGAAGGCTGGTTCAATACGCACCTCCCGAACAAATCCTGTCTTCACCGGTGAATACGTTCGTCAAAAAGTTCGTTGGTCTGGACAGAGCGCTGAAACGGCTCTCCCGTTTCTCTACCGGGGATTTTATACATCCGGCACATTCAGTGACGCGGCAGGTTAAACCGGAAGCCCTGGTGGCCCAATTCAGGCATATGGAAGAGAATCAGTGTGCCCGTTATCTTTGGGTCACGGAGGAGGATGGCCGTCTGGTTGGCTGGATTGACGGATATAAGCGTACAGGCTATTCCTTCAAAATAGAGGATGATCTGGTGGAGGTTGATCTCTCCGAGGTTTCGGTGCGTGGCAACTACAGTCTGAAACAGACACTGTCAATGTTCGTCCAGCAGGGGGTAGTGTGCCTGCCGGTAGTGGATGAACAGTATAAACTTCAGGGCGAGATCAGATTGGTCGATGTTCTTGAATCCTGAGGAATATTTGAAAAAATGATCCAGGTTTATCCGCAGTCCATCAGGGCAACTTTGATGGCTTTTTGGTAAAATCATCCTGAATACTCGGATAAAAATGCAGAAACCATACTATCATAGTCTGCTGCTGGTATCCGCTCTCCTGTTGTTTATTCTATTAAACTCCTGGACTGGGGTATGGGAATGGTTACTGTCATCTCTATATCCCGGTCTCTCTGAGTATCTTTACCCTCGGGTCAGTTTATGGCGTCTGAGTTGGGAACATCTGGTGATGGTCGCAATTTCCAGTATCTTTTCTATAGTGATTGGGGTTGGACTGGGTGCGCTGGTTACCAGAAGCTATGGCCGTGATTTTCTGCAGGGCCTCAATGGTCTCGTTTCGATAGGGCAGACCTTTCCGCCGGTGGCGGTACTGGCGCTTGCCGTTCCAGTACTGGGTTTTGGGGTCAAACCCACAATCGTTGCACTTTTCCTTTATGGTCTATTGCCGATTGTCCGCAATACCATCAGTGGCCTGGAAGCGGTCAGCCCGGCTGTCCGTGAAGCTGCTATCGGCATGGGGATGAGCGAACAGCAGGCCCTGTGGCGGGTGGAGATGCCATTGTCATTTCCGGTGATCATGGCTGGCATCAAGACCTCGGTGATTATAAACATAGGTACGGCAACCATCGGCGCGACCATTGGCGCCGGAGGATTGGGGGCGCCGATCATCACGGGACTGGCCTCGGATAACCCGGCGTTTATCCTTCAAGGTTCAGTTATTGCGGCATTGTTCGCCATCGTTGCCGATAGGATTATGGAGCTCCTCGAGCATACCTTCAGTGTTAGGGCGTGATCCGCTAAAAAATATCTTCTTCATCATCTTAAGCCTACGATTCCCCATTAAAAAACATGGAAAAGCCGGCTCTGTTAGGATAGTCTATGACGACAGGTTATAGAGAGCTGATATTGAAGCAGGCTTCCTGAAAGAGCCTGACTAAGGGTTAGTTTACATTAATTACCAGAGTAAACAGGATTAAATTCGTGCAAAATGCTACAGCCCAACATGCCGATAATCAATGATCAGGAGGGTTCAGAGGTCGCTGCGGACCTTCCCGCTATTGTCGATGCTCATGTACATATTTTCCCCGATACGATTTTTTCGGCAATCTGGAAGTGGTTTGATGAGAATGCCTGGAAAATCAGGTATAGACTGAATTCCCCCCAAATCTTCGATTATCTGCTGTCCAGGGGAGTACACCATATCATTGCTCTTCAGTATGCCCACAAGCCTGGTATAGCGCGTCAGTTAAACAGCTATATGTCTGAGCAATGTAGAGCCTATGTCGACAGGGTCACCGGTATGGCCACTGTATATCCCGGCGAAAAAGATGCCGGCAGAGTTTTACAGGAAGCCTTCGATATCGGCCTCGGTGGACTAAAACTCCACGCTCATGTCCAATGTTTTGAGGTAAACTCCGATCAGATGTATATTCTGTATGAGTGCTGCAGTACCAATAGAAAACCACTCATAATGCATATAGGCAGAGAACCGAAAAGCACGGCCTATAATTGCGACCCCTATCAGCTCTGCCGTGCCGAAGGACTTGAACGGGTATTAAAGGATTTTCCAGAGCTGAGAATCTGTGTGCCTCATCTGGGTTTTGATGAAGTGGCGGAGTATAAACGCTTAATTGAAAAATTCGACAACCTCTGGCTTGATACCACTATGGTTATCAACGATTATTTTCCGATCAAGGAAAAGATCGAACTAGGCCGTTATCGACCAGAGAGGATAATGTATGGATCTGATTTCCCCAATATACCTTATGCCTGGGACAGAGAGCTCAAGGTTTTACAGGAAACCGATATTACAGCCGATGCTCTGGAAAAAATTACCTGGAGGAATGCCGTTGAGTTTTTCGATCTCAAGGAGTCGCTCTTTTACGAAAATCTATAATAACAAGTACATCAGATCATCGACCACGATCAACCATAGGCACCCGTAGCTGTTTTTCCCTTAACTTTGAGGAACACAATGAACGTGTAGCAGCATGATCTAATAAATTGAAGAAAATGTTTTACAGGCCGCGCCCTGGTAACCATTGATTGTATTCGCCAACATTTAGGTAAAAACATTATGGCAATGATAACTATAAAAAACGAATCCGAACTGGTCGAGTACCTGGAAGCCGGTTCAAAACTGCCCAAAAACTGGCGAATCGGCACCGAATATGAGAAATTCAGCTACCGTATGGACGATCTTTCACCCCTGAAATATGATGGTGATCCCGGTATTGCCGTAATTTTAAAGGCCCTTTGCCATAAATTCGGCTGGGAACCGGTTGAGGAGAATGGCAATATCATCTCCTTGAGCGGCAAAGGTGGTTCGATAACCCTGGAGCCCGGAGGACAGCTGGAGCTTTCCGGAGAGGCCCTGGAAAACCTTCATCAGACCTGCAGTGAGGTACATACCCATCTGCATCAGATCAAGAGCGTGGCCAGACCTTTAGGTGTCGGTTTTCTGGGAATGGGCTTTACTCCGTTATGGCGTCGTGAGGAAATGCCCTGGATGCCAAAGGATCGTTACCGGATCATGCGGAAATATATGCCGCGTGTGGGCAATCTCGGTCTGGACATGATGGTTCGCACTGCAACTGTACAGGTCAATCTTGATTTCAGCGACGAAGCAGACATGATCAAGAAATTTCGCGTTTCTCTGGCTCTTCAGCCGCTGGCAACGGCGCTGTTCGCCAACTCTCCCTTCAGCGAGGGTAAACCGAATGGTTATTTGAGCTATCGCTCCGTTATCTGGCGCGATACCGATCCGGCAAGATGCGGCATGCTGCCCTTTGTTTTTGAGGATGGCATGGGTTTTGAGCGATATGTCGACTACATGCTCGATGTGCCGATGTACTTTGTGCGCCGCCATGGACATTTTATCGATGCAGCCGGTCAGTCTTTTCGTGATTTTCTTGCAGGCAGACTACCTGCTCTCCCAGGGGAACTTCCGACTATAGCCGATTGGGAAGACCATTTGACCACGGCATTTCCCGAGGTCCGCATGAAGCGCTTTCTGGAGATGCGCGGGGCCGATGCCGGATCCTGGAACAGTTTATGTGCACTGCCTGCTTTTTGGGTGGGGGTCCTCTATGACCGGGATTGCCTTGATGCCGCCTGGGACCTGGTTGCCGACTGGAATGCAGGAGAGCGCGAGCAGCTTCGCGCCGAAGCGCCGCGTTACGGTTTGAAAACCAGGACACCGGCGGGAACCTTGCAGGACCTGGCGGAGCGGGTGATGAATATTGCTGAAACCGGCTTAAAAAAGCGTGCCCGCATCAATAGTGCAGGGCGTGATGAGTCCATCTATTTAAGTAATCTATGGGAAATTGTGAAAAGCGGCGAGACGCCTGCAGAGCAGAAACTCAATTTATATTATCATGACTGGAAAAACAGCGTCAGGCCGGTATTTAACGATTTCGCCTATTGATTGATGAGGAGAGTGAACTATATTCCTTCATCAGCTCCTTTGAAGGAGCTGATGAAGGCTTGTCAGGAGTTACCTGTCGCTTTATTTAAACTGCAGCTCCAGGGTCTCAACATGAAAGAGATGATTGATCTGGGAGTTATCGAAGACTGCAAGTCCAAAGGGAAAGCCCTTGGATTTATCGGTAAACTGGACATCCTGAGTGTCGGCGTTTTCACCCTCTGTTTTGAGTGACCGCATCACTTCCAGAGTCCAGGTGCCCTTTTCGTAATTGCCGCGGGAGAGGATATCCGCACGGCCCCCCATCATCGGAGCGATATCGATCCCGGGAACCACGTCTCCCGCTGCAAAATTGTCGACAAAGGGAACTTTCTTGCTGGGGATGACATAATACATTTCATCCTCAGTCGGGTTAAGGTTCATATATGCCGGCCTGGATTTGTCGGCGCTGTCGTTGTTTTGGTAACCACCCTTACCGGTATCGCCCTTCCTGCCCCAGCCTGCGTTCTCCTTGGGATCTGTATTGTCGTCGACATACTGATCGTCGAACATACCCATAGGCAATGAGCGGACAAATTTAGCATGCCACATATCAATGGTCTCGCCGGGGGAGTCGGTATATTTTCGTCCTGCCGAGGTGTCACCGGGCTCATCCAGATGACAGGCTATCATACAGCCGTCTTCCTCAAAACCCTTGGTGCTGATATTCCAGAACATGGCGAACTTATCTTCGTAGTAGGTATTGTCGTGCCCTGTACTGTCCTTGTCGGAGAGTTTTTTCCAGGAACCGTCGTCCTGCTTGACCCATGGAAAACGAGCAAGGCTCTTGGTTGGATCTTTGTAGGAAATCAGAAAATACACATACTCGTCGTCATAGAGAGATTTCACTGAGACGTCGGTACTGGTCATTCCCTTGTATCCGTTGCTTGGCTCGTACGGGAGTTCATCAACGGTGACCGTGATTTTTTTAGCTGAATCCCAAATGTTTTCCGCGACTCCGTCCAGCACGATAGGCGAATCAGTTTTGGAGCTGATCAGGACCTGATCGGCTGCGAAAGCCGTTGCACTGAGAGAAAAAATTCCTGCGAGAGTTAGAACCGCCGCCTTTTTCATATACTTCTCCTTTGTTGAGGGGTGGGGGGAGTATGACAAACCATACTGCTGACTGTAAATTAGAGTGTAGTGCTATTGTACGGGCTGTTCCAGATAAAGGTTACTCACAAAACATGCTTTTCTGTGAAACATTCTTCACACTGGAGAACGATAGTACTGAATTAATTTGATATCTTTTGAGAAAAGAGGTGAAGCATTTCCACCATTTTTTCTCCCTGCGAAGTGAGCTGATAGGATTTATCTCTGTCTTGGGCAACGAGATGGTTGGTTTTAAGGTTTTTGAGATGAAAGTTCACCTTGGTGTGATCACTGATCTCCAGGTATCTGGTGATATCCATAAATCGCATCTCTTTTTTCAGAAAGAGCGCCGCCAGGATTTGTCTTCGTATCTGATTGGAAAGGCAGGCAAGCGCTTCATCCAATTCCGGATCGGGCTGCTGCTGTTTTTCAAACTTCAATTCTTCGAGATTGCGCCTTACCGCAACAAGGAGTTCATCTCTTCTAAAGGGCTTGGCGAGGTAATCGTCGGCACCGCCTTTCATCGCCGCCACAGCATTATCCACTGTTGAAAAAGCGGTTATCATGATGATTTTGATGTTGGGGTAGTTGTTTTTGAGCAGCGAAATAAAGGCCATTCCCCCCATTCCCGGCATCATGTTGTCAACTACCACGAGCTGAGGAGCCTGGATCTTAATTTTTTGCAGTGCTGCTTCGGCGGTTTCGCAGCCAATTGCCTCAAAACCATTGTCTTCGAGAATCTCGACAATACCTTCACGAAGGTCGCGATCATCGTCGACAACCAGAATATTTTTATTGCTCATCGGGCTTCACCGGAAAAGATAAAGATGCGACAGCACCACCAAGTTCGCCGCTCGCCAAAGATATATTGCCGCCATGCTGCTGTACTATATTGTAGCATACCGACAGTCCAAGCCCCGTCCCCTTACCTATCTCCTTGGTGGTAAAGAATGGGTCAAAGATCTTGGTGAGATTTTCCTCTGCTATTCCCTGACCTGTATCTGTTATCACGATTTTAACATATCCGTTTTCAAAAAGAGTTTCGACATCGATTCTGCCCTTTTCAGTGCAGGAATCGATACTGTTCATCAGCAGGTTTATTATCACTTCCTCAAGTTTCCAGGGGATACCCAATATTTCAGGAACCTTTTGCAGATTAGGATAAATAATTGTACTCAATTTCTGCGTTTTTAACAAATCTATGCTGCTTTTAATCACCTCGTTTATGTCCGTTGGCTCCAGTGCGGTTTCCTTTTCCCGGGAAAAGTGCAGCAGTTCCCTGGCAATTCTCGAGGCCCTGTTGACATTTCTTTCAATGGCCGACACTTTTCTGTCAATTTTTTCGTCAGCTTTCAGCAGATCTTTGAGCATCTCGAGGTTCAGAGAAATATTGGCCAGGGGGTTGTTGATTTCATGGGAGATTCCGGCTGCCAGAATACCCATTGATGCCAGTTTCTCCGATTGTGAGAACCGCTGCAGTTGTTCATTGACGAGTTCCCGCTGTTCAAGGCTGAAAACAGAGAGGGCTCGTATGGTAAAAATCATGATGAAAAAAGCGCATATTCCTCTGAACATGACGATTTTGACGCCAATCCCGGGCACAACCACATCGGAGGGCACCACCCCGGTCAGAAAGGCGTAGCAGACCATAAAACTTCCGGCCAGGATAAAGTTTACGGCAACATTAGCGGAAAATAACCGTACCGTCCTTGAGTAGAAAATCAAGCCGATTCCCGCTAACAAAGCACCGGGAAATGCAACGAAAATGCGCACATGAATATCTTTACCGCTGCCGACATCAAAAACCAGGGCAACCAGTATCAGCGTCAGGGCGGAAACTCCCACCAATCCCTTGATCAGAGGTGGAGTCCTTTTAAGGGCTTGATCACCGTACAAGGTGATGATATTCAGAAATATTCCGAAATAGAGGAGGAATAGAAAAGAGAAGCTGACGACGACAAGGCGCAACAGGGAAAAGGAGGCCGGCGAAATATGGGGATAGAGCTGACTGAGTAAATCGAGCCACTCATGAAATCCATGGATGATACCGAAGGTGGCAAGCAGCCAGATAATTCGTGCTATGCCGAGTTCGCTCAAGCGGATATCTCTTGAGAGAATAGCTATGCCAAGGGTAAAAAAAGCCAGGCCATAGAGAAGGTAGAGAAAGAAGTTCCAGATCATTAAGGGTCACCGCTATTGCCGGTAGTTGCAATAAATTTTTATTTCATCCTACCTCTTCTCAACATGTGTCTGCAATACTATATCGGTTGGAAGGTGGCCGTTTTGTGGGTTAGTTCCGGTTCCCGCACCTTTTATCCACAGCATGCTTGTTCTACCCATGGCTTCGTTAATCACCATACCACCTTAACGTTATTATCTGACTCTCTATGATAAAATCTTAAAAAAAACAAGGTGCAGCAACAACAAAATAACACAGCACGAGAGGTGTTTGGCACTGAACTTGCGTACAGGTTTACAAAGAACCACCTCGGAAAGCATTATGACAGAACGAAAACCGTCGTGGACTGTCATGAGACGATAGACGGCAGGGTGAGAGAGTACGCATAAAAACAAATGGAAACAGAAGATCTTGGGAACAATTAGGGACAGAAGTCGTTGAACAAAACCTCTAGCTTAAACGGGAAGAGTCATATGGGTCAATCAGCCAGCCTAAGCAAAGGATATCACCTTTACCAGCTACAGCGACGATGTATTGTCTGCGACACGGTTTCGGCACATATTTTTACCTGTATCGGCGCCAAAAGCTATTGGCGCTGTGATACCTGTCAGGCAACTTTTCTGGATCCGGCTGACAGGGTCTCGATAGAGGAAGAATACGCGTACTATTGCCTGCATCGGAATAACCCGGATGACCTGAAATATCGGCATTTCCTGTCCAAACTTACCGCTCCTCTGCTGCAGCGCCTCCCACGGCAAGCAAAGGGGCTGGATTACGGATGTGGACCGGGACCGGCATTGGCCGGTATGCTGAGTGAAGCGGGACACCGCATGAGTTTGTTTGACCTGCATTTTTTTCCGGAGCAGGAACCGTTGAGCGATCTCTACGACTTTATAACCTGCACTGAAACCATTGAACACTTTCATCATCCGGCAAAGGAATTCAAACGCCTGGACAGTCTGTTACGGCCTGGGGGATGGTTGGCGGTTATGACCTGCTTTCAGACCGACGATACCCGGTTTGCTTCCTGGCATTATCGTCGGGATCCAACCCACGTAGTGTTTTACCGGGAAAAAACCCTTTGTCATCTTGCCCGCGAGTTCGGATGGACATGTGAAATTCCGGTCAAGGATGTAGCCCTGATGCGAAAATAACACCGTTGTTTTGAGAAACCCTCTGTAAGGAATTTTGTGTTATCGTAAATAGTTGCCACAAAGTGATCGTAAGCTGTGATCGACAACTGCGCAGAATACATGCTTGCCCGCACAAAATATCGTCATGACCTTGTAAATGTCACCATCTGGGACGAGCTGCCGAATACCGGATTAAAAGGCCCGATATCGTCGAAACTGGTGTGGTAGCCTTTGCGTCCGGCTACGCCCTCCGCCCAGTTTCTGAATTTTGCCCGGGACCATTCAAAGAGATGCCCTGGGTGTCTGAACTCACCCTCGGGGACGCCATGCAGCACATTATACTCTTGATTTGGGGTGGTAATGATTACCGTTTTCGGCCTGCAGCAGGAAAAGACAACCTTCTCAACGGCGGACAAACGCTGGGGTTCAAGATGTTCAATGGTTTCCACCATCACGGCAGCATCGAAACCAGCCATGTCTTCGTCAAAAGAAGTGTAAGAAGCCTGAAAAATAGAGAGGCGCTTATCAACATACACGTCAGGTTGAGAAAACATGGATCTTGCCCCGGCCAGTGCCTCCTTTGAGGTGTCGATACCAACTATTTTCCTGAATTGTTTTTCGTTCATCAGGCGAACCAGTAGTTCACCGGCTCCACAGCCAAGATCGAGCACACTCTCAGCTTCGCTCTTCAGCAATGTCTGAACCACAAGATCCAGTCGTTCGTTATGTAGATCGGTGACCAGTTTATGCGGATTTTTTCTCAAAATTTTGTTTCCCCTCTTATTTTCCTGCTGGTGTTGAACATTTTCAGTTTTCGAAGAATGTGGTCCCAGTGTTTTTCAAAACTTGTCGTCAAAGGCTCGGGTGGCCATCAGACTGCAGACAATTGCGGCTGCATCTCGGAGGATTAATGTTCATGCTTGCTCTTTGGGCCGGCTGCGTCTTTGCCATGATGACCGGCGTCTGCCTTGATCAGGCCGTGCAGCCCTTCCACAAAATGGGTGAACACAACATAGGATTCCACAAATTCACGGCCCTCGTCAACGCTGGCATCAGCATGTTTCTGCTTTTCGTATGCCTCGGCAAAACGCACACGAATCTCGTTGGCCATGGCGTTGCTCAACACATTCACCAGTTTGTCGACAGAACCATTTACCAATGCCTGATCCGCAAGAGCCACTGCCGGATCGACAGCGGTTCCCGGCTTTAAACCGGTGTACGGAGCCCCTTCGCCAGCGCGATGAATGCGCACCAGCGTTTCGAAGAAATACCGATCGGCAAAGTCTTTGGCTTCGGGTCCCATTTCCCGCATCGTCAGGGTTTCTGTGAAGGCGGTTTTGATTACCTCTTCCTGATCGGGCTTCACCCATTTCAACAGGCTGGTCACATCCCCTTTGTCGAGCGCAGTCCGTGCAGTTTCGACCACCGGGCCGTCCAGAGTGTCACAGTGGGCCAACACTCTGCCCGGCATCGCCAGAATTGCCATCAACAATAATGCCATCCCTGCATAGCCCTTAAATCCTTTTGATGAAACGTTCATTTTTTTCTCCTTTGTTGTGAGTTATTGAAACTGCTTACTCACTAGAACGTGAAGATTCGGCTTTTGTGACAAAAAAAGATCATCCCCCAAACGCGTACCTGGATAATATGAAGATGTCAATCCCGGAGGCCGTATGCTTGCTACTGCTCTAATTTTCATGTATTCATTTCAGTATGAAAAAATCATCTAAAAAGTGTCACAAATTTCTGCGCTGCGGCGTTATATATATTAGACAATGAGAGAAAAAGGAGATCACCATTTGACCGACGAGGAATTGATGCTGGCCTACGCGACTGACGACATGGAGGCTTTTGAGGTGTTATATCGACGCCATAAAAGCCGTATCTTCGGCTTCCTAATGTCGAAATTAAAGGATCAGACTGAAGCTGAAGAGGTGTTTCAGGCGGTTTTTACCAAATTGCATGTCGCCAGAGGCAAATACCGGACTGAGATCCCTTTTCTCCCCTGGATTTTCACTATAACGCGTAATGCCATGATTGATCATATCCGCCGGCGAAACAGCTATCAAGTGCATATCACCAGTTCTGGAAAACCTCTGGAAGCCTATGCCGCGCCGCTGGCAGCTGAGTCCCCAGCCGATATTTCCAGTGCTAATCTAGACCGCTTAAACACAAACCAGCGCCAAGCGCTGGATTTGCGCTTTCAGCAGGAAATGAGCTTTGCCGAGATTGGTGAACGGCTGGTGATTTCGGAGGAGAACGCTAGACAGGTTATCAGTCGGGCGATCCGTAAACTGCGCAAAATACTGACCCGCAAGGAGAAGCGACGTGACTCAATACAAGAATGAACAACAGATGGAGCAGGAGTTTGCCGAATTTGTTGCCGCAAAGCCATTGGCACCCGCCGCGGTGCTGGATGAGGTGATTGTTTGGCGGGTGACGCGTGACCTGCGTCCAGTATGGTGGAAAACCTGGGGTAAATTGACCCTGGTTGAAGTGGCAGCAGGGCTGTTGACGCTGACCCTCTGTCCGCAATTCGGTTTGGGCTTCGGCACGCACAATGAATTTTTGCACGCACTGCACTCGGCCACCACACCGCCGGTTTTTTATCTGCTCTGTGGGTTGATTTTTGTTGGTTTCGGCGCCGTGCTTGGAGGGTTGGTTTTGCCGCGTGCCGCAATCCGCACTTTTGGCCGACAGAAGTATCCCTACTTTATACTTTACACACTGCTGGCCTATCTCGTCTTGGTGACGCTGGGTTCCGAAGCTTTTATTCTCAGCTCGCTGGTCTGGATAGTTGGCGGATTGCTGGGCAATCTTGTTATGTTCAGCGCAGTTGCCCGCTTGCGGCTTTATGCAAGTTAACGCCATGAAATCATAACTGCAACACGGGTGTGCCCCGGCCTCCCCGAAACAAACCGTGATAGCATCAGATTTTCTTCCTTCCTCTGATTAGACCCTCGGCAAAAAAATCACTGCTGATTTTCCCAATAAATCCATATATGAAGAATATATTTATCAACTTCGGATGACTCTCTGAGCTTGCCTTTTCGTCTGATTCGTGATGAAATTGAAGATATCATCGCGTGCTGTCCGAAATCATCGACCACAGCACTTCAAGTACCCTGCAGGTTCATCGATCTCAGGATTTCAGTTCTTCAATGCTGTAACCGCTCGCCGCTTTTCGAAGCCTTCAGTTGGCTAAATTTTTATCTTGAAATCCCTTTTTAAACCCTTTCTTTATGCGTTCATAAGAGGGCATGATTCTCTCAAAAAAGAATTATTACTCCATTGGCAACTCTCAATGTCACTGACAGCTGGCGCTGTTTGTCCGGCCATCAGCGAATTCGATTTTTTTTTGGTCGTGAACATCAACAAGGCCGCAGCTGCCTCATCACAATCCACAAGCAAAAGACCGATGAAGGCGGACCGCCGAAACATCAAGCATAGGGGGTTAGATTATGAGTAAAGGCATAGTGGAATATTCACTGACCAGAAGAAGGGTTTTGCAAAGCGGGGTGATCGCCGGTCTGGGTTTGATGGTTCCCTGGCGCCTCCTGCCGAAAAATGCATTTGCAACTTCTGCGGCATTGGGATTGAGCGATCCCGTGCTGCAAGAAAAATTCGTCGAACTGGCGCCGAATGCACTCCATCCAAGCTTTAAGTTTCCAGCGCAGAACGTCAACAGGGGGAAATATAAAATCACCATCGAGCAGGGGGCGCAGTTTACCGGATTGCGCACTGCACAAGGCAACCGCGTGGCTACCCCCGTGTGGGGATATGGCAGAAATGGAAGAGGAGTCGACTGGCCGGGGCGCACCTTTGAGGTGCAGAGCGGCGTTCCCATCGAAGTGAAGTGGGAAAACAAGCTCATCGGCCCCGGCGGCTTCCTGCCGCATCTGCTGCCGGTGGACACCAACCTGCATTGGTGCTATAGCCTGCACGGCTATGAGGAGTATACCATCGCCAGCGCCGGCGTTCCGATCGTCCCTCACCTGCACGGCGGTCACAGCGATTATCCGTTTGACGGTAATCCCGAATTTTTCTTCGGCCCGGCTTCGGTCCAGGGACCGCGCTGGGAGGAGAAGAAGTTTATCTACCACAATGATCAGCCCGCGGGCAATCTGTGGTATCATGACCACGCTCTGGGAATAACCAGGCTCAACGTCTATGCGGGTCTGGCGGGATTTTACTTCATCAGGGACGAATACGACACCGGCCTGCCCAGTAATCCTTTGAGCCTGCCAGCCTATCCCTACGAGCTTGCCTACGCCATTCAGGACAGGATGTTCTATGCCACCGGCGAGCTTTTCTATCCTGCCTATCCGGGAGAACCCTTTTATGACGACTTCATCACCGCAGAAGGAGCGATACTGCCGCCGGCTCTATTTCCCAATGGTGGTCCGACGGCTCTGGCTGAATTTTTCGGTGACCATATGGTTGTCAACGGCAAGATCTGGCCCAAGGAAAACGTGGAGCCGCGTAATTATCGCATGCGCTTACTGAATGGCTGCGACAGCCGCTTCATGGCCGTGCAGTTTTTTGAGGTGCCAGCTGCGGCAACCGATTTTGCAACCGCGGCAGGTCCACTGGAGTTCACCGTCATCGGCAGCGACCAGGGGCTGGCCTCCAGCCCGACAACCGTCGAAACCCTGCTGTTCGAACCGGGGGCGCGCTATGACATCATTGTCAATTTCGCGGCAGTTACTCCCGGCAGTCGCGTTATTATGAAGAATATCGCCGGCGACGAGCCTTTTGGCGGCGCGATACCCGGTCCAATGCTCTTCGAGTACACCGACCGCATTATGGCCTTCGATGTCGTGTTGCCGTTGGATACCTCTGTGCCTGATGCCAGTCCAAATGGCATAGGATTTGGGCCTTCTGTGGGCAGCCCGACCAGGACCCGCAAGGTGGCTCTTTTCGAGGGCAGGGATGAATTCGATAGACTGCAGCCGCTGCTGGGGACGGCGGAACCGGCCACCGATTACCAGGGATATCCCATCAACTGGCCGGATACTCCGGTATATTCCGACCCCGACATTGGATTGACAGGGCAAATGGAAGGATCCATCGGCTGGCACAGCCCAACCACGGAAAACCCCGCGCTGAATTCGACGGAAGAGTGGGAGATCTGGAATGTCACCGGAGATGCCCACCCGATCCATCTGCACCTTGTGCATTTCGAGGTGCTTGACAGGCAGGAGATCAGCTGGGACAGCAACAGTGATGAAGATGGATTCATTCCCGAAGGATCAAGTCCAGCGAATGACGGTATATATCTGGTTACCCAACCTGCCGTTCAGCACAACTCCGTGGCTGGGAATATGGACACGTACGGCATAGGTTTTCGAATCATCCATCCACCGTCACCTGGAGATGCGTATGGGCCTGCGGTTGATAAACCAGTAGAAATTGTGGAAAACGCACCCAAGGATATGGTGACGGCGCTGCCCGGGCAGATCACGAGGATCAAAGCCACGTTCGACAAGCCCGGACGTTACGTCTGGCACTGCCATATTCTTTCCCATGAAGATCATGAAATGATGCGTGCGCTGCACGTTGGACCTGGTGCGTAGCGGAAGGTCGGCTGTTTCCTCGAAATACCGAAACATGCTCGACTCAACCATCTGTCAAGCAACATGAGGTGTCATCATGTCTTTCAAGCTGACAGCCTTGCAGGCTTCCCTGTTGATCACATTGTTTCTGTTTTTTTCCTTGGGCAATGTACTGCCGGCCAGTGAGAGAGGCTCGGCAGTTGCAAATGAAAGGCGGTACTCCTCTATATTTCCTGCTGCGGAGAGATCGATAACCTTGATCGGAACAGCGGTATCCCGAAATTCGGCAGATAATGTGGCCATCCTTGCAGATAAACGCAACGGAAGGCAATTTCTTTTCCATGAAGGCAGTACCTATGATGGGATGACTATCAGGGAGATTTTGCCCGATGGCATAACATACACCAGCGCAGGGGGGGAGGGCGCGATGAAGCTTGGCCGCTCTCCCTCGCCTGCGGCCAGGGCTTTGCAGATACCTTCGCCTCAACCGGCATCAAGCTCACCGGCGGCGGTAAGGAGAGGGGAGCGGTATCTGCACTACACCCTCAGCCGGCAAAAGGCAGCCTCTGCCCTGAGCAATCCTGAAGAGGTGGTGAAAGCGGTGGAAATTGCAGAAGGAAGGCTCTTGAACCATAAAAAAGGCTTCAGGATCAGCTCCATCGAAACCGGCAGCGTTTTTGAAGATCTGGGTCTCCATGGTGGTGATCTGGTGTTGCAGGTGAACGGCAGGGGAGTAAGCGGGAAAGAGGGACTCAGGGATATCGTTCAAGCAATCCAGGGTGAAAGCAGCCTGGATCTCACCGTTCGACGCCGGGCTCGCACATACCAGCTAGGCGTAAGCATTCGATGACAAGAGGAATGCCGACGCATGCCTTCAGCGAGAGAGAAGAAAAGGAGGCGAATATGAGAATACCTGCAAAGTCGATGATTGTGATACTTTCCATCTTTACGACAGGTTTCGTTGCGTGGTCAAATTTCCTATGGATGAGGTTATCTGGATGATGGAAGCCCAATCAATCCATTGGGGCAGGACTGGATCGACCCTGGCCTCGGTGGATTTCTGCAAACTCGTCCTGAATGGGCCGATATGGCCGAGGAAAATATGGGCAAGCACAAGGTGCCGACCCTGCGGAATGTCGGGAAAGCTAATGGCAAAAACTTTCCGAAAGCCTATACGCACAACGGTGTATTCAAGTCATTGAAGGATGTTGTTCATTTTTACAATACAAGAGATGTAAAAGATTGGCCGCCTCCTGAGGTCGCCGAGAATATCAACTCCGATGAACTTGGAGATCTGGGTTTAACCGATGAAGAAGAGGATGCCATCGTCGCTTTTATGATGACTCTCTCGGACGGCTACCTGCCAAGGTGACCGTTTGGTTCCGCAATTCCCGGGCAAAGGCGGGTGAGATGCCTGCCTTTGGTTGTTTTTAGCTTTTGCTTATTCCGCAAATGTTTCGGCCTGTGAACGCTATTTAAATTATATCACTACCAATCTGATAAAAGGCAGAGCATCCACTTTTAAAACAGCAAATGCTGTTCAAGCAAACTGAGCCTCACCTGAATGTTCCACCAAAATAACGCCTTAACAAATACCCAAACTCTCATGGGACCTGTGAGAAAAACCCTAAAATACGAAAAACGTGATGCAGAGTTGATTTTCGAAAGAGATCAAGATCCTGCAGCCAGGCGACGGTACTCACGATGATTGGCTATTTTGTAAAATGATGATATATGCTATTCCAGGTTTTAGAGACAATATCGTGTTTGAAAAACGTAAAGAAAGATAAGGAGTGAAAATGAAGAGCTACAGAAAGGAATTATGGTTTGAAGTCCCTTCAAGGCGCGGCTTCATAAATATCACCTCCACTGTCGATGAATGCCTGCGAAAGAGCGGTATCCAGGAAGGCCTGGTGCTGGTCAACGCCATGCACATCACCGCCAGTGTTTTTATAAATGACGATGAATCCGGCCTGCACCACGACTATGAGATGTGGCTGGAGAAACTCGCGCCGCATGCCCCTGTGGATCAATATCGCCATAACGGTTACGAAGATAACGCCGATGCCCATATGAAGCGGCAGATAATGGGCCGGGAGGTTGTCGTTGCCGTAACCGAGGGGCAGCTTGACTTCGGTACCTGGGAAAGGATTTTTTACGGAGAGTTCGACGGTCGCCGTAAAAAGAGGGTGCTGGTGAAGATTATAGGTGAGTAATAGCGGTGAATTTTGGCCGGGGCGGGAGGGAGTTGCTTAGACGAAATGGACTGAACAAATGAACAGTAGAGGGCGGCATCAAAATAGGAGCCCTCTCGGTGGTTCATGGTTTTAAGGACCAGTTGTGAAATAGAAAGAGTGTCTCACAGATCTAAGCCACTGACGAGGACTCCTGTCTTTATTATGTATCACATTTTCACCGAAATCCAGTAAAAGGTTGCAGGCAAGGTGAGAAAATGTGAAGTAGCCAATTTAATTTTTCGCCTTGCCGACGAATCGAACCTTCACCTGCCGATAAGACATTTACTTACCTTGTTGATTTCTCCCGCAAGTACCCAGCTGTATTTTTCCCAGAAGAGTAGATCGCTGTCATACAGCTTCTCGGTTTCCAGACGCTTGAGGAACTTGCCGTGTTGCGAAGGGCCGCCGTTATACATGGCGTAGACCAGCCGGGCCAGGGTGTTATCGTCGAGTGTCCGGCCGGCCTCAGGGTCCCGCAAGGCATATTTGGTCAGATAATGCGCGGCGATTTCACTTCCGGCAATGGCATTATAGCTGATATCCCAGCGCAGCCGATTCTGCTCGTAGAGGCCGCGCCACACCCGTTCGTTAATCTGCATCACCCCGACTGAACTCTGGTTATAGGAGAGCAGGTAGGTGAGCTGATCTCCCTTGACCACAAACTGGCGAAAGCAGCTCTCCTGCCAGGCCATGGCGGGTATAAGATTACGGAACATTGCCTGGTTGTCCTCGGGCACCTTGCCCTGTGCAATTACGGATTCGGAGGAGGAAACCAGCACATTTTCGACACGCTTGAGGTAATCGCCGACATCGGATTCAGGGACCTTCCATTGCATGATATCCTTGAATGACGGCAGAGGTTGAGCCGCGTAAGCGGCGGAAATACCAAAAGCCTCAAAAATCCGGTGGAGCATGGAACTGCTTTTTTTTTCTTCAGGAGGCTTTGGCGAGGCGTCCTGCGGTCCAAGTTGAAACAGTTTTTGAAGATCGGGATTTATTTCCGATTGGTAGTGGAGCAGTGCCGGATCGGCGTGCAGCATCCCAACCAGTCTGACCAGTCCGGGCGTGCTGATTTCAAGGCCCATTGTCGGCCCAATACGGTCGAAGATCAGCAGGGCATCGGCGGATGCAACAAAGGCGAGATAACCCAGGGCCTTCGATACTTCGGTGTGGCCCAGAACATGCTTTCTGAAAAGAGGCGAAAGCTGCTGCCAAACACTGACAAACTGCTGCCGGACAATATCATGGGGAATGGTTCTATCGGACAGCTCAGTGACGAAACGATAGCGGGTGTCCAGCAGAACATTGGTCAGTATCCGTTTTTCTTCCAGTGTCAGTACGTTTTGCGAAAGAGTGGTTATCAGATATACCAGAAGTCCATCCCATTCTTCCCAGAGAGCAACCGTTCTCTCGAGTTCTTCATTTTCCAAACGGGCCTGTTCCTGTTTCTCATCCGGGTCGTAAATAGAGGCCACATCCGTAAGGATCGGCAGATGCATTGAAGCCGCCTGTACCTCGATCTTTCCCGGACGCATTGAAGCCAGCATACCCTCGGCCTGTCTCCGCTTTTCCTGCGGGAAGAGAGGCAGAAGAAAGTTTTTCACATCGGCGACGGGCGGCATAAGATTTATGCGTATCCCGGAGATATAGGACCAGATATGGGGTTTAATAAGATCCCAGAGCACATCCGTAATCCGGGCCGGCTGCCGGTCTGCCCCTAGCAACCGTGATCCCACGGTGGTAAAAGACAATTGCCAGGTGTCCGGGCTAAGGAAAGGCTGCTCATAGAGAACAAGATGACCCTGCCATTCCAGCGGCGTAAAGCATCTGCCTCCAAGAGGAGTGCCTGCCCTGGCGTTCACCTGTATATCCAGCTTGATTCTGCCGTTTTCCTCGGAAACCTGGGGGGCAGATAAAGCAAGATAGATGCAGCCGTTTCCTTCATTGATAAGGGTGGCGGATTCGTTGTTTTCCTGAAAGGCATGATTTACCAGGAGCTTGCGGAGCAATGGATAATCAATGGTGATCGGCAGGGTCACTGTCTGCAGTGCGGCCTCGCTGACGCCGCTGTAAATAAAAGTAATCGCCAGGGCCAGTAAAAGAATGGTTTTTTTGATCATTGCAGTCACTATGGGTGTATTCCGGTAAACGGGAAGATAATTTTTTCCCTTCTGGTCATACGAAACGTATCGCGAAACCGACCAAATCGTGAGTATGAATTTTAATTCATCATTGCCCTTGTAGCTTCATTTTTCACTGCTGCAAGCAGTTCTTTTGCTTTTGCTATTTCATCGTCCAGCCTTTGTACTTCTACCATTGCCGTTTCGATTTCAGAACCGGGTATCCATGATTGCACGGTTTCCACCTCATCAAGGTTTTCACTGACAATGTCTGCTGTCTTTCCCTCAATGATGTTGAATCTATGGTGGCAATATTGTCCGTTCTGGCTGGTGGGACAGGTGCAGTGTGTTGCAATAGTTGAATCGGAATTTCTTATAAATTCGACCAGGTAGGGCATTTCGGTTGATCCTTGGACCAAAAACTGTATTTTCATTTTTTGTTAATGTGTTGGAAATTCATAACAAACGATGTCTTATCTTAAGAAGCGCTCCTTCGCTGACTGCATATATGGGACATCCATTCTGATGATTCATACAGGATATTGTTTGTCCATGCAATGACAGGTTGAGTGGCTGTGATGTTGTCGGATGGGAGAACGCTGTGCTGCAAAACAGACCGCATTGAGGAAAGAACAGAAATATTTGAGGACGTTACAGATTGTTTGACTTCCTTCTTTCAGAAGAATACATGAGGCCCTCATGGCCCCTCAAAGCAAAACAGGCACTTAACGAAAACCGTTAAGTGCCTGTATATACTGGCGTCCCCAAGGGGATTTGAACCCCTGTTGCCGGCGTGAAAGGCCGGTGTCCTGGACCTGACTAGACGATGGGGACCGGGATCTTTTTCTGGTGGGTCGTGTTGGACTCGAACCAACGACTCTCTGCTTAAAAGGCAGATACTCTACCGACTGAGTTAACGACCCATGAGGGAATGCTATATACAAATATGTCGAAAAACTGTCAAGCGAAAAAAAACACCTTTATAATTTTTATCACTCGCACAAATCATAGTCAAGCGGTTATGCCAAAAGAAAGAAGATAGATAATGGTCTCTTCGGCAGAGGTCAGCTTAGTGTTTCAGAGAGCTTAATTTTATGTATTTTCAATACTATATTGTTCATCAAGATGCTTGGGCCTCCGGGGACTGCGGGAGATCGAACTTTTTACGCGTCTTTCAAAGAAGGAAAAACGTTGTCGCAGTGTTTCTCTAATGATAGGATGCAGTTTTCAATTTTCCCGGACCACTATGCAGTGTGGTCTTTCATAAACAGATGACCATGAGGGACGGAGATGGGTTTTATTAACGGTTCGGCAAGTTTTGTCCGTTTCAGCGTCGAAGGTGAACTTCCGGAAAATGTCTGGGACTTCATAGCGGAGAGGGTAGCGGCCTTCTCCTTCCAGGATATAGACGATACCTATGACGAGTTTTCGATCGGCTGGGTTTCGGTGATGAATATGTTTGATTCCGATTTCGAATACGCCTCCTATGCCAATGGCGACTATGTGACGCTGACCCTGAGAATGGACGAGCGCAAGGTTTCGCCGGCGATACTGAAGAAATTTTGTGCCAAGGAGGAGGAGCGTATTAAGAAGGAACGCCAGCTTCCCAAGATCGGCAAGGCCATGAAGATGGAGATCAAGGAGCGGATGAACACCGAACTGATGCGCAGATCGGTGCCGGTTCCCTCAATATTTGATTTGTGCTGGGATCTCTCCAACGGTACCCTGCTCTTTTTCTCCACCAACAAAAAAGTGCATGCCCAGCTCGAGGATTTCTTTAAGGAGACCTTCGGCCTTTTGATCATGCAGCAGATTCCGTATATTACCGCCGAACATCTTCTTACTGAAGAAGAGGGATACCGGCTTGCCGGCATTGGCCCGGAAATTCTGGTTTAACATTAATCAAGGTAATGTGAAAAATAATGGATTTAGTAGATTTAATAGCGGAAAAACGATTTCTTGGACAGGAATTTCTCACCTGGTTGTGGTGGAAGAGCGAGGAAAGAGGAGGGAGCATCCTCCTGCCCGAGCATGGCGATATCACCGTGGCTTTCGAGAAGCATATGCTTCTCGAATACGGGGAGGGCGAAACCAACGAGAAGCTTATTTGCAGTGGACTGCAGACCGAGCTGCAGGAGGCGCGCACCGGCCTGCAGATGGGTAAGAAACTGGAGCAGGCCCGTATACAGCTGGTATCTGCGGAGCAGGAATACAATTTTACCCTGGCGGCGGCGATGATGGAATTTCGCAACGTCAAGCTCCCCAAGACCGCAGGAACGGAGGCGGGGGCTCCGAACAATCCGGAGGAAACCGAGGGCATGATTCTGGAAAGGATTTATCTTTTTGAGGAGCTCGTCCAGCTTGTCAACAAACTTTTTCATCTCTTCCTCAAGGTGCGGGTGAGCGAAGACTGGCTGGAAGAGCGGGAAAAAGTTCGGACCTGGGTGAGCAATTCGTTGAGAACCGCCCATTGAATGTGTTATTAGAACAACAGGGCCAGAGAAAAAAGTACAGGATGAAACATGGAATTTGAAACAGTTATCGGACTTGAGATACACGCCCAGCTCAAAACGGATTCAAAGATCTTCTGCGGCTGCTCCACGGCCTATGGAGCGCCGCCGAATACCCAAACCTGTCCGGTTTGCCTGGGAATGCCCGGTGTTCTCCCGGTGCTCAATAAAAAGGTCGTCGACTTTGCCATCAAGATGGGTTTGGCTACGGATTCAAAAATCAACCTGTACAATCAGTTTGCCAGGAAAAACTATTTTTATCCCGACCTGCCCAAAGGATATCAGACAACCCAGTTCGACCTGCCGATAGTCGAGCATGGCGTGGTCGAGATAGAGGTGGACGGTGAAAAAAAACGGATCGGCATCACCCGGATGCATATGGAGGAGGATGCCGGCAAATTGATCCATGACGAGCATGAGCCGCTCTCCTATGTCGATTTGAACCGCACCGGCACCCCGCTCCTGGAAATCGTCTCCGAGCCCGATCTGCGTTCGCCGCAGGAGGCGGCCGCCTACCTGAAAAAGATCCGGGCGATCCTGCGCTATCTGGATATCTGCGACGGCAATATGCAGGAAGGAAGCTTCCGCTGTGATGCCAACATTTCGCTGCGGCCCATGGGGCGCAAAGAATTCGGCACACGGACCGAACTGAAGAACATGAACTCCTTCAGGAATGTGGAAAGTGCCCTGGAATACGAAATCCGCCGCCAGCGCGATCTGCTCCTCGACGGCGAAAAGGTTGCCCAGGAGACCCTGCTGTGGAATCCCGACAAAAACCGGACGGAGCCGATGCGGGGCAAGGAGGAGGCCCACGACTATAGATATTTTCCCTGTCCCGACCTGGTCCCGGTGGAAATCGACGAAGACTGGATCGAGAGGATGCGCGCCACCTTGCCGGAGCTGCCCGATCAGCGCAAGCAGCGATTTGTCAGCGTCTATGAACTACCGGAATATGATGCCGCCATCCTTACCGGATCCCGCGAGCTGGCCGACTATTTCGAGACGGCCGTGCAGGTCTGCAACAGCCCGAAGAAAGTTTCAAACTGGATCATGACCGAACTCCTGCGCGAGTTGAAGGGGGAAGATATCGCGGTCTGCCCGGTGGCCCCCGGACAACTGGGCGCACTGCTCGCCATGGTCGAAGAGGGCACTATCAGCGGTAAAATCGCCAAAACGGTGTTCAGCGAGATGATGGAAACCGGCAAAGATCCGCAAGTGGTGGTCAAGGAGAAAAACCTGGTCCAGGTCTCCGATGAGGGAGAACTGCTTGCCATAGTGCAGGAAATTGTTGACGCCAACCCGGATCAGGCCCAGCAGTTCCGGGAGGGGAAAGACAAGGTGATGGGCTTTTTCGTCGGGCAGCTGATGAAAAAGACCAAGGGGAAGGCCAATCCGAAAATGGCCAATGAGCTTTTTCACAAGGTGTTGAAAGGCTGAAATAATTTCATTGAAGAAAGAAGAGTGGCAGAAAAAGGGAGCCGGCCACAGGGCCAGGCTGCGCGAAAAGTTTCTGGAGATTGGCGCCGAGGGCTTCAGCGATGCCGAAGTGCTGGAGCTGCTGCTCTCCTTCGGCACCCCGCGAACCGACTGCAAATCTCCGGCCAGGCTGGCCCTGAAGGAGTTCGGCACCCTTGCCGCCGTTTTGGAGGCGCCGGGGGAGGATCTTCTTAAAATTCCCGGTATCGGCCCTAAAAACAGTTTTGCCGTCCGTTTCATTCAGGCGGTCGCCAGAAGATATCTGCAGCAGCGTCTGCAGGGCCGCAAATATCTGCACTCCTCCGGAGAGGTCCGGGACTATCTGCTCCATTCCATGCGGGAGTTGCCCCGCGAGGTGCTGACCGTTATCTTCCTCGACTCGTCGCATGCCATTGTCGCCACAGAGGTGATGGCCGAGGGGACGGTCAACGTCAATACCATCTATCCGCGGGAGATAGTCAAGCGGGCTCTGGAAGTCAACGCCGCCGCCCTTATCGTTGCCCACAATCACCCTTCCGGCTCACTGCAGCCCTCGCCCCAGGACATGCATCTGACCCGCACGCTTTCCCTGCTTTGCTCGATGATGCAGATAACTCTCCTTGATCACTTCATCATCGGAGACGGCTCCTACAGTTTTGCCGATAAAGGCCTTATGGCCACCATTCGGGAGGATGTCGATCAAACCATCAAAGAAACTCTCGCGGCGGGGAGGAACTGATCATGGCCTCTTTATATATCCATATACCCTTCTGTCTGGCCAAGTGCGAGTATTGTTCCTTTAGTTCCTTTACCGGCATGGAGCATCTTTTCTCACGCTATGTCAAAGCCGTCAAAAAGGAGATAGTCGATCTTTCTTTTTCCGAAAAGACCGGCATCCTCGATACCATCTTTTTCGGCGGCGGCACTCCTTCACTTTTGCCGGTCGATCATATTGGCGAAATTCTTTCCTGCTGCCGGGAATTTCCGGGTATAGGAGACGGGGCGGAAATATCTCTGGAGGCCAATCCCAAGACCCTGGACTTTATGAAGCTTCTTCAGCTGCGTCAGGCCGGCATAAACAGGATTTCCATTGGAGTACAGTCATTTATCGACAGCGAGCTGAATCTTTTGGGGCGTCTGCATAGCGCACAGGACAGCTGGGACTGTATACGGGATGCAACCGGGGCCGGTTTTGCCAATATCAGCCTGGATTTGATGTACGGCGTTCCCGGACAGACTCCGGAGCGCTGGCGCTGGAACGTAGAAACCGCGTTGTCGTTGAACCTTCCCCACGTCTCCCTCTATCAGCTGACCATCGAGGAGGATACTCCCTTTGCCGTGCGTTATGGCCGGGGCAATCTGAGCCTGCCGGAAGAAGACGAGGTACTGCTGATGGATGAAATTTCATTTGATCTCTGTAAAGAGGCGGGGCTGGAACAGTATGAAATCTCCAACTTTGCCATGCCCGGTTTCGAATGCCGTCACAATATCAATTATTGGAATAATCTCGAATATCTTGCCGTCGGTGCGGGAAGCGTCGGTTTTCAGCAGGGCTGCCGCTCGAGAAATATTTCCCAGCCGCTACGCTATTGCCAGGCGGTGGAGAGCGGCGAGACCACCACCGAGGAAAGCGAGAAATTGACCCCTGAAGAGTCTTTTCGGGAAAGTGTGGTTATGGGCCTGCGGATGGTCAAGGGTGTTTCATATAGGGCCCTTTTCGAGCGATACGGCATTCATTTGCCGAAGTATTATGGTGAAATTCTCACCCCGCTTCTTGAAGGAGGGTATGTAGAGTACACCGATACCCATTTTCGCCTGACCGATAAGGGGAGACCTTTGGCTAATCAAATCCTCTCCGAGCTGGTATAAGCGGTGCTGCGAGCTGCATATTTCTGCGTTCCAGGCAACCAATAAAACCCTTCCGGCTTCATGTAGCCAAGCATGTAGATTCAGCAAAAAACTACTACCGTCTTTCCGGACCCCGATCCGCAATCCACTGAAACCCGACCCTGTTCTGAAAGAGGCAAAAACAACATATTCAAATTCCGGAGCCTTCCTGCGACTTTTTTAGAGCTCCCGGCATAACAGCTTGACAGCACAGTGTCGAAAATTTAAATAGTCATTTCACTGCTGCTCAGTAAAAAAGGAAGAAATGCAACGAACACTGCAGACAAATATCTATGGACTTTACCTGATCAAGCTATCCAAATGGTTTATGCTGATCATGCCGATCGTGGCCCTGTATTACACGGAAAACGGCCTTGATGCCTATGACATCTATCTCCTCCAGGCGATCTATTCGGTCAGCGTCGCGGTTCTCGAGATACCCTCGGGTTACATGGCCGATATAATCGGGCGGAAAAAATCGCTGGTAATGGGCAGCATCCTGGGAACCCTGGGATTTGTCCTCTATTCTCTTTCTCACGACTTCACCGGTTTTCTGCTGGCCGAAATCACCCTTGGCCTGGGGGGCAGCTTTATTTCGGGCTCCGATTCGGCACTGCTCTACGACAGCCTGGCCTCCATGAAAAAAGAACATAGATATTTGCGGCTGGAGGGAAGGATCACCTCGCTGGGAAATTTTGCGGAAACCACCGCGGCACTCTGCGGCGGCCTGCTCGCCGCTGCGATCAGCTACCGCTTTGTCTATGCCTCCCAGGCGGTAATTGCCGCAATTGCCATTCCCGCCTCCCTGATGCTGATAGAGCCGCCCCGGGAAAAAATAACCTCGACTCCGGGAATCAGGCATATTTTAAGGGTGTGCAGGGAAAGCCTGTTCGTCAACTTAGAGTTAAGCTCAACCCTGCTGCTCTCCGCCATTATCGGTACCTCGACGCTCTGCATGGCCTGGACGGCTCAGGTTTATTTCGTCTATATGGGACTAACCGAGGAGCTGATTACCCCGTTATGGGTTGCCTTGAATCTCACCGTGGCCGTTGTGGCGGCATTTGCCTCAAGGGTTGTTGAAAAAATGGGAAAAAGGCAGGCAATACTTAGCATAGTTCTCTTTATTCCGGCATCGTATATTGCTCTGGGGATGGTCCAGCTCATCCCGGCAGTGATAGTGCTGTTGATATTTTATGCCATCCGGGGTTATGCAACACCGCTCTTAAAGGATCTGACCAACAGCCATTGCCGCTCTGAGACGCGGGCAACGGTCCTGTCGATCCGCAATATGATAATCCGTTTCGGCTTTGCCCTGCTCGGGCCCTTTATCGGCAGTCTCTCCGCGGGCTACAGCCTATCCTTTGCCTTAAAGTCGAGCGGCGTAGTGCTTTTGATCCTCTCCGGAGCAGCAGCCTGGTTTGTTTTTCATATGCTCGGCGATGATTTTAAAGAATCCTAAAGGCAAAAGCCCGGCGGGTTCAAGAGCAGGTTCCGGCTGGAATTTCAGAACCGCTTCCCGGAGTTCGATGACTGGAAGGAGAAGATACTGAAAAACAGGAAACAAGAGGAAGTTTAATTCTCCACCTCATCCCCTGAAGCACTGCTCTTCGGGATCAAACCGAAGAGCAGTCACGCCGCCACAAGTGAGCTGGAAGATTGCTGCATCAAACCGACCTCCGAGCATTTCAACAACACCGTTCATTCATCACAAAATTGCTTGACAACAGGAGAGTTTTGAAGCATGTTTTGATGCGTGCTGGACGCAGTAGGTTCAGCAGACGGTTGATACCTTTTTCAGTATAAATCGAAAGCTGAATTAGGAGGCCGAGAAAAGGTTTCCTCTCAATTCGAGCGCACAGCTTGAACCTTTTCAAAAACAACTTGCGAATAATAGGTCGGGAAGTGGCTCAGTCTGGTAGAGCACAGCGTTCGGGACGCTGGGGTCGGAGGTTCAAATCCTCTCTTCCCGACCATTTGCGTGGTTTTCTCCTTTAAATTGAGTTGCCCCAACGGGCAATATCCCATTCACATCTTTCTTCATCCATCAAAAACAAGATTTTGTATTGATTACTCGCGGCTTGCGGCCGTTTATGCCATCTTTCGGTTGCAACAAATTCTCCACGTACTGCTCCTGCTATCCCATTGATAATAATAGTCATCGTCAGTAGGCTCGTGCGAATGAATGTGTTAGAGGCTTATTTGGAACTACTGCTTGAACGAGTTTTCCTTCCTAAGGAGACACAAAAAATAAAGATATAATAACCATTTAACCAACTATCTGAGGGTCTTCGAAGAAGATGGGATTGCCCACCACAGCTTAGCGCGAAAGAAGCCGGACCTGTTCTATATACGATGTATATTGATTTTTGAAGAACTCGATATCTTCGTCGCTTGCATGAGAAAAGGTCAATTCCGTCAGTCCCGCTTCATATCCTCTTTCCAGGGCCCTGAGGACTTCGTCAGTGTTTTTGCAGAAGGTTAATGCTATAAAGGCGAAATTGATGCTGATATGCGCCTGGATTTCTGTCTTGTGCATCTTTTTTACGAGCAAATCCAATTCATCTTTTGTGACATAGTTTTCCATCTTTTCTCCTGATTGAAACTATTAGGATATATCGGATTATTATTGTCATCTTTCTGCAACGGTTTGGTAAAAAGAGGGATAAGAAGAATGGTATGTTAGTAGACAATAGCCTATCAAAAGAAGCGCTCCTGTGTCTATTTAATTTTGGTGCTATCAGTGAAGAGCGGCTCGGTTATTTCAGTAAAAACCTTATTGCAGGCAGAGGGTGAGGCGGTTGTAAAAACCACCATTTCCTCTAATATCGCCCTTGATCACATCGATTCTCGGAAGTGCTTTATGGTTTGGTTTCCTGAAAAAAAAACGAAAAAAACCTCTCTCGGAGACAATAAAAGGTCTGGTAGCCGTTGCGCCCCGTTGAATTAAGTGCTACCTTGTTTACCAGGATGCCATTAGCCGTATTCGCCCCTTTCGACCAGCCATAAACATAGAGCATTATCAGAACATTGATCCCAATATGTATATCTATATACAATTATTGGGAGTTTCTGCTTTAAATAGCTATTGCCGCCCTTTGGGGTACAATAAAACCTTTCAGAAAAACCATGTTTACTACAATTTTTAAGTCAAGTGAGAAGGATCAGCCGGACAGCCAGGTTGATAAGATTGCCAAAGAGCTTTTCCAGCAGATCAGCGACGCTCGGGATGAGGCCAAAAGCGGTGCCGTTGTGGACGAGCAGGTTTTCAACGACAGGCTGAACAGCATGTTTGTCGCCGGTTACCTCATCGGCTATGTTGATGAATACCTCTCCGAGCTTTTCAGCGAAGATATAACCAAAAAACAGAGCGCTGAAGCGATATTTGAGTCCATGTTTCCCGGCAGCGGCATGAAATTTGTTCAAGGCAAGCTTACCACGAGAAAGCAGGCAGCGACATTTTCCGAGGATGACGAGAATTATCAGGAGGTGGCGAAACAGTGCACCGCCTTTGATAAGGGAATGGCTGATGCCCAGAGCGAGGTCGTGGAGTTTCTGCAGGAGAAGGGGCCGCGACCGCGGCTTCTCAAAGAGTATATGCTTCTTGGCGATAGTTAACTTACGCTAAATCCTAAGGTTTCAGGAGAAGGATTGTATCATCCGCGATGGATATCAATCCCTCCTCCTTCAAAACCTGCAGGATCTGGTGTTTCAGTACCTCAGTTTGTTCGGGATCCCTCCTGGCGGCTATCGATTTCTCCATATAGAGTTCGAATGCTCTTCGGGAGTATACCCCGTTTTTCTGTCTCAAAAGCCTGAGAAAAGAGAGGGTGAAAAATATTCCGGCAAATCTCTTTCCCAGCAAATAGGTGGTGAAATAGAGAAGCAGGAGAAGCCCTGCGGCCGCCACATAACTGCTCCGGTATATCAGCAAGACCGCACCGCTGCAGAACAGGGCGAGCAGGCAGAGAACCAGCAGAAGGAATGAGGCATAGCGAAGCTTAAGGGACATCACTAAGGGAATAATAGGTTTTGTTTTTTGCGCTGCGCACCAGATATCCCATCATGTTATAGGCCAGTTGAGCTACGGTGAAGGTCGCACCGTGCATGCCCGTTTGCGGCGACAGTTCAACGAGGTCGAAACCCAGACAGAGACGATCCCTGAAGAGAGAGCGGAGGATTTCCGTGACCTGATGCCAGTGCAATCCGCCCGGAACAGGGGTGCCGGTGGCAGGCATGAGTGAGGTGTCGAAACAGTCGACGTCGAAGGTGATGTAGATCTTTTCCGGGAAGTCGGCGGGAAGACTTACGGCTTCGATACCCTTCTGCCAGATGGTTTCGGCATCGCAAAAGAATATGTTGTTCTCCCGGCGCAGCAGGTGTTCTTCCAGGCAGTAGCTGCGGGTGCCTATCTGACAGATGGGAATGTCTTCCTCGTAGATACGGCGCATGACGGAGGCGTGGCTATGCAGACTGCCGTCGTAGCTGTTTCTCAAATCGGCATGGGCATCGAACTGGATGACGCCGAAATCGTCACTGTGCTGCTTGAGGCCTTTGACACAAGCCAGGGAGAGACTATGCTCACCGCCGAGAACAATCGGGATGCCGCGATGCTCCAGGGTGCTGCTTACCTTCTCTTGCAGGTCGTTCAGGACCTTTTCGATGGTGGGAGAACAGTCCAGAGGATCGGCGGTATAAATACCGTATTCCGCGGGAATCGATTTTCCGTCGAAGAGCTCCAACTGGCAGGAGGCCTCCAGCAAGGCCTGGGGGCCATGCTGCGTTCCACCCAGATATGATACCGTTTTTTCGAGCGGCACCGGCAGGATATGAAAAAGTGCCTTATGAGGCGGAGAAAAAGCGACATCATCGCCATGGAAGTTGATTTTACTCATGCGAGCCGGCTCCGGTAATCTTCATATCCAAATTTACGAATACGCTCCAGGGTACCTTTCTTCAGGGAATAGGTATAGATGGAGGGAAGTTCGACACCGTTGAAGGTAGTGTTTTTGACAAAGGTGTAAAGTGCCATGTCGGTCATGACCAGCCTGTCGCCGCGGGCCAGGGGTTGGGCAAAGGAGTAGTCCCCGATGATATCTCCGGCAAGACAGGAGATGCCGCCAAGACGATAGGTATGAGGCAGTTCCTGTGGTTGGCCGCTGTCCGGGATTTCCGCCTGGTAAGGCATGGCCAGAATGTCGGGAAGATGTGTTTCCGCTGAACTGTCAAGGATGGCGATATCCATGCCGTTGTGCATAATATCCAGAACCGAGGTCACAAAGAAGCCGCCGTTGAGAACCACCGCCTCGCCCGGCTCGAGATAGACCTCGACCTGGTGCCTGTTTTTAAAGTCGGTGATGGTGCGGCAGAGAAGATCGAGATCGTAATCGCTTCTGGTTATATGATGACCGCCGCCGAAATTGACCCATTTGAGCTGATCGATATAGCGGCCGAATCTTTCTTCGAAGCGCTCCAGTATCCTGACCAGAACATCGGCGTTCTGCTCGCACATGGCGTGAAAATGGAGACCGCTGATACCCTTTAGATCGATATTCTCCAGATCGGCTGGTTGAATGCCGAACCTGGATCCCGGCAGACAGGGGTTGTAGAGAGCGGTAGCCACTTCGCTGTATCCCGGATTTACCCGGAGTCCGACTTCTATGTCTTTGCCGCTTCCGGCAATGGCTGCTTTATGTCTGTTCCATTGGGAGATGGAGTTGAAGAGGATGTGGTCGGAGTAGTGAATAACCCTCTCCATCTGGTCATCAGAATAAGCAGGGGAGTAGGTGTGTACTTCTTTTTTGAAATCCTCGCGGCCCAGTCGCGCCTCAATAGGACCGCTGGCGCAGACTCCCTGGAGACTCCTGCCGATCAGGGGAAAAAGGGCGGGCAGGGCGAAGGCCTTGAGGGCCAGGAGTATCCTGGCCCCGCTGCGGCGCTGCACTTCCTCGAGAATGGCGCAGTTCTCCCTGATTATATCCTCGCTGATAAGGTAGCTGGGGGTTTCAACCCGGCCGGCGATATCGGCGGGACATGCATCATTGGTATAAATCGTGGTCGTCATGGTTTCAGGGAAGCTTGCCTTGGAAATCGACCACCTGCCAGGGAAGCCCGTAGATGTTCAGCGCATCCATAAAAGGATCGGGATCGAGCTGTTCGACATTGAAGACCCCCTCTCCCATCCAGTCCCCTCTGACCATGAGCATGGCTCCGATCATTGCAGGCACGCCGGTGGTGTAGGAGACCGCCTGGGACTGCACCTCGGTGAAGGCCTCGTGGTGGTCACAGACGTTATAGATGTATTTCTGCTGCTTCTCCCCGCCTTTCTCGCCCCGGAGGACGCAGCCGATCACGGTCTTGCCGGTGTAGTTGGCAGCCAGTGATCCGGGATCCGGCAGCAGCGCCTTGAGAAAACGCAGCGGCACGATTTTATGGCCCTCGTATTCCACTTCGTCAATGCGGGTCATGCCGACATTTTCAAGAACCTTGAGATGGGTAATATAGGGCTCGGAGAAGGTCATCCAGAATCTGATCTGCTTCAGCCCCTTGATGTGCCTGACCAGGGATTCCATCTCTTCATGATAGAGAAGGTAGCTCTCCTTTGGGCCCGCCTCCGGATAATCGAAGGTGAAATGAACGCAGTCGTCTTCGAGGATAGGCGGTGTTTCCACCCAGTCACCATTGCGCCAGTGCCGCACCACCTGGGTCACTTCACGAATATTGATCTCGGGATTGAAGTTTGTGGCGAAAGGATGGCCGTGGTCGCCTGCGTTGCAGTCAAGAATGTCGATGGTCTCGATGGAATCGAACAGATTTTTTTGGGCATAGGCGCAGAAGATATTGGTCACTCCCGGATCAAATCCACAGCCGAGCAGTGCCATCAGCCCTTTTTCCTTGAATTTCTCATGGTAGGCCCACTGATGGCTGTATTCAAAATGCGCCGAATCCGGGGGCTCGTAGTTGGCGGTGTCGAGATAGTTGGTGTTGGTTTCAAGACAGGCCTCCATGATGCTCAAATCCTGGTAGGGCAGGGCAACATTGATTACCAGTTCGGGTTTGACGTGCTCGATAACCCAGATAAGTTCGGAGACATGGTCGGCGTCCACCTGTATGGTGTTGATGTCAACGCCGTAGTTTTCCTTGACTTCCACGGCGATGGCGTCACATTTATGCAATGTCCTGCTCGCCAGGGTTATGTGGGTGAAAATCTCGGAGAGCTGGGCACATTTTTTGGCAACAACATTCCCCACCCCGCCGGCACCGATGATCAAAACTCGTGACATAATTTTCTCCTCAGGCTGCTGGTTTGTTAGGTGTCTTTTAGTCAATCTTTTTCAAAATATGTATACCCTCGTAATCCCGCGGTAAAGCTCTCGATGATGGCCTTGCGATCCTTGGCTGTGATAAGGCCAAGCTGGATTGATTCCTCGGCTATTTTTTTCAATCTGTTTTTCATTGAGCGAACGTCATATTCGACAAAGGCTAGAACATCGGCTACAGAATCCCCCTCGACTTCACGGATGAACTGATAACTGCCGTCCTGATTAACATTGATAGATATTACATTAGTGTCTCCGAAAAGATTATGCAAATCGCCCAGCGTTTCCTGGTAGGCGCCGACCAGAAAAACCCCGAGATAATAATCTTCATCCGGTAGCAGCTCATGCAGCATGATGTTTCTTTTTTCGTTGTAGGGGTCCGGAAATTTGTCGATCTTGCCATCGCAGTCGCAGGTTATGTCGGAAATAATGGCGGGATGCGTGGGGGCCTCCTTGAGTCTGTGGATCGGCATGACCGGCATGATCTGATCTATGGCCCAGACGTCCGGGAGAGACTGAAAAAGGCTGAAGTTGCCGTAATAGATGTCATACACCATACGGTTGATATTCTGCAGTCCCCGGGGAATCTGCTTCATGTGGCGCGATACCTCGGAGAGTTCGATGAGGATATGCTGCACCAGGTTTTCGGCGAGAGCCCGCTCCCGAATGGTTATCTGTCCGTGTTTAAAGAGCTGTCTGGCCTGGCTTTTATAAAAAAGAACGTCGTTTAAACATTCCTGAATATCCTTGGGGGATATCATCTTGTAGGTGGCCAGCAGGTTTTCGAGGAGGTCGTTGGTCGATTCCGGCATCTTTTCGGGAATGGGAGGAGGCAGAAAGGAAGACACGTCGAGGATGTTGAAAAGCAGCAGCGAATAATAGGCAACCGTGGCCCTGCCCGACTCGGTGATCAGGGTCGGGTGAGGGATATTGTTTTTGTCGAGAACGCTGACGACGGAGTCGACGATATCGGTGCAATACTCCTCCATGGTGTAGTTTCTGCTGGAGTGATGATCGGTATGGGAGCCGTCATAGTCGACCGCCAGACCGCCGCCAAGGTCGAGGTAGCCCATTGGCGCACCTTCTTTGATCAACTCTTCATAGAACCTGCAGGCTTCGATAGCCCCGGCGCGAATATCGCGGATATTGGGAATCTGGGAGCCGATATGATAATGCAGGAGTTGAAGGCAATCCAGCATGTTCTCTTCCTTGAGACGGTCGACCACGGTAACGATATGGCTCATTCCCAGGCCGAAGACGCTGGCGTCCCCGCCCGAGTGCGACCACAGGCCCTCTGCCTGAGTCGAGAGCTTGATGCGCAGACCCAGGTGCGGCCTGATGTTCAGATGTTTGGAGCGTTCGATGATCAGATCGACTTCACCAGGAACCTCGATGACGAAAAAAACCTTGAATCCCATACTGACCGCATACAAACCCAGGTCGATAAATTCCTCGTCCTTGTAGCCGTTGCAGATAAGGCAGGCATCGCGATTCTTCATCATGGAGATGGCGGCGATCAGTTCCGGCTTGCTTCCTGCCTCGAGTCCATGGCCGTAATCCTTGCCGAATTGGGATATGGCCTCGATGACTTGCTCCTGCTGGTTGACCTTTATGGGAAAAACACCCTTGTATTCACCCTGGTAATTATTCTCCTTGATGGCCTTGCGGAAGGTTTCATGGAGCAGCTTGATCTGGGAACCGAGTATATTTTCAATGCGCAGCAGGACCGGCATGGAGAAGCCTCTTTCCTCTATCTCCCGGGCAACCTTATACAGGCTTATCCGCGGACCATGGTCTGAACCAAAGGGGGTTACCACTACGTCTCCGGACTCGTCAACGGAGAAATAGCCGGCTCCCCAGTTGTTGATACCGTAGAGTTCCGAAGCATCCTCAATGCTCCACTTCTGTTTGGAATATAGGTTTCGAACCATGCCGTTACTCACCTCTTTGGTTTATAGCGATTCAGGGCAAATACCCCCATTAAATAATTTTCCGAGGGGGGGCAAAAAACATCACGGTCAACGCTCTAGCGAGCCGCAGGAATGTACAACCAAGCCCCTGCAAAAGTCAACATAAAGATATGAACCAGCGTAAAAAAATGCAAAAGCAGATGGACGGCTCAGGCCAGTTTCCTCTACTGCCCCTGTGTGGCTTTTTTTACCTGCTTTTGAACATTTTATAAAACATACTTTTGTCATTTCTCTTCGTCCTTCCAGTCCTTATACGGAAAGGCTCTCAGGCCGGCATTATAATAGCGGCGATCACGAGAGACCTCTTTACCCAACCAGGAAGGTCTGGGGAATTTCTGCTTTTCGTTTTCAAGTTCTATCTCGGCAACAACGAGTCCTTCATTATCGCCATAAAATTCATCAATTTCCCATAGAAATCCACCATAGTTTTTCAGGTGGCGGCGTTTATGAATAAACGGTCGTTCACAGAATTTCTCCAGTAGTTCCCGCGCTTCTTCAAGAGGGATGGGATATTCGAATTCAAGACGGCTGATGCCGCTGCGTTTTCCCTTTACCGTGAGGAAACCCTTCGATCCTGCGATGCGGATGCGAACGGTGCGCCCGGAAACCGAACAGAGATAGCCTTGATAATATATCATAGAAGTGGTGTTTTCTTTCCAACTGTCGTTTTTTACCAGAAATTTCTTTTCGATTTCAACGGCCATGATTTGGTTTCCTCTTATTTTGAGCGACAAGTTCAAGGGTGGTAAAGTTGAGGGTGGCATGAACGGTGAGCACAGGAAATAACAGGGCAATGAAGAAAATGTTGAAAACAGGAATCATGCTGACCATGGCGGGAAGAAGACCCAGGCGAAATGAATGGCCTTTGTGGCTCATAATCCAGGCAATTTTCCGGCCGAGCGACCAGCGGCGTCGTGAAGCCGGATAGTCGAGAAACATCAAGGCGGAATAGTAGGTGTAGAGCAGAAAGGTGATGATCAGGCCGAACACCGGTATAAAGCTGGTAAACAGTGCGGCTATGGTTACAATGATGCCGAATCCGGCTATTTTGAGGCCTTCCCACAGATCAAGCAGGATTCCACGCAGGGTGAGACCTTCATCCATTTCAAATTTTTCTCCCGCATGGAGCTTTTCCGCCGAGGTAGAGAGAAGGACATATCCGGGGGTGGTTATGGTGTAGGCCACTAAAAACGCAAGGTAGAAAGCCGCAATTCGGGTTATCAACAGATAGACCCACTTCAGTATCAGCCAACCTTTGTGGTGCAGCCAGCCCATGATGGTGGCGGTGTCGGGTGGCGAAACGAAAAAGCCGCCGGTGATGCCGTCGATAAGATTCAGGGAAAACTGATAGCACAGCCAGGTCAGAAAAATGGTTACCAGGAAGAGCAGGAGGCTGAGCCCCACCAGCCTTTTTCTACTGAAGAGAAAAGCAATGGAGCTTGGCAGCGGTATATATCGAGCTGCTTTCGGGGCTGTATTTTTTTCAAATCCAGTGGTTTGCATGGCATTATATATCAGTGTTGATTATAGTTAGTGCCTGTCCATAAATCCCGGACAGGCACTTTTTAAACAATTTTTGCCCGTAGTCCGATGAGACTTCCGATTGGAGTAGAATATTAGTTAATCTCCCGGGAGTAAAGGGGCGGGCCGAATTTTTCTTGCATTATGTCTTATATATGGTGCTTTTGTGAGCAGTTTAGGAAAAAAGAAAAACAAAATACAGTACGTCTGCAACAATTGCGGGTTCAAGAGCGGCAGATGGCTGGGACGCTGCCCCGACTGCAGTGAGTGGGACAGTTTTGCCGAAAGGATCAGCCGGCCCGCATCAGCAGCCGGTTTACCCAAGGCTGAACCGCAGCCGCTGCATCTGGCGCCCGATGGTGATGAGGAGCGTATCTTTACCGGAATTGAAGAACTTGACCGGGTCCTCGGCGGCGGGGTCGTGCCCGGAGCGGTGGTTCTCATTGGCGGCGATCCCGGAATCGGCAAATCAACCCTGATGATGCATATGCTGGCGGCAGTGGCCCGGCAGGGCGGAAAGGTACTGTACGCCTCGGGAGAAGAATCGGCCCGGCAGATCAAAATGCGCGCCAGGCGGCTCGATGCCCTGCATCCCGAACAATATCTTGCTACTGTCTCCAACGTTGAACAGATTATCGAAATGACCTTGGCGATGCGCCCGGCATTGCTCGTCGTCGATTCCATTCAGACCCTGAGTTGTGATGAGATTTCCTCAGCGCCGGGATCCGTGACCCAGGTGCGGGAATCGGCGGCAAGGCTGCTCAGCATGGCCAAGGTGGAAAATATTCCGGTGATGCTGGTCGGCCATGTTACCAAGGAAGGTGCTATCGCCGGTCCTAAAATCCTTGAGCATATGGTGGATACCGTCCTCTATTTCGAAGGCGATAGAAATCATGCTTTCAGGATATTGCGGACCCAGAAAAACCGTTTCGGCTCCACCAACGAAATCGGGGTCTTCGAGATGAAGGAAGAAGGTCTGGTGGAAGTGAAAAACCCTTCGGAAATTTTTCTGGCGGAAAGACCGCTGGATGTGCCAGGATCGGTTGTCATACCCAGTGTCGAGGGAACCAGGCCGATTCTGGTTGAGGTACAGGCGCTGGTAAGCCCGACAAATCTGGGAACGGCGAGAAGAACAGCCATCGGGGCCGATCCCCAGCGCCTTGCCCTGCTCTGCGCGGTATTGGAAAAAAAGGCCGGAATGGACCTCTATGGCCACGATATATTCCTCAATATTGCCGGAGGCATACGCATTGAGGAACCCGCTCTCGATCTGGGAGTTATCAGCGCTCTGGCCTCAAGCATGCTGGAGCGCCCGATTCCCTCGGCGACCGTGTTGTGCGGGGAAGTCGGGCTGGCCGGAGAGGTGCGGGCCGCCGGTCAGGTGGAAATGCGGGTCGGTGAAGCGGAACGCCTCGGGTTTCAACGTTTTATTATGCCGAAGGCCAATCTTGACCGCCTTCATCAAAAATCCGGCATGCACCTTGTCGGAGTTGCAACTCTTCAGGAACTTCTGGAGGTTGTCTTTACTGAATAAAGCAGACTCCGGAATTACTCGTTTCTGGAAAGACACTGGTTAACAATCAATAACAAATGAAATGGAGGAAAGAATGGATTTGAAAGTTCATCTGGAAAAGGGCTGGGGCAGTTTTTTACAGTTTATCGGACCGGCTCTGCTGCTCACCTTTGTACAGATTGTAGTGTCGATTTTCAGTTTGGGAATTCTCGCCCCGGTAACTGCCGCCGGCTACTTCCAGTCACTTTTGCTGGCTCAGCGCGAGGGAAGGACTCCCGTGGTTAAGGATCTGTTCGCCCATATGTCGCTTTTTCTGCCTTTGCTCGCTTTTGGTTTTGTTTCATTTCTGGCCGTCGCCTTAGGCTTTGTGCTGCTGGTACTTCCCGGGTTCGGCGTGATGATATTTATTGTATTCGCCTGTCTTTATCTCCTGCCGTTGATGACAGATCAAAAACTGGGACTCATTGACGCCATAAAGGAATCATGGAACATGGCGGTGAAGGATCCAATCGCCGATCACATTATCATTACCATAGTATATATTGCCATCATATCCATAGGAGGTTCATTGCCGCTGGTTATCCTGCTGGCCCAGCCGCTGGCCACCTTCATCCTGTTGAGTTTTTATGATGAGCGTTTGAATAAGCCTGCCGCAGAATAGCACAAGCTGATGACATCGCCATAAGCACCTGTAGGCATAAACTCCGACTTCGAGAAGGTAAAGATACCAGGAGCTTATACTCACCGGTAAAGGCGGCGTTGTCACATCTTGAAATCAGGTGGACAGTAAAGAATATAAAGTGAACCAAAAACAGATGAGGTTGATATGGATGAACATCGGCATGAGCCTGAAGATGAGATGGTTAACGTCAAGGTCGCCATCTTTTTTGCGGTGGTAGTTGCGGCGTTATTTTTTCTTGGAATGATAAACTGAGGTTTTTCCCGAGCCTCAATAAATCGAGATATCGGCAGATTCAGAATACAATACACCGGCTGAATGGAGGGACGGCGGTAAATGGAAGGTAGCGAAAAAAGAGTTGTTATCCTCCTCTGCGACATGGTGCGGTATTCTCAGAAAACCGCAGATATGCGCCCTGTCGAGATTCGTGATTTCATCATTGAATATCATCGCAATCTCCAGGAAATCATCAATGTCGGCGATGAAGAGTACCAGGATATTGAACCGTCGGCAGGGGACGGCGCCATTGCTATTTTTGAAAACAGGGAGGGCGAGGGCAAGACCGATGTCTGTGACCGGGCTATCGAGGCGGCGCTGAACATGGCACGTGCTATGGAGCGTGGAGCAATACCGCAGACCCGCATCGGAATTTTTGCAGGTGATATCATAGAAGCGTACATCGGCGGCAGGATCATGCGGTTTGGGGCGAGTTTTTCCGTGGCCAGCCGTCTCGAAGAGCTGTGCGGATATTTCGGTACAAGCTTTTTGATGGATCGTGAAGTAGCCTTCTGGCAGGCCCGGGAAAAAGGCAATACAGTCAGCATCGGCAAGATAACTCCCAAAAATTTTCACCATCCCATTCACGTCTATACCATTTATAAACCCGGGATACACAATTGTCCAATGGATGGCGACCCCGAAGATCTCTTCAGGTTTATCGAGATGAAGAATGAAGCGGTGGAATTGTTTTGCGGCAATCAGCTTCAGGGTATCCGGGCGGATTTTCCCCTGGCCAAGGAAAAGCTCAACGAGGTTCAAAAACTTTTTGTATCGATGACCGGCAAGAAAGACGTGGCCTCTGAGAGATTGCTGGAATATATCCGCAACACCCCGTATCCCGGTGATGAATTCAACAAAGCCGGCATGATGATACGGGGAACGACCGGCGACTCTCTGGGAATCCGGCTGCTGCATCTTTCCAATGAACTGCTGCGTGCCATGGATGTCGATTTTTATCACACCCTGGTAGTCGATACGGAATGGGAGCGTTTATTCAAACTGATCTGGAAGAAGAAGGGTGAGGTGATCGTCAAGATTAATGATCCGCCAAACGGCGTATATTATATCGATAACGGCAGCGTAAATGCGCTTGACGAGAACGACAATCTGATTACCACCCTGACCGCCGGAAATGTCTTCGGAGAGATGGCCTATTTTTCCAGCAGCCGTACACGCAACGCAACCGTTATCGCCAACAGCGATGTTGTCTTGCGCCGCATATCCGGAGATGAATTCGAGAAGCTGCCGATCATTATGAAAATATTTGAAAAAATTGCCGAAAGGCGTAGGGGCAATGACTGAAATAAAGTTACTATTCAGATTGCTTCTCATTATTTGGCCAACCACCTGTTTGTTTGTAACCGTTTAGAGGTAAGCACCCTGACGGGCATAAACTCCGACTTCGGGTGCGCCATATGTCCATAAGCAGGGCGGTTAGCTATACATTGGGTATGGACGCCTTGATCGTGGACAGAGTGCTGCTGGATAGTTACGAAATAAAAAAAGCCTGCCCTGTTGAATATTCTACCGGGCAGGCTTTTTTGTGTCTTTATCAGGCCGCTATTCTACGGTGCTTCAAGTACCACATATGAGCTGTACCGTCCTGTTTTGACTCTGAGCAGTATTCTCTCCGGGGAAGGTGTCTTTTGCAGGATCTGCTGGACATCCTCAATATTTTCAACTCTCTGCCTGTTGATTTCCTGGATCAGCTGACCGGGCTGCAAACCGGCGGTTGCCGCGACGCTGCCTGGTTCAACACCGCCGATCAGAACCCCTTTCTCTCCTTCATAACCTAACTGCTCGGCAAGCTCCGGCGTGAGCTCCTGAAAGGAAAGGCCGAAGTTTTCAAGGAATTCCTTTTCACCGGGAGAAGCCTGCGGTTCACCGGTCAGGTTCCCGGGCTGCTCGCCGATTACCACTTCAATCTCCTTTTTGCTGCCGTCACGAATGACGGTCAATTTGGCCTTTACTCCTGGGACGAGAAGAGCTACCGCATTTCGAAGCTCAATGACATTCGTCGTTTTAACTCCATTAAGTTCCGTTATCACGTCTCCTTGCCGGATTCCGGCTTCTGCGGCCGGTGAATCCGGCTGGACTTCACTCACCAATACACCTTCGGCCTGTTTGAGCCCAAAGGATTGAGCCAGGCTCTCATCGACGTCCTGAATGGCAACGCCCAGCCATCCTCTGGTTACCTTGCCCTCCTCGCGGAGCTGTTCATATATGGCCTTGACCATATTGATGGGAATGGCGAAACCGATACCCATGTATCCACCGGTGCGGGAAAAAAGAGCCGAATTTATACCGACCACTTTGCCCCGTATGTTGAGCAGCGGTCCTCCTGAGTTGCCGGGATTAATGGCGGCATCCGTCTGGATGAAATCTTCATATTCATTGATGCCCACCCTGCTTCTACCTTTGGCGCTGACAACGCCGACGGTGACCGTCTGGTTTAAACCGAAGGGATTGCCGATGGCGATTACCCATTCACCAACTTCAAGAGCATCTGAATCTCCCAAGGGGACAACCGGCAGGTTCTTGCCGTTGTCAATTTTTATAAGAGCGACATCGGACTGCGGGTCGCTGCCGATTAATTCCGCTTCCAGCTTGGTGTTATCCGACAGCGTAACGGTAATGGTATCGGCATCAGCAACTACATGATTATTTGTAAGAATGTAGCCGTCATCGCTGATGATGAATCCTGATCCCTGGCCCTGCTGTTTGCGTTGCTGGGGGGGAGCCTGGCGGCGAAACTCCGGCCCGAAGAATCGTTCGAAAAAAGGATTGTCAAAGAATTCATTGGTGTAGTCCCTGGCCCCTACTTCTTTTTCAACCTGCACATGAACAACGGCAGGCGTCACCTCCTTGACCACGGTAGAGAAAGCACGTGAAGTTTTGGTCAAAACCTCGACGCCTTCGTCGGTGGCAGCAAAAGCCGGGCTGATAGATGCTGCCAGGAAGAATAAGGTTAGAAAATATGTCATCTGCCGTTTTTTTCGAATGATTGTCTCCATAAGTTTTTTCCTCTTTGGGTTTTGAATAGGGAGTATTACCTGACAGCTATTGTCTGATTGCCCCGGTGCCCAGCCGAAGAACAAAATGTATTTTAGAAGATAAAGCACCGGCAATTCCTGCAGGAATGGATTGGTTGTACGGAATAATCCATTTTCCTGGCAGGATAGAGTGACTCCTGGCTTACCTTGATTGCTGAGCCTCATGGCATTCAGATACTCTATATTATTTGAGTAACAGTAAAACTTAATGGAATAGGGTCAAGAAAAATTACAGAAAAGTAATTTTGATGGGCTCGTAAAAAGCACGTTCTACGCCGTTATGGATCTGAAAAGGCGATTCTCCGTACCACATGTACTGCAGGATCGTCGTTTTAGATAATGCAGCTGGTATATCGAAATTCTGGCCAGAAAAAAAGTCGCTTCGAACCGGCAATGAAAAGATTGTATCTCGGCAAAAGTTAAAACAGGAAAGACAGAAAATTGGAGGTGGAAATGGAAGAATGGCGGAAAACCGATGAAGATTTTCCGCCATAGGGAGCTGAATCAACTTCTGATCATATCAGCGATCTGGAAGGCAACCTCAAGGCTTTGTTCGGCATTAAGGCGTGGATCGCAGGAGGTGAGGTAGTTATTGTGCAGTTCCTCGTCGATGATATTTCGGGCACCGCCGGTGCATTCCGTAACATTATCGCCGGTCATTTCAAAATGAACGCCGCCCGGAATGGTGCCCTCCGACCAGTGTGCCTCGAAAAAGCAGGTGATTTCGGCAAGAATGTCGTTAAAGTTTCTGGTCTTATGCCCAGATTCGGCAGTGTAGGTGTTGGCATGCATCGGGTCACAGCTCCAGACGATATTGTAGCCTTCCTTTTTGGCTTCACGCAGCAGCGGCGGCAATACCTTTTCGACATTTTTCATGCCGAGTCTGGTGATCAGCGTCAGTCTTCCCGGCTCGTTTTCAGGATTGAGGACATCGATGAGACGCTTGATGTTATCGAGGTCGTAATCTGGCCCAACCTTTACCCCCAGCGGGTTGAGAACACCGCGGAGGAATTCGACATGAGCCCCGTCCACCTGTCTGGTCCGTTCTCCGATCCATAGCATATGAGCGGAGCAGTCATACCAGTCCCCCGAGGTTGAATCGATTCTCGTCAGTGCCTCCTCATAGCCGAGCAGCAGGGCCTCGTGCGAGGTGTAAAGCTGGGTTTGGTGAACCTGTGGTGTATCCGTGGGGATACCGATGGTGTTCATAAAACGTATGGCCTGATCTATCTGCTTGGCAAGACGATTATAGGATCTGCCCATGGGCGATTGGACGACAAATTCCTGATTCCACGCCTGGACCCGATCGAGGGCGGCAAATCCGCCACGGGTGAAGGCTCGCAGTAGATTGAGTGTCGAAGCCGCCATGTTGTAGCCCTGCAGCATCAGTTTAGGATTAGGGGTTCGCGCCTTTTCCGAAAATTCGGCATGATTGACCATATCTCCCCGATAGGAAGGATAGGTCGTGCCATTGATGGTTTCGGTGTCCGAGGAGCGTGGTTTAGCGAACTGACCTGCAATTCTGCCCACCTTAATGACGGGTTTACCGCCGGCATAGGTGAGGACGATGGCCATCTGCAGCATAACCTTGAGCGTCTCCCTGATCTTAGGTGCTGTAATCTGGGAGAAATTTTCGGAGCAATCCCCTCCCTGCAGTAAAAAGGCATCGCCAATCACGGCTTTGGCAAGCATATCCTTCAGCGATCTGATTTCACCGGCAAAGACCAGTGGTGGAAGAATAGAGAGATTTTCCAGTACCTTATGGACTTCTTTTTCGCTGGGCCAGTTAGGTTGCTGCAGGGCCTCGAAGTTGCGCCAGCTTGTTTTTGTCCACTCTTTCTGATTTACCATGCTCCTTCCTTTAAAAAAAATTACTGGGATAAGTAGATAGTGTCTGTCCTTATTCCTGAACAGATACAAAATAGTGCCGGGATTTCTACAGGCAGCACCGCTCCACATCAAATGCATTCAGGATACGCTTTTCACGCTCCAGTTCAAGACCGTTCTGCCTGGGGGGAAAGGTGAGAGTGGAGACCAATTCTTCTGCCTCGATCCGACTGGGGATAGATTCTAACCCATTCCCGAGAATCTTGCCAGTGGCAGTATCAATTAATTCCGCACTACGGCCATTTGTAACGACTGCCAGAGGAATCTGATATTCCGGATGCAGTATTCTCGCTGCTGCTATGGCCGATCGCTCCCGGCTGACAAGGGAACCGGGACCATACCTGATGATCATAAAGCGGCGTCCGCGCACGGCAACGGTAAGCTCAATCGTTGACCTGACGAAGTTTCCACCGAACAGGGTCTCAATATAGAGGCGAGGCAGAAGGTTGTCTGCTGTATATCCTTTCTCTTCGATCATGAGTCTGCTGAGATTCTGGCGGATTCGCTCATCGTCGGTATCGACAAGTACTTCTCCGGTCAGGTAGTCCCGAAGAGATCCATATACAAGGTGGTGGAAGTGATCATGGTTCATCATTTTCGCTGTCTTGTTTTTCAGAAAATAAGCTAACAGTTCTTACCCGGATCAGCGGGGTTTACACGTATAGTAAGGGCTGAATCCGGCAAATGTCAACAAATGAAAGTCGTTGTTGCCGCTTAGTATATATTTTCATGATGAAAACGATCAGTATTATTGAAAAGAAGGATTTCTGTGTTATTATATACTGCAAACAGAGATACTGATGAATGGATGATGAAAGAATCCGGTTCATCCGCAGTTCAAGCAGCAGGAGGAGTCATGAAAGTGTTGGATATTATGGAACCTTTAGGTGACTGGCTGACCCCCGAGATGACACTGCACGAAGCGATACAGGTTATGCGCAGGGTCAAGCGCGGCCACGGTCTGTCGGTCAATGCAATCGTGGTCCTCGATGCTGAAAGAAAACTGGTAGGCATCGTTTCCACCACGGACATTCTGCGGACAATTCTCCCTCCCGGAATGTTCCTTGATGATGACCTGAATGCATTTTCCTGGGAAGGAATGCGGCAGGATCGAATCAAGAAAACCAAGAATATCCGCGTCCAGGACATAATGACGGAGGATGTCCGGGTCATCCGCACGGATGAATCGATAATGCAGTGTGCGGACCGCCTGCTGGTCGAGCAGATTCGCAGGCTGCCGGTTATTGCCCTTGACGGTCGGGTGGTTGGCGTAGTCTATCTCAGAGACGTCTATAACACCGTGACCAAGCTTTTGTGTGAGATGGAGCCGGCCTCCATGTAGATAAATAAAACCTGGTCTTCTGTTGCCGGTGCAGCTGAAATCATCGTTTGCGGCTGCACAGGAGGGTTAACAAATGCTCAGCTGGAATTTACTTCCTCCCTCACCTCGATGAGCCGCTTGGCATCTATGCCATGCCGCTTCATTCTATTCCAGATGGTGACTCTCGATACACCAAGTATGTCCGCAGCCTTAGACTGATTCCCTCCAGTCCTCTTGAGGATCTCCAGTAATTCCCTGCGCTCTATCTCCTGCATATTGAAGGAGCTTTTTTTGGCAGCGGATGGTGGCCGTCTTCGGGGTTTGTAGATGGTTTCGGGGAGATGCTGTGGCTGAATGACCTCTTCATGGCAGGTAACGAAGGCATACTCGAATGCCCCCTTCAGCTCTCTGACATTGCCTGGCCAGGAGTGATTCATCAGTATTTCGACGGTGTCTTTGCTGATTCCTTTGATGGTCTTGTTGTCTTTGAGGATCATTTTCTTGAGAAAGGATTCTGCCAGAAGGGGTATATCCTCAACCCGGTGGCGCAAGGGGGGCAGAAAGATGGGAATGACATTGATTCTGAAATAGAAATCCTTACGATAGTCACCGCGTTCCACCAGCTGCATGAGGTCCTGATTGGTCGCGGAGATAATGCGTACGTCGGTGCGAATGGGGCTGCTTGAGCCGACCCGCTCAATTACCTTTTCTTCGAGGACGCGCAGCAGCTTAGTCTGGGTAGAGATGGGAAGATCGCCAATTTCATCGAGGAAGATATTACCCTCGTTAGCTTTTTCGAAGCGGCCCACCCTGTCTTTATAGGCACCTGTATATGCTCCCCGGACATGGCCGAAAAGCTCGCTTTCCAGCAGTGATTCGGTAAGGGCGGCGCAGTTGACCTTGATGAAAGGTTTATCTTTTCTCAAGCCCAGGTTATGAATGGCGCGGCTGACCAGCTCTTTGCCGGTACCGCTTTCACCATAAATGATAACGGGGGCATTAGAACCCGCGGCGTTTCTGATCATATCGAAGACCTGGTGCATTCTCGCCGAAACCCCGATTATTCCCTGAAAGTGGTCCTCGGAGTGGAGCTGCCGGCGGAAGGCTTCGATCTGATTTTCTTTCTCGGCTATATCGGAAATATCGGCAATGGTACCCACGGCGCCGATAACATTATTGTCAGCGTCCTTGAGAATGGCGGCGTTTTTCAAGGCCTGGAAAAAAGTGCCGTCTTTGCGGCGCACCGTGCATTTTCGCTGCTCAACCTCGCCGTAGCGGAAAAGAGCGCACCACTGATCCTCTCCCAGCGCCCGCGAGTCCGCACAGATATCACACTGCAGAATTTCGCAGGACTTGCCGATGATTTCGGCACGGGTATATCCGGTAATCTTTTCAAAGGCTTTGTTGACTGAAACAATCGCACCATGGGTGTTGACAATCATGATGCCGTCGCGGATGGTATCCACCACGGTTTTCCAGTATCCCTCAAGCTCTCGGCCGATCATATGTTCTCCTGTTAAGCATTAACACTTGTAAAGCACAACACCCTTAACAGTTTAACACTTTGTTGACAAGGCGAATAGCTTTTGTTCTCCTACAGTGTAGGAGAGGTGCAGATTTGTTTTGTTTATGTCCTTGTAAAAAGGAAAAATATTTATATTTATGTTATGGATAAATATTTCTGATCTGGCCATGGCGCGGATGTTGCTCGTAAATGGTGTTGAACACTTTACTTGGAGAACATTTCATTGGCTGTAGATATTGAAAAAATAATTGATTTCAGGGACTCACTCTCGTCTATATCACTGCTCAAGGTGACGCAGGTATTCAACAAGATGAAGCCTTCTGAGATTTTGGAAATACGGGGCGCCGATCCCGATATCCGGCAGGATCTGTTCAAGGTTCTGCCGCAGACGGCTTATGAGATCGTCCACATCGAGGATGCAGCTGATGAGGATCGGAACCGGCTGCGGATTCGCAAATGCGGCTGAATCTCTGACGATGAAAGGCGTTGCCGGTTACATCGGCAACTGAACCAAATATCAAAACGTGTACAGGACAAAAATGACGAAATCAATGGCAGAGAGCAGTATAACAATCAAAGGGAAAAGGAAGGGTTCCTTTCTGGACAAGGTTAAGGAGATATTGCCTGAAGGCGGCAACCTCAACCTTTGCCTGACGTGTGGCGCCTGTGCTTCCGGTTGCCCCGCTACCGGGCTTGCGGACATGGACCCCAGAAAATTCCTGCGCATGTGTGCGATGGGAATGGACGAGGAGGCAACACAATCTCCGTGGGTGTGGATGTGTACCATGTGCCAGAGATGTATCTATGTCTGTCCCATGGAAATCAATATCCCACAACTTGTCTATAACGCCAGGGCCACCTGGCCCCGTGACGAGCGGCCTAAGGGAATCCGGGACTCCTGCGATATGGCGCTTCGCAATGATTCAAACAGCGCCATGGGAACGGCTCCGGATGATTTTATCTTTGTTGTCGAGGACGTACTGGCAGAATATCAGGAGTCCCAGCCGGAGTTCAAGGAAATGGTGGCCCCGATCGACAAGGCCGGCGCGCACTTTTTCCTTAATCAGAACTCCAGGGAGCCTGTAACCGAACCGGATGAACTGGTACCCTTATGGAAGATTCTCCATCTGGCCGGAGTGGACTGGACCTACGGCAGCAAGGGCTGGGCGGCGGAGAATTACTGCCTCTTCCTGGCCGATGATAAATGCTGGGAGCATGTGACCAGGGTTTCGGCAAAACAGGCCGATGAATTGGGGTGTAAGGTCTTTCTCAATACCGAGTGAGGCCACATAACATTCTCAGTCCGGGCCGGACTGAAAAAATTCAATATAGACCATAACTTTGAAGTCGCTTCAATTTATCAGTATTACGCCAAATGGATCCGTGAGGGCCGCCTGAAGGTAAATTCCGACTGGAATAAAGAGCGCAAAATCAAGTTTACCATCCAGGACCCCTGTCAAATCGTGCGCAAGGGATATGGGGATGCCGTTGCCGATGACCTGCGCTATGTCGTGCAGCAGGTTGTCGGAGCAGAGAATGTCATCGAAATGACGCCGAACAAATCCAACAATTACTGTTGCGGCGGCGGCGGCGGCTTCCTTCAGTCCGGATATACGGAGGAACGCAGAGCCTACGGTAAATTCAAGTTCGACCAGATAATGGAGACAGGTGCCGATTACTGTATCACGGGCTGCCATAACTGTCATGCTCAGGTTCATGATATCGGTCATCATTTTGGAGGATCATACAGCACGGTTCACCTCTGGACGCTTATCTGCCTGTCTCTGGGCATCTTAGGCCCGAATGAGCGTGAGTATCTTGGAGATGATCTGAAGGATGTTGACGTTTTTCACCCTGAAACCTCCCTGTTTTAATGATCCGGCGTTTTTTCTGCGTCTTTGCGGGAGAAAAAACCGGAGAAGGCGCTTATCCGGGAATACCGGGTCGGTGCCCGGATAATTATTTTCTTGTATTTTTGTAAGAATCTAATTTTTCTAGAGGCGTCAGCTTCGCTGGCTGATTGAGGGAGAATTACTAACCGACATCTCTGATTAGGAGGAAAAATACATGAGTTTGCAGAAAAAATTGTCATCAAAAGAATTTGTTGTATTGGCCGAGATGCACACCCCCAAAGGCGTCAATATCGCCAGATTGGTAAATGATGCGCGTCGAATCAAGGGAAGGGTGGATGCCATAGTCGTGCCCGATATGGACAACGGTATCGTCAGGATGAGCGCCCTGGCCGGCGGTGTGCTGATGCGCCAGGAAGGGATCGAGACGGTTATGCATATGTATTGCCGGGATCGCAACCGCCTTGCTCTTCAGGGTGATGCCATGGCGGCTCATGTGTTGGGCATTCAAAACATTCTCGTGGTTCATAGCGAGGAGATGAGCCAGAGTGATCACCGTGAAGCGCAGACCGTCAATGATATAGATGAAGTCGAGCTACTTGCTGCTCTGAGATCGCTTTCCGGAGGCAGGGACATGGAGGGGTTTGAGCTTGACGGCGCCCCCGCCTTTACGGCGGGCTGCACCATTGCCCCTTATGAAAATGACAAGGAGCTTGATAAGGAGCTTGAACTGGCCAAAAGGAAAATTGAGGCCGGCGCTTCTTTTGTTATTACACCTCCCGTTTTCGATATGGGCGGTTTTGAAAAATTCATGGAGAAGGCCAAGGGGCTGGCGGTACCAATCATTCCCACGGTTTTCCTGCTAAAATCTCTTGCTATCGCTCAGTATATTGCCAACAGTGAACCCGGCGCCGATATTTCGGATGAACTGATTCGTAGAATCAGAAAATCTCCCGACAGGGAGCTTGAGGGCATCAAGATTGCCGGTGAAACCATTGCGGTGCTGCGGCGCGCGGCCCAAGGTGTCAAGGTCCAGACGCTGGGCTGGGAACACAAGCTTCCGGATATTCTTGATGCCGCCGGAATCTGATTCGTGCAGATGTTGACAATAAAGGCTGAACTGTACCCTTTCAATCAGTGACTAAGAAGGTAGAAATGCAGAATACAAAAGAACTTCCAACCAGCAATAAGGTGCTTGTTATAGGCGGTGGCCTTGGTGGCATTCGCACCGCACTTGATCTGGCAGAAGCTGAAAAGGATGTGATCCTGGTCGATAAGTCCTATAATATCGGTGGACTGATGACCCAGCTTGACAGAACCTTTCCCACCAATAACTGTGATTTGTGCACTATCTCTCCAAATCTTTCGGAGAGCGGCAGACAGAAGCATATTGAGCTCCAGGCGATGACCACGGTGCTCGGTATTAGTGGAGAAAAGGGAAATTTCACGGCCAGCCTGCAGACCAGACCGCGCTACATAAATCTGGAAAAATGTACGGCCTGCGGTGAGTGCCTCAAGGCATTTCCCGAATGTGTGCGTTTCACGCCTGGGCTTGATCACCGTGCCCCGACCTGTATGCGCTATCCTCAAGCCATTCCGCAGGCATATTCGATCGATCTGGAAAAATGCGATGACATCAAGGCCCTGGTCAAGGTCTGTCCGGCTGGTGCCATCATCCCCGATGATATCGGCAGAAACCGGGAGGTGAAATGCGGTGCCGTTGTTCTAGCCATGGGTGCCGAGCTTTTTGACCCCAGCCATCTCGATTATCTGGCCTACTCCGCCCAACCGGATGTAGTTACCAGTCTGGAATATGAACGGATCCTTTCGGCTTCCGGGCCGACCCAGGGTATGCTGCTGAGACCGTCCAACAATGAACGGCCCAAGAAGATTGCCTGGCTCCAGTGCATCGGCTCCCGCGGCATCCAGAAGGGTGCGGGCTCCCACTGTTCCAGTGCCTGCTGTATGTTTGCCCTGAAGGAAGCAATGGTCACCAAGGAGCGTTTTCGGGATGATATCGAAACCACCATTTTTTATATGGATATGCGTACCTTCGGCAAGGATTACGAGCTGTATTATCAGCGGGCCAAAAATGATTTCGGCGTCCGTTTTATCCACAGCCGGCCCCACTCTATCCTCCAGGCCGAGGGTGAAAAGGATCTGCATCTCTCCTATACGCTCGAAGGCAATGCCAGTCAGATCACCGAATCGTTCGACATGGTGGTTCTCTCCACCGGCTTTAAGGTCGGCGAAGAGAGCAGGGAGCTTCTGGAAAAGCTTGGCCTGAAAATCAACAGCAATAATTTTCCGGTCACTGCCGGATTTAATCCGGTGGCGACCTCTAAACCCGGAATTTATGTCTGCGGCACGCTTCAGGAGCCAAAAGACATCCCCGAAACCATGGTTCAGGCCAGCGCCGCAGCATGCATGGCGGGCAAGGATATTGCGCCTTCCATAGCCGATGAAGATAAGGAACCATTGATGCCGGAAAAAGACATCAGCGGAGAAGAGCCCAAAGTCGGGGTCTTCATTTGTGACTGTGGAGAGAATATCGGTGCGGTTGTCGATGTGGAACAGCTCGTGGAATATGCGGCCGGGATTCCCGGCGTTGCCGTTGCCGAGGCTAAAGGGCATGGCTGCAGCCGTGAATCAATGGAACAGATCAAGTCCACTATCATCGAGCAGGGACTTAACCGCGTTGTCATTGCCGGTTGCTCTCCGAGAACCCATGAAGCCAAATTTCAGGAGTTGATTCGTCAGGCCGGTTTGAACAAGTATCTTCTGGAAATGGCCAATATCCGCGATCAGTCCACCTGGGTTCATGGAGCCGAACCCGCTCTTGCCACCGGCAAGTCCAAGGATCTGATTCGGGTGGCGGTTGGCGGAGCCATCGCCTCCAAGCCGCTTTCCGAGCACAGTCTGCCCATGAATAAGAATATTCTGGTGGTTGGGGGAGGCGTTACCGGTATGACAACGGCCCTGGAGCTTGCCGGACAGGGATTTAAGGTATACCTGGCTGAGAAGAGTCCATCACTGGGAGGTGTGGCCAAGTCGCTGCGCAAAACCCTGGAAGGCGATGATGTCCAGGCCCTGGTGGCTGACCTCATTGCCCAGACGGAGGCTCACGAGAGTATAGAAGTGATTACCGGAGCAATCATTGTTGATCATACCGGTATGCCGGGGATGTTCAAAACTGGAATGCAGGTTGGCAAGCAGATGTTTTATCGGCAGATTGAACATGGCGTCACCGTCATGGCCACCGGTGCCCTGCCAAACCGTCCCAAGCAATATCTTCTCGGTGAAAACGACAATGTGCTCACCCAGCTGGAGATTCAGACTCTCATTGAGGACAAGCCGGAGACTGTCAAGACCTGGGACAACGTGGTCATGATCCAGTGTGTCGGCTCTCGCAATGAAGAAAATCCCAATTGCTCGAGAATCTGCTGCCAGAATGCGGTAAAAAACGCACTGCGGCTGGTTGAGACCAATCCGGATATTCGCGTGTTCGTACTTTACCGCGATATGCGAACCTATGGCTTCCAGGAAGAATATTATCAGAAGGCTCGGGAGAAGGGCGTCATCTTTGTACGCTATGATAGCGATGCTCCTCCAACGGTCAAAGAGGCGGGCAAGATTATCGAGGTTAGCTTTACCGATCCCATTCTCGGTATGAATCTGACAGTTGCGGCTGACTGTCTCTGTCTCAGCACCGGTCTGATTGCCGATAAAGACTCCACAGAGGAACTTGCGCAGGTCTTTAAACTGCAGCGCACCGGTGATGGATATTTCCTGGAGGATCATGTCAAGCTGCGGCCGGTAGACCTGGCCATGCCCGGCTTTTATGTGGCCGGAACGGCGCATTCGCCCCGGTCCATCCGGGAGAGTCTGGTTCAGGCCCGCGCCGCCGCATCCCGGGCACAGGCGCTGTTGGCCAGGGACTTCATCAACCTGGGAGCGGCATCTGCGAAAGTTGATGGAAATAAATGTGCGGCCTGCCTGATTTGCGTCAGGGCCTGTCCCTTCGGCATTCCCTTTATTAATGCGGAGGGCTATTCCGAGATAGATCCTGCACAATGTCATGGCTGCGGGCTGTGCGCTTCCGAGTGTCCGGCCAAGGCTATTCAGCTGATGCAGTTTGAAGATGATAGAATTCTAGCAAAAATTGAAGATTTGTTTGAAAGATTGGAGGCCAAGGCATAATGGAGAAATTCGAACCGGTAATTGTGGCATTCTGCTGCCACTACTGTGCATATACGGCAGCCGACATGGCAGGCAGCCAGAGGCTGCCTTATCCTGCCAACGTCAAGATCATCCGGGTCCCATGTTCCGGCAAGGTTGATGCCATGCATATTGTCAAGGCCTTTGAAAAAGGGGCTGACGGTGTCTATGTGGCGGGTTGCCTGGAGGGTGACTGCCACTTTAAGAACGGCAACAACAGGGCTGCAAAAAGGGTCGAATATGTCCAGAAGTATCTGGATGAGATCGGCATAGAAAGCGAACGGCTGCAGATGGTGCGGATGTCCGCCGGAATGGGGTATCGCTTTGCCCAGATAGCCACCGAGATTACAGAAAAAATCCGCGAGCTCGGACCGAGCCCGATTAAGTCAGGCGCCGCCGAAAAAGCCGGCAAAGTGACCTGTTGATGGAAAATTCAGAAGGAGAGTGAACGACAATGATCACTGCTGAGAGAAAACCCTTAGAAGAACTGATTGAATATATCAAACCCTACAAGCGTATCCTGCTGCTCGGCTGCAACGAGTGTGTAACGGTATGCGCCGCCGGCGGGCGCAAGGAAGTGGGGCTTCTGGCCTCCGGTCTGCAGATGGCCCTGTTGAAGTCGGGAAGTTCCATCGATATCAGGCAGCACACCCTGGAGCGACAATGCGACCCTGAATATGTCGAAGAACTTGTTCCCATGATCGGTGGTGCCGAGGCTATCATGTCCATGGCCTGCGGCTGTGGTGTCCAGCAGCTTGCCGCCAGATTCAAGGATATGCCGGTTTTTCCGGCGGTAAACACCAAATTTATGGGCGCATCCGAACGTCAGGGTGTCTGGGCGGAGCGCTGTCAAGGCTGCGGCGACTGCATGCTCGGACGGACGGGCGGCATCTGCCCAGTTGCCAGGTGCGCCAAACAGCTTATGAACGGCCCCTGCGGCGGTTCAGCAGGTGGAATCTGCGAGATTGGCGATGATGTTGATTGCGCCTGGCAGCTCATCTGGGATCGTATGAAGGCACTCGGCATAGAGGAGAGCTTTGTTGAGATAACGCCTGCCAAGGATTGGAGATCCGGCGGAGGCAGTGGACCGCGAAAGATAATTAGAGAGGATTTAGCAGAATGAAAACCGATAGCAATCTAGAAAAAGTATTAGCCGCTGGTCATCTTGCCGTTACCTCGGAATGTGGTCCCCCTCGTGGTGCTATGCCTGAAGAGGTAGTCAGGAAGGGAAAATTTCTTGAAGGCGTGGTCGACGCCGTCAATATCACCGACAATCAGACGGCAATGGTGAGGATGTCAAGTTTTGCCGCATCCGTTATCGCCAAGCAGCAGGGACTGAATCCCCTGCTGCAGATGGTAACCCGGGATCGTAATCGGCTTGCCATGCAGGCCGATATCATCGGCGCCTACTCCCTGGGTATCGATACCATGCTCTGTCTTTCCGGGGATCACACCAAATTCGGTGATCACCCCATGGCTGCCAATGTTCATGATATTGATTCCATTCAGCTCATCCAGATGGTAAAACAGATGCGTGATGAAGGTCTGTTCCAGGGCGGAGCCGAGCTTAAGGGCCCGCCGCCGAAGATGTTCATCGGTGCCGCCGCCAACCCCTTTGCCGATCCATTCGAGTTGCGGGTAATGCGTCTGGCAAAAAAAATCAACGCAGGTGCTGACTTTATTCAAACTCAGTGTATATTCAATGTTGATAAGTTCGAAAAGTGGATGGAAGGCGTTCGGGCGAAGGGCCTGCATGAAAGATGCTATATTCTGGCCGGCGTCACCCCGATAAAATCTGTTGGTGCGGCACGCTACATGAAAAACAGGGTGCCGGGCATGGATGTTCCGCAGGAGATCGTTGATCGTATGGCTTCTGTTCCCAAGGAGAAGCAGCCGGATGAGGGCGTGGATATATGTCTGGAAACCATGGAACGCCTAAAAAACATTGAAGGCGTTGCCGGATTTCATATAATGGCAATAGAGTGGGAAGAGAAGGTAGGGGAAATTGTCAAAAGGGCAGGTCTCTACCCAAGACCTCAGGTGTAGAAAGAACGTGCAACCGAGATTGTCAAAGGAGGAGTAGACTGATGAGCGATAAAAAACTCATTCTGGTAGTGGATGATGATACTGATCTGGTGGAAATGATTTCCATGAAACTGGAAAGCGAAGATTTCCGTGTGGCCAAAGCATACGATGGTGTCGAGGCTCTTGATAAAATAAAAGAAGAAAAACCAGTTCTTATCATTCTTGATGTGATGATGCCCAGGAAAGATGGCTATGCCCTCTGCGATGAATTGAAAAATTCCGAGGAGTACAAGGACATCATCGTTGTTCTTCTCACCGCGGTTTCGGATGCTATTAGTTCCACAAACTACACGCACATGGGTGGCAAGACCACCCTGGCCGATGATTTCGTGCCAAAGCCGATAGACCTCGACAAGCTCATGGAGATAGTCAAAGATAATCTGTAGCAGGCTGTATGGGACATTCCGGGAACGGCAGTTCCCGGACAGTCCCATGAGTTTCGCATGGAAAGACCGGCAATGGTGCGGGCTTCCAGGCCTTCATCATTCCTGAGGGGCATGACATGGTTGATACAGTCGGAATTGGCGGTATCAAACTGAGCGGCAAACTGATTCAGGTTGATTTTCTGGAGCGGAAAACTCCTGGTGAGAAACTTATTCGATTTCTGCGCAGGATCGCCTCAGCCAAGATCAGCATTCCGCATCTGCATCAGGGAGAAGCCGGCAAAGCAATGCAGACCACTATCTGTATTGGTGCCGAGGATTTTCAAGGGTTGCAGGCCGATACCGATGCGGAGACGCCGGAGGGATGGAGCAGAATTCTGCCGTCGGTCGGCACCATTTCCCTGTTTCCCCACGGTCACGATCTGTCTCTCTGTTCACGAGCTATTTCTGCACTGGCACAAAAAAACATCCCTCTTTACGGAATAAGCTCATCCGTATCCACGCTTGTCATTCACACCGACTATTCCCTGCTGGACAGTGCGGCGGAAGCATTGCTGACAGTTTGCAGGCTCCCGAAAAATCATACGCCTCTTCGCCCTGTAGTCCTCCTCGATGGTGAAGCCGTGGAAACCGTAGCGGTGTATTGGGAACCGAAAATACGCATCTACGGCATGGAGATTATTAAGGACTTGATCTCTGTGCAGCTTGACTGCCCGGCGGCTGTCTTGCAAGGTGATTGCCGGCATGAGTTCAGGGCATTGAAGGGAAAATTCCGTCAGGTGGCTTTACAGACAGGTCCGCAGGATAGAGTGACATGCGTTTTTCTGGTTGAGCCCGGAGGCAGAGACCAAATCTGCGCGGGACTGGAAAAAATAGCGGAATGCCAACCGGGATCACATCTGGCGGTCGGTGTTGGCAGGGAACTCATCTCTTTTCATGGACCGCACTTCCATGATCGCTACGGCATTGCCGGACTGACCTTCTCGACATTGATGAAAAACGGTATTACTGCATTGGCTTCAGGGTGTACCGGGACCAGTGTTCACCTGGTCGTGGCCGCAGGCATGAGTGAGCATGTCGAGAAATGCCTGAAGGAAATCTGTATCATCCCTCAATAGCCGAATACTGAAAAAATATTATCGGGCAGAGAGGCAAGGGAGATTTATTGAAGAATTACTCTTTACATAACGGATGATCATGACCCAAAAGGAAACTGAACTGGACTGGCGGCTGCGGGTTTTTGACTCGCTGTCCTATCCCACCAGAATTCTCAAACCCGATGGCACCATCATAGCCGTCAATCAAAGGTTCATTGAGATTATCGATGGCAGCACTGAAGAAATCATCGGAAAAAAGTGCAACGACATCAATCGGATCCATGCACCCGATCAGCAGTTCCCCAGTGGTGAAGACTGCCCACTGTATAAGGCGGTTAAATATAAAACAGGACAATCGGTTGTATTTAATATTGTTGACCGCAACGGCAAACAGAAATGGGAGGATCGCGTATTTTCACCGATTTTGGGTGATAATGGAGAGGTCAGGTATGTCATAGAGAGCGTTCGCGATATAACCCGCGTGAAGATTCTGGAAAAGATGTACAACGGCATGCGCCAGCTTATCGACAATGTCGTGCAGAGCTCGGTTTCAGCGATAATGGCCGCCGATCGTCAGGGCAATATCATTTTAATGAATGCGGCGGCGGAGAAGCTCTTCGGTTATACCGCACAGGAGGCCAATGAGGTCAACATTGAAGACTTCTATCCCAGGGGAGTGGCGCGGGAGATCATGCGGAAGCTCCGTGATCCCGATATCGGCGAAAAGGGAAAGCTGCCGGTCACCAATGTCCATATTCTTACCCGCAATGGTCAAGAGATTCCTGTGGAAATGACCGCTGCGATCATTTATGAGGACGGCAAGGAATCGGCGACGGCGGCAATTTTCAATGATTTGCGGGAAAGACTGGCGGTTGAGAAGCAGTTAAAGGAAGCGCAGAGTCAGGTTATCCAGACTGAGAAAATGGCCTCGCTTGGTCGCCTGGCTGCGGGTGTTGCCCATGAAATCAACAACCCACTCACCTCCATTCTGCTCTACAGCAACATTATGCAGGAAAAAATGACAGGTGAAAATTCAGTACGGAAAAACCTGGATTATATTATAGAGGATGCAGAGCGCTGCCGGGATATTGTTAAGAACCTGCTGGCCTATAGCCGGCAGACAAACCCCAAAAAGGAAGTATTTCTCATCAATGCCCTGGTTAATGAAAGTCTAGGCTTGATCCGCGATCAGAAACTCTTTCTGCATGTCAAGGTGATCAAGGATCTCGCTGATTACCCGATCTATATAGATGCCGACAGGAATCAGTTGTGCCAGGTGGTTATTAACCTGATCATGAACGCAATAGATGCAATGGCAGGGAATGGTCTGCTCACTATCAGGACATACGGGGTGCCGCGAACTGGCAAGGCCTACCTTGAGGTCTGTGATACCGGCTGCGGTATCCCGGAAGAAAACCTCTCCAAAGTTTTTGATCCTTTTTTTACAACAAAAGCTCCGGGCAAGGGCACCGGTTTGGGACTGAGCATGGCCTATGGAATACTTGAGGAGAACAAGGGGCGTATTTCTGTGAAGGAGACGGGTCCAGCGGGAACCACAATTATGATGCAGTTGCCGGCGCTTGCCGACTGTGAAGGCCTGCTTTTTGATTCGATAGGTTAGTTAGTGCCTGTCCATAAAATGGCACTTTCTGAGTCTATGTTTAACTGCCCTAACTCTCGGAGTCTCATTGCTTCGCTTACCGGTTGCTCTCAAAAATTTTATCCTCGGAGGTAAGTGTGATTCCGATATCAGGTATGCCTGTGGTTAAATCATCGAACGCCTGGATTCAGAACAGCTAAGCGTAGACTTCGGATAGCGTGGGCTTCGAAATTGCTCATCTGGACAGACACTAGTTAATATCAGTGGGGGACGAACAGGAGAAAAAAATGGAAGGAGAGATGGAAAAACCACGAATTCTTGTTGTCGATGACGAGGAGAGGATTCGCGATGCATGTAAAATGGTTCTCGAAGATGAGGGTTACGTGGTGGAAACGGCCGACAATGGGACTCTCGGCATGCAGATGATAGAGGCTGAGCATTATGATGTGGTTCTCCTCGATCTTATGATGCCGGTCATATCTGGCCTTGATGTGCTGCCCAGGCTGACGGAGCAGCATCCCGACACTGCGGTCATTGTAATTACAGGTTATGCAACGGTCGAACATTCAATAGAGGCAATGAAAAAAGGAGCTTTCGATTTTATTCCCAAGCCTTTTTCTCCTGACCAACTGCGGGCTGTTGTGGCCAAATCGATCAAATATACCCGGGCTCTTCAGGACATCAGTGATTCCAGGTCGCGCCTCCGGGCTATGGTGAATCGCCTGCTCGACGGAGTAATGACCACTGATGCCGACAAGAAAATTGTTCTCGCCAATCCCGCTTTTCTCGATTTGATCGGGTTCACCGGAAATCAGGTGCAGGGAAAAACGGTCGAGGAGGTCATTGACAATGAGGAGATTCTCCAGATTATCGGCGAGGCATTGGCCATGCCGGTGGATGCCATTGCCGGATCATATAAAGAGATTTCGCTGATCTCCGGGGAAAAAGATACCACCAGAGTGGTGGGTGCCAATTGCGCGCCGTTTCGCAGCAGGACCGGGCAAATTCAGGGGATGACAATCGTTTTACATGATATTACCGCAGTAAAGGAGATGGACAGAATGAAGTCGGATTTCGTTTCCATGGTCTCTCATGAGATCAGAAGTCCGATGAATTCCCTTCTTGCCCAGATAAAGGTAATTCTTGATGGACTAGCCGGTGATGTAACCGAGAAGCAGCGACAGATATTGGAAAGGGCCTCGGGTAAGGTCAATAATCTGGTGAACCTGGTCTCCGAACTGCTTGATCTTGCCAAAATCGAAGCGGGAATAGTGGGTGGGCAACAGGAAGAAATTCAACTCAGAGAATTGCTTCAGGATCAAATAGATTTCCACAGACCGGCGGCGGAACAGAAGGATATCCGGCTTCAGCTTGAAATTGAAGAGGAAATTCCGGCGATTGAGGCAGACAAGCAGAGCATGGAGGAGGTTATGACCAACCTGATAACCAACGCCATTAAATATTCGCCGGCAAAGAGTGAAGTTATCGTTACAGCGGGAAAGGAGGGCGAATTTGCTTCAATAAAGGTACGTGATACCGGTTACGGAATCCCCGAGGAGGATCTGGCGGAAATATTTACACGGTTTTATAGGGTGAAAGATAAAAATACCAGAGAGATTCATGGGACCGGGTTGGGACTTGCCATTGTAAAATCTATCGTGGATGCTCATCAGGGCTCCATTGGTGTCGAGAGTAAACTCAATCAGGGCACGACATTTACCGTCCTTCTGCCGCCAAAGGGAAATGCATAAAGGGGGTTTGCCGGAACATTATCAGGTGCTACAACGTGGCATAATGACTGGCCAGTGATTATACTACTGACTGTGACAGCGCTTTCTTTTTGAAAGCCGGCGGTGCGGGCTGGAGGAGAAAGAAAAAAACGTGTAGACAAAGAGTTTTTTATGCAGAAAATAATACCTGTTATTCCGGAATTACCGGATTTAGTCAGTGTACCTCAGGCTGCAAAATATCTGGGGGTGGGACGCAAGGTGGTATATCAGCTGTTGGAGTATGGCGAACTAAGAGCCATCCGGCAGCAGGGAAAGATCTGGATTGATCCCTGCAGTCTCAAGGAATTTCATGATCAGGGAAGAATGGTCTGATCTCACTTCCAAAAAGTAATATAAACAGGGTAAAGCTACACATTCCGAAATGGCTTTACCCTGTCAACTTTCACGCTGTTTCTCAGAACGGGGATGTCATTGGCGGATATGTGACCGACAAACGCTACTCCTGCGACCGGGCTTTTTACACAGGGGGCCGGTTTATTGGAATTTGGCTTGTTATGTTAATTCCTTGAGGGATATTTCCTGGCGTAGACAATTCTTGCAGATCCCGTCGACCCGGACTTCGACCCGGTCAATTTCACCGGAGAAACTTTTCTTTAGCTTTTCCAGGTCAACTGCCATGCTCTCCGGCTGGAGGCAATCGAGCCGACCACAGCGCGTGCAGTAAAAATGAGGGTGCGGAGCGTGGTTTTCGTTTGGCCCCATACCGTAATGGGCCGCCCGGCTTCCTGTACTTATCCTTTCCAGGATATTATTTTCCACAAAAAGATCCAGAATTCTATAAACAGTCACCCGGTTTATTCGGTGAAATTCCTGTATGGCGTTGAAAATTGCGACGGCACTGAGAGGATGGCCGTTGTTGCCGATAACCTCAAGGAGCCGACGCCGTTTGGAAGTCGGTTCAAGTCCGGCGGATTCGATTATCCGGGTATAATCGCAGCGGCTGCACATAGCTATTTGTTCACTCTTTTGACTTCCTCTTCATGGCTTCGTATCATACTTCTCTTCCTTCCCAAAAGGATGACCCTGTCGGTGAGGAGAGAGAGAAAGAAGGCAATGCCTGCCAGAAAGATAATAACAGCACCCGACGTCAAATCGAAGGCATAGGAGGCCCATAGACCGCCGATAGTGAAGATCAAGGCCAGGCAGCAGGAGAGCATCATCATCTGGAAAAGCGATCTGGTATATTTTTCGGCAATATAGGGTGGAATCGTCAGCAGGGCGATTACCAGAATGAGGCCGACTACCTGGACCACCATCACCACAGTAATCGCGACAATGCCGATGAGCAGAAAGTACAGGCCCCTGACCGGTACTCCGCGAACCATGGCAAATTCTTCATCATAGGACATTACCAGGAGATCCTGGAAATAATAGGCAATCAACAGGAGAATGAGGCCGCCGATGATAGACATGGTGAGCAGATCCGAGAAAGGCACACTGAGAATGCTGCCGAAAAGATAACTCATTAAATCGACATTATATCCGGGTGTCATATCCAGGAGAAGGATGCCTGTAGCCATACCTACGGCCCAGATAACGCCGATAATGGTATCGGAACGCTGTTTCGACTTGATAGTCACAGCGGCCATGAACATGGCGGCAAGGAAAGAAAAGCCAACGGCCCCGAGCATATAGGGGATGCCGAGGTAAAACGACAGTCCTATGCCGCCATAGGCGCTGTGGGCCACTCCGCCGGAGAGAAAGACCAGTCTATTGACGACGATAAGAGTGCCGATAACCCCGCAGATGACACTTGCCAGCACACCTGCCATAAGGGCATTGCGCATAAACTCGAAATGAAGTGCCTCAATCATTGATGCCTCCTGACTTTTCCTGCTGCATGGCAATTTTCTGAGAGACGGCTTCCACGGGGCAGGATTCGTCCACGGAACAGGAATAAAAAGCGCTGAGCAGTTCGCTGGATGTTTCAAAGCTCCGGTGATAATGCAGTCTTTTATTGACGCAGGCTATCGATTTGGCATAGGAAGAGATGGTCAACAGGTCATGGCTTGCCATAAAAATTGTTAACCGACGGTTGAGAGAGCTGAGAAGTTCATAAAAATCCGCCTGTCCTTTCGTATCTATACTGGCTGTCGGTTCGTCCAGCACCAGGAGGTCCGGTTTGGTAACCAGGGCGCGGGCGATGAGAATGCGCTGTCGCTGTCCTCCGGAGAGATCGGTAATCTTGGCATCGGCAAGAGTAGAGATGCCCATCTGCTCGAGGGCATCCAGCGCATCTTCCCGATCGCTTGGAGAATGCCTGAAAAATAATCTTCTCTTGGGAGTATGCAGGCCCATCAGCACGATATCCAAAGCAGTGGCGGGAAAGCTGAGATTATGATCGATCTGCTGTGGAACATAGCCGATTGTAGTCCGGCCGGATCCCAACGGCCTGCCGCTGAGTTTTATTGAACCCCATGAAGGCTTTAAAAGTCCAAGGATCAGCTTGAGCAAGGTGGTTTTTCCGCCGCCGTTTGGACCGATCACGGCAACAAAATCCCGTTCGAAAACCGTAAGGTTGATGTTATGGAGCACCTCTGTGCCGCTGTAGGAAAAACAGAGGTCGTCAATTTCTATAATCGGAGCAGCCATGGTCTTTCCTATTGAACAGCCACTGAAAATGTGTGGGCGGCTTTTTTCATATTGGCAACCCAGTTTTCCGCCAGGGGATCGACTACTCTGACTTCGCCGTCTATCTCCCTGGCAATGATCGAGGCGCTTTTTTGTGAGAACTGCTGCTGGGCAAAAACCACTTTGATTTCATGCTCTCTTGCGTATTCTATCAATTCTGCCAGCTGCGCAGGTTTAGGGGTTTTGCCCTCGATTTCTATGGCAATCTGCTCAAGCCCGTACTCCCGGGCAAAGTATCCCCAAGAAGGATGGAAGACCATAAAACGTTTGCCGCGGTGCTCCTTGAGGAGATCCTGCAGCTCGTGATGCAGCGCCTCCAGCTCCGCTGTAAATCGTGTATAGTTGGTCTGAAAAAGTGAGGATTTGTCGGGAAAAAGATCAACCAGGGCTGAGTAAATAATTGCTGCCTGTTTTTTCACCAGGGTTGGAGATAGCCAGATATGCGGATCTTGTGCCTTTCGTGCAAGGTTGTGGCGTTGCTTATGTTCACCTCCGGTGTCGTCCTCGTGCTTGTGAGAGGTATCCATGGCGATCTTATCTATGCCTTCATCGGTATGGATAATCTTTATGGCAGGGTTGGTGCCGCTGATTTTATCCAGCCAGACGTTTTCAAAAGGAACGCCGATGGCGAAATAGGCACTACTGGAAGCGAGCATTACCATCTGTGACGGTTTTGGTTCATAGGTCGCGGGATTTGCTCCGGGTTGAACCATAACCTGAACATCCACCGTATCTCCGCCGATCTGCTCCACAAAGAATTTCTGGGGAAGAATAGAGACAAACACCTGATCAGGCATTGTTTCTGCCGCTCCTGATGTTGCTGGAAATATGACGAATAAACATGAGATTATAGATAACCAAATGGTTGTCATCACAGTCTGCCCCGAAGATGGAATGAGATCGCTAATGTCGTGCAACTAAATTGCATTGATCAATATTACTATGCAACTATATTGCATTTACCTGCATTGGCAAGAAAAAATATGGTGAAATCATGATCCTGCTGATATGCTGGGAATAGCTGAGCCGTAATTTTTGATGGACTCGTAAAAAGCTCGATCTACGTCGTTGTAGATCTGAAATGGCGAGTTGCCGTACCACATGTACTGCCAACTTGCCATTCCAGATATTACTTCTAGTATATCAAGCTTTCTCGAAGTCGGAGTTTATGCCCGTACGGGTGCTTATCGCAGAGTCCATCCAGGCACCTTCAATGACTTTTTACAAAATTATCAATTTTTACGAATCTATCAGAGATTATGCACTAATGCACAGCAAGTGAGTATAGACATGCCCAGGAAAGGCCTCTTTATCGCCGGTATCATAGCTTTTATTCTGCTTATCGGCGCCGTTGTTTTTCTGCTCCTGCCAACCATCGCCAATCAGTTTCTCCTTTCCGCGACAGCCGGGAAAATACCCTTCTCTCAACATGAACTGCGTCTCTTAAGGGTCTCACCCTGGCATCTGGAAGGCACGATTTTTCTGGGTGAAAAGGATAAACCAGGTATCGTGGTACCCCGTTTTTCTCTGCATTATGCTCCAGAAGATCTTCTCAAAAAAGAGATTCGATCGCTGCATATCGAATCTGCCGTCATTCATCTGGAACAAAGAGAAGGGCGGCTTACCGTGCGCGGCCTGCAGAAGCGAGTTCCAGCCAAGGAGGAGCGGACTCCCATGGATATGCAGTCATTGCCGCTTGGCGTCGATGAAATCATCCTGAGAAACGGTGCCATTGTTTACCATAAAGAGAAATCCGATGTCTCTCTTCTTGGAGTTGACGGGGGAATATCTCTGCAATATCGGACTGGATCAGACGGTGAAAAGGAACTGCAGTCTCTCAAATGCAGCCTGCAAACCAGCGGTGCTTTGCCGGCCGGTCTTGAAGCCGCCGTACAATCGACGACGACGGGATACGAGATATCCTTCGATATGAGTATTACCGATATAGCCGATGCTGTTGAATTTGTGCCCGAAGCCGGGATAAACGAAATTGACGGGCAACTGAAACTGAGCGGCACTCTGCAGGCGGGCAAAACAGGTGGCATATCGCGGTATACCGGTGCTGCCGAACTTGAAGGGTTCCGATTGAACGGCATCGGCTTCATCCTGGAAAATGAAGAAGCTCAATCACCAGTCGTCCTTCAGCTTCAAGGAGATACCGCAAAGGTTCAATATCGGTTGGACGGGTTGATTTTCAGCGACCCTGAACAAAGTACTGTTGAACTTAGCGGAACCTATGGCTTTGAGGATGGAGAAGCGGAAGGCACAGTTACTCTGGTACCACAAAGAACCGGAACGCCGCTCATGATGGATTATCAGGGTACACTTTTGGCGACAACTGCATTGATGAAGTATCGTTTATACGGTGAACCGGTCACTTTCGGGAAGACCCTGAACATCAAGGGGTATAGTGCGGAGGGTGATGTCAGCATTCAGGGACAAACCATCTTGGGCAATATGACTATGCACGTAGATGAAATAACCGTAGAGGAACATGATCTTGCCTTGATTAATCTTAACCTGGATTTTCCCTTTAGTTATCCTCAAACCGTAAATGGTGCAGCAGTGTCCGGAAATGGTTCGATAGAGACGATTCGTTACCAGGGAGTTGACAGCGGCAGGCTGCAGGCATCCATTACCCCCTCTGCAGAGAAGTTATATCTGGATACTCTGCTGACTTCACCGCTGCATAATGAGCTGGAAATTTCCTGCAGCGGCTCTGTAAATATGGAATTAGAGACAATGCTCTCCTGCAGTCTGCCGGAAGTTGAAATATCATCTTCTGCATTGCCTGCATATATAACTCTTCCCCAATCTGTCTCCTTTACCGGGAAAATTGCCGGTGAGCTTGACCTGAAAATGCGTGATTTCCGCCCTTCCGGCAGTATGCAGCTGCAATATAGTGAGGGAAATGCGACATTCAACGAGCATACACTGTCGAATATTTCTGCAGGTCTCGAGTTTCCCGAACTGCCCAGGATTCGCAGCAGCGCCAGCCAGCTTATTACCATCGGTTCCATTGACCTTGGTGAGATCAGCATGTCGGATGCGCAGATATATCTACGAATTGATGATCCGCAAACACTCTTTGTCGAACGCTTGCGGGTGAAATGGAGCAAGGGAAGAGTAGAGGCTGCAGGATTTAAGGTTTATCAGGATATGGAACAGCTTGAAACCACATTCTACTGTGATAGACTGGGGTTAACCGAACTGCTGAATCAGTTCGGTATTGGAGATGCCGAGGGTGAAGGCTCCCTCAATGGCAGACTGCCGGTTATCATCAGCAGGGACGGCTTGGTCTTCGATGATGGATTTCTGTTTTCCACTCCCGGGAAGAGTGGTATAGTACGATTCAGGAATACGGAGCAGTTGCGCCAGGGAATGGAGGCTATGGAAAGATCTCCTTATCTGGAGTATACCATGGACGCCCTGCAGAACTTCTCCTATAACTGGACCAAGCTGACCTTTAATACAGAGCAGGAGATGTTGCTGCTTTCTCTGCAGCTTGACGGTAAACCGTCGGAGCCTCTCCCCTATGGCTTCATAGATGGTCAAATCGCGAGTACTGCTGAAGGCTCCGGAATTCAATATCCTCTCAGGGTCGATTTGAATTTTAGTCTGCCGTTGAGCGAGTTGTTTCGCTACGGGAAAAATATTCAATCCTTTATGGAGAATATGTGAAAATGAAATGTTTATTAGCACCGGCTCTGTTCTGCGGTCTGCTCGCGATGATTCTTAGCTCCGCAGCCTGCACCAGACATAATGTGCAAGTCGAACCTATTGAGGTAAAGCCGATTCATATCACCATAGATGTCAACGTCAGGGTAGATAGGGCTCTTGATGATTTCTTCAGTGATCTGGATGAAGTCAAGGCAGAATAATGTCACAACAATACCATAGAGGTGCTGCAATGAACCTTACCCGTAACTCATTTATCCTTCTTGTTTTTACCTGTATATTTCTGATCCTACCGGTTGCCGTACATTCAGCCTCGGTCAAAGAACGAATGGCGGCACGGATTCCTGCTATAGATGCTTTAAAAGATCAGGGGGTTATAGGGGAAAACAATGCGGGTTTCCTTGAATATCGCACGGCGGAAAAACCGCAGCAGGAACTTATTGCCGCTGAAAATGCAGATAGAGATCTCGTTTACAAGGCGATAGGCGATAGTCAGAAAGCTCCCGCTAACCTGGTAGGCCAGCGACGCGCCAAAATGATCGCTGAAAAGGGATCGCCCGGGCACTGGTTTCAAAGACCCGATGGAGAATGGTACAAAAAATAAAGACGGCACCATAAAAAAGCCCAATCACCGGCGTCATAGCCATGCTGACTTTTTAGGAGAGTATCTTAAGGGATGCCCCATAAAGTGTCTGCGATGTTGCCGAGGTGGACTCGGGAAAAAATTCTTTCGATGAAAGCCCTTGCATTGTCGTGCAAGGGCTTTTTTAAGTTAAATAAAGATCTGTTAAAATGAAGGTCTCGATTTTTCAGCTATACCCGGCCGTACACATCTCCAAACCTGATGATATCGTCTTCGCCAAGATAAGACCCTGATTGAACCTCAATCAGCTCCAACGGAATTTTTCCCGGATTCTCGAGAGAATGGGTGGTGCCCAGCGGAATGTAGATTGATTGGTTTTCCGTGAGCAGAATTGTGTCGTCTCCTTTTTCAATTCTGGCTGTACCGCTGACAACAACCCAGTGCTCCGCTCTGTGGTGGTGCATCTGCTGAGAAAGCTTCGCTCCCGGCTTGACCGTGATACGTTTCACTTGATAGCGATCTCCGGTATCAACTGAATCATATTTCCCCCAGGGCCGATAAACTTCCCGGTGGTTATAATGCTCTGTCCTCCCCTGTTTCTTCAGGGTTTCGACAATCTCCTTTACATTTTGAACCTTGTCTTTGGTGGCCACAAGAACGGCATCCGGGGTGTTGACAACAACAATATCTTCAAGACCGACAGCAGCAACAAGTTTACCGGTGGTGTTTATATAACAGTTGCGAACTTCATTGAGGAGGATGTCTCCTTTCAGAACATTGTTGTTCTCATCTTTTTCAGCGATATCCCAGAGTGCCGACCAGCTGCCGATATCATTCCATTGAACGTTAAGAGGCACAACATAGGCATCTCTGGTCTTTTCCATTACGGCATAATCGATGGAATCACTGGGGCAGTCTTCAAATTGAGCTCTATCGACACGATAAAACTCAAGATCTTTCGATGTGTGCTTCATGGCAGCCCTGCAGGCCCGTAAAATTTCGGGACTGTGAATTTCCAATTCTTCGAGGTAGCGCCTGGCCTTGAACATGAACATACCGCTGTTCCAGAAGTAGTCTCCGCTGTCGAGGTAGAGCCGGGCCGTTTCCAGATCCGGTTTTTCCACGAATTCGTCGACCGGATAGGCGGGCTCATCGGCGCTGTTCAAAGTTGATGTAAGCCCCTTTGCCCGAATATAACCGTAACCGGTTTCCGCCTCGGTGGGGACGATGCCGAAAGTAACCAGTTTATCCATCTCTGCGATTTTCAAAGCCTCGACTACTGTTTTCTGGAAGGCAGGAACGTCCTTGATGACATGATCCGCAGCCATGATCAGAAGAACGGGATCTTCTTCCTGGCTTAATGCTTCAATGGCGGCCAGGGCCGCCGCCGGGGCCGTGCTCCGTCCAACTGGCTCGAGAATAAGGGGTCCTGCTTTTTCGCCGATCAGGCGAAGCTGTTCCGCTACAATAAAGCGATGCTCTTCATTGCTTATGACGATCGCAGGAGAGCAGTTCATTCCATGAAGCCGCTTGAGCGTGTTCTGCAGCAGGGATTCTTCGCCTTCCAGGGCCATAAATTGCTTTGGATATAACATGCGGCTCAAGGGCCAGAGCCGGCTTCCAGTGCCACCTGCCATTATTACCGGAATCATAGGTTTCTCCGTTAGTTTTTTTTATTGGCTCAATTGTGCATAAAAGCGATCGGGTCAAAAATATGTACTATTATATTGCTGATATCTCGTTAAGAGTTATCGAAGGCGCCGAGTTGAAATCTGCGACAAGCACCCGTATGGGCATAAACTCCGACGTCGAGAAAGCTCGATAGGCGTAGGATCTCTAATGGCGATTAGGCGGTCTACAATGACGCAGATCGAACTTTTTTTGAGTCCATTATTAACTGAAGGAACTCAGTGTATTCATGCCGCGAGGCTGGAAGTTATTGCAAAAGCCTTTTTTTACGGTGCCGAATCTAATTTTTTGTACATAGCAGATCATAGCATTTCAGGCTGATATTGTTAATCAAACTTCTTTTTAAACTGGTTTTTTCGTTTCTTCACCAAACCTGAGCCGTGCCCTTATGCAGAAGCTTAACAGCAGAAAACCCGCTGAAGCAAGAAAAAGAAACAGCAGAACCGCCATGATTCCCATGGGCTTTAACGAGAACACCCCAATGGCGACAATACACTGCAACAGGCCGTATAACAGAGAAACCTTCCAGTGCGCCATTTTTTTCTCGTTGGCAACAATCTGATAGAGGTGCAAGCGGTGGGCTTGGGTGAGATTTTCCCCATTTTTCAGGCGAATAACCATGGTTGAGAGTTCATCTATGTAGAATGGAAAAAGCAGGGATGAAAAACACAGAAAATCAAGAATCGAATCTGTAATTCTAAAGACGATGACGGCGAAAACAAAACCGAGCAGTATGCTCCCCACATCCCCCATGAAGACACGTGCCCGTGGGATATTGAAGGGCAAAAATCCAAGACAGCCAAAAGCCAGAGATGCCGAAATGATACCAAAGGATGGCTCAAGGTTTTCAAGATGAAGAAAAAAAGCAAGAAATCCAAAAGCAACAGCACCGGTGATGGCGGCAATGCCATTGATACCATCCATGAAATTATAAAAATTGGCAGTTCCGACAATAAAAAAAATCCAAACAGGCAGGAGAAAGTATTCCAGTGTGCCGGCTGAATCACGATCAAAATAAACGAGAACTGCCAGCAATGCGCAAATAAATTGAACTGTCAACCGCAGCCGGGGAGATATGTCCCTGCGATCGCCAAGCAGGCCAAATAAAGAAATTATGCTGACGGAAGCGGAGAAAAGCAAAGGAATCCTGGTAAGCATGGAGAGAAGTAGAAATGCAGCGAGAATGCCGATACCGCCGCCTTTAGGAATAGGCTTCCTATGTGAACTTCGGTGATTTGGAATATCTATGAATCCGAGATCTTTTCCAAAAAAATAAATGCATGCTGCTCCAAGTCCTCCGAGAACAAAACTAACGAGTACTGATTCTACCAATTCAATTTCCTCTTTTGCTCCTGTTGTTTTTAATTTTGATGGACTCGTAAAAAGCTCGATCTGCGCTTATCGCAGAGCCCATCTCGACGACTTCGATGACTTTTTACGAAATTATCAATTTTGCAAGGTGTCATTTTGAAGCTGAATATTCAGTGAATCAGTGGAGTAGTCTGGATCGTACTCCGGGATCAATTGCTGCAGCAGTTCTTTGATGCCATGGCTATCGTGTTCTCTGGATTTTTGAAGGAGCCGCTCGAGAGGTAGGCTCAGTTCATTACAGGTCTTTCCGTTGCCCTGCAGGACCATGATCTTTTCATGTTTGGTCGGCAGGATTCCTTCCCCTTCGGTGATGAGTTCTTCAAAGAGCTTTTCGCCTGCACGCAAGCCGGTGTATTGTATTTCTATTTCGGTATCGGGCTCACGGCCGGCAAGCTTGATGAGATCTCTGGCCATCTGCGCTATTTTTATGGGTTCTCCCATTTTCAGGATGAAAATTTCACCACCACTCCCCATGGCTCCGGCCTGGAGGATAAGCTGGGAAGCTTCTTCAATGGACATGAAATACCGGGTGACGTCAGGATGTGTTACCGTCACGGGCCCTCCCCTTTTTATTTGCCTCCTGAACAGTGGAATTACAGAGCCTGAAGAACCAAGAACATTACCGAAGCGGACCGCCATAAATATGGTTTTATGGGTGCTGATATTTTCCCGACGTTCAGCGGTTGGAATTTCCATCTCATGCAGCCGTGCACGTGCCGGACAAAAACTGCCGTCCCAGTTTGATTGGCCATAGGCCAGCATCAGTAGTTCGGTCAGTCGTTTGGAGGCTCCCATAACATTGGTCGGTCGAACCGCTTTGTCCGTGGAGACCAGAACAAACCGCTCAACCTTATGGACAATAGATGTCTCAATAAGAAGCTGGGCCGCAAAAACATTGTTGTGTATGGCCTGCCAGGGATTTTTCTCTACAAGTGGAACGTGCTTATAGGCAGCTGCATGAAAAACAACTGAAGGTTTATACTTTTCAAAAATACATTCTAACAGCCTCTGGTCCTGAACCTTCCCCAGGACGGCGATGGTATTCCAGTATCCCAATTCATACTGCAGTTCCATTTCGATGGAATAGAGATTTTCCTCTCCGGCATCATAGAGAATAATCTGTTTTGGGGAGAAACGAAGAATCTGTCGGCTCAACTCTGAGCCTACGGAGCCGCCGGCCCCAGTGATGAGAATGACACTGTCGGTGAGGTAGCTGCCAATTATTTCCTGTTCCAGCCTGATCTCTTCCCTGCCGAGAAGATCGGCATAAGAAATATCACGTATAGCCTTAATGGAGACTTTGCCGTCTATAAATTGATCAATTCCCGGGAGTACCTTAAAGGGGGTTCCACTTTCCTGGCAGAGGGTGACTATCCGCTGCATTGCCTTACTGCTTATTTTGGAGTCAGTGATGAGGATTTCTTCGGCGCTGGTTCGGTCTACGTGTTGAGCGAGGTCTTCCAGCAGGCCGACAACCGGAATCCCATGGATCTTCAGACCCGCCTTGTCCGGATCATCATCCACCATACCAACAACGATATATGGTAGAGCTCTATTACCCTGGATTTCACGAAGAACCTTATCAGCGGATGAGCCGGCACCTACCAGAAGCAGCTTCCTTTTGCGGACGCTAAGTCTTCGTTTAAAGAATTGGCGTGGACCTTCAAGATTTTTATAGAAATATCGGATGGCGACCCTGTGTCCGGTAATGAGAAAAAAGGTCAGCAGCGAGTCGAGTATGAAAATGGATCGGGAATAGCCTTCGAAGCGATTGGCAAAGAGGAGCACCACGATCACCAGAACGGCTGCGTATATTGTCCCCTTGAGAATATCCAGTATATCCGAATAACTGGTGTAGCGCCACATCCCCCTGTAGAGGCCGACGGCATAAAATACAGGAATCTTAACACTTATAAGCAGGACAGGCAGGGTAAAAATCGAGGTGAGCGACAGATAATTAAAAGGCGCGGGACCATAGAGGCTGTCGGCAAAACGGATGGCAAAGGCCAGGTAGTGCGCCACAATAAGCAGCACTATATCAGTTGAGAGTATCAACCAGAACTTCGGATTTCTGGACAGGCTTTTGAAAAGAATGACCTGATTCAGTAATGATTGCTTGAAATAAGAGTTCACAGCGTTCCGGCGGAAATTTTCTGATGATTAATAAAAATTTTTCAATATTCTACACCAGCCAAGCTGGTTAAGAACCTTATTGTTTTCTTGTATTTAATACTTTCTGGTGTTAGCGATGAGAGATAATTGTGCTGGACAAATTATTTGCTTGCCAATATACCCAATTTGCATCAGAAAATGTAGTCTAATTGAATCTAATCATAAATGCAGGTAGTCGTGTGGGTATAAGTTGCTGAATCTATGATAAAGATGAAATAGAATGTAATGACATCAGAAGTGATAATTTCGGCTATACTCATCAAATGTGCTGGAATTTCTATCAGGTCTTTTGGAATTAATCAAAATAAAGTAGTTATTGAATTGTAAATTTCGGCATGGGACCGAAATCAAGTGAAATCAAAAAGAGGAGATGTTTCAGATTTTCACATGCTCATTCTCAATTCTCTTTTTCCGGTGGTGGTGCTCATTCTTTTAGGATTTTTCCTGAAAAGGTCAGGGCTGACTGATACCATCTTCCTGCAGACCTCGGACAAACTGGTATACTATATCTTTTTTCCCCTGATGCTGTTCTGGAAGATCGGAGGATCTTCTTATGAAAACGGCATTAACTGGGATCTTTGCCTTGCCGTCCTTGCCGCCCTGTTGGTCATGTTCCTGCTCAGCTTTGTGTTTATCCTTGTTTTCAGGATTTCTTACTACCAGGCCGGATCTTTTGCCCAGAGCTGTTACCGGTTCAACACATATATGGGGGTTGCTATAATCCTTAACAGTCTCGGTGAAGAGGGAATCCGCTATTTCGGTGTTTTGATAGGAATTGCCATACCCATAATAAATGTGGTCGCCATCACTACGCTTATCTGGTACTCCCAGGAGAAACTTCAGCAAAAGAACAGGGGCAGGCTGGTTATGAGGGCGCTTCTTTCCAATCCTCTGATAATCGGTTGCCTGATCGGCATCATCTACTCCCGCAGCTTTAGCGGATTTCCGGATTTTATTGACAACAGCCTGAGTCTAATCTCCATGCTGACCCTGCCGCTGGCGTTGCTTTCCATCGGCGGTACCCTGACATTTGCAGGAATCCGTCAGCACATTCCGCTGTCTCTGCTTGCAGCATTGACTAAATTGATATTCTTTCCCCTGATCGGTTTCCTCTTCCTGCGGCTGTTTGGAGTCAGCGGTACTGCCTTTCAGGTGGGAATGATCTTTTTCGCCTTGCCGACTTCAACAGCCATCTATGTTCTCTCCTCTCAGATGCATAGCGATGCGTCGCTGGCTTCTTCGACAATTCTTGTTTCCACTCTCCTTTCTTTTCCGGTGCTGACTTTTATTCTGTTGCTCTGACTTAGCAGGGACTGACTGCCTCTTGGTTGTTATGAATTTCATAACGGTGAACGACTATGTCTCATCCAGGCGCCGCTTCTTCCTTTGAAGATCAGGATAAATGGAAACCACCAGAATACCCAGCAGTGTCATTGCCCCACCGACTATCAGCTTCCAACCCAGTACGTCATTAAAGAAGAATACTCCAAAAACCGAGGCGAGAATAGGAGCAAGCAAGAGCAGTGGTGTTACCACCGATACCTGGTATCGGCCAATAAGGAAATACACGATCCCATGACCAACTATAGAGGCACCGATTGCTGAGTAAAGTGGAGACCAGAAGTCAAGCAGGCGTGTATCCGCCAGAATCTGTCCCTGTCCGGATTCGAAAATAAAGGAAAGCAGCAAAAGAGAAGGCGATGCTGTCAAGGCTATCCAGGCCTGCAGCTTGAAGACTCCGAGATTGGGACAGCGGCGCATCAATATTGTGGCACCGGCCATGGCAAATGCTGCTCCGATCACCCAGATCATGGCATCCAGGTGAGTAAAGACAATGGGGTCGAAGCCGATGACCATTACACCCATCAGAGCAATCATTATTGCCAGTATCCTTACAAGGGAGATGCGTTCACGCAGAAAAATCGCAGCCAACCCGGCTGAAAAAGGCACATACAGTTGAGTAGCAATTGCAATGGAGGCAATATTGCCTCCTGCTTTTAGACCTGTGAACATCATGCCGAAATGTAGCACTCCAAGCAGAAATGAAACCCTCAGCAGAGGCCACATATATCCCCTGGCCGGCCTCAGCCAGGGCAGCATCAGCAGCAGAAGAAAGATAAAACGGATGCTGGTGAACAGCAGCGGCTGAAAATGATCCACGCCGATTTTTCCGGCAATGAAATTGAACCCCCAGGCGAAATTAGCCAGCAGAGCAAGAAGTAAATGCGGCAGAGTCATGAGAAATGATGGCCGAGTGTTGGTTTATTCATGATAAAATGTATTCCAGGACCGCTGATCCAGGCCGGATTATTAGGGGATTTACAGTAAAAGTGAAAACACTGCATAAGGTAATAACGAATGGTCGGATGTCGAAAGAATAGAATGGCCAGTACACAGGAAATATCAAATAAGAGCTGATTGATTTTAACGGCTTGTGCTTTATGGTTTGGCTGAAGAAGCTTCTTGAGAAAAACTCTCATTCAGGGCAGAACCTTTTATAAGGAGAAAAATAAATGAAACTTCAGGATTTTTTTGAAACGAATAGCGGTCGGGGAGTTTTGTCTACCGCAGATGGAGCTGGAAACGTGGATGCGGCGGTGTATGCCACTCCTCACTTTATGGAGGATCAACAGATTGCCTTTATCATGAGAGAAAAATTGAGCCACAGCAATCTTCAGGAAAATCCCAAGGCGGCGTATTTATTCATGACGGAGGGAAAAGGGGTAAGCGGCATCAGGTTGTATCTGGAAAAGACGTCGGAGGAGCAGGATTCGGCAAAAATAGAGGAAATATATAGAAGAAAGGGGAAATATGAAGAGAACAAGGAAGCTGTCCGGCATCTGGTGTATTTCAAGGTTAACAAAATATTACCACTTGTAGGCAGTGGAGATCCCGAAGTTTCCCTGTAATATATATTGTAACTATTCAGCAATGAGCAAATAAAATCAGTAGCTTACCTTAAACTGTAACTGTTTTGAGGTAAGCACCGAGACGGGCATACACTCCGACTTCGGGTGCTCCAGATGGGCGTGCAGATAGGGTGCTGCTGAATAGTTACTATTATATTCACTTGGAAACAACACCGCAGACAGCGGCCATACCGTCTTTGTCCAGTTCCTGAAAATAGCTCTCCTGAATATCCACCACCCAGGCTTTTTGCCTGGTGCAGGTGTCGCTGCTCCAGAGCCAGTGGATATCCTGTGAAAAATAGGAGGCGAAGCAGAAATCCCGCATGGAAGTAGGCGGTCTCAGAAGAGAGCCAAGTTCTTCAGTGGTCGGCAGTCTCCAGTGAGTGTACCCCTGCCATTGTCTGCTGTTGAGGTAGTCGATATATTCATGGGCCTTGTTCCAGGTGAGCGGAAAGCCTGCACCTTGCCGCTGCCAGAGTTGACCGGTATCCAGGCATGCCAGAAGGTTGTTGTCTCTGATTTCAAAGCGATGGGAACTGTAGTTTTTTGGACGCATGAGCGAGTCGAGATCAAATTCTTTTTGCAGTTGCTTATGAAGGATAAAGACCGGCCTGGAACGGAGGGAACGCGGGATCGGTTGGGTTTTTACCGGGTCTTGCGCCATGTATGTACAATCCTTTTTTGACCGTCGGACCCAGCCTGTATAAAGCTCATCGAGGTGCTGTCTCATTTCAAGTGCCGACTGGAACCGCTGCCGGGTATCTCTGCTGATGCTTTTCAGCAGAAAGTCGTCCCATTCGGAATCCAGATCGGGATTGAAGCTGCTGGGGGGAGAAATGTGCTGCTTATGGCTGACAAGCCGGCCGGTCACCAGACGGTAGGCCATGATGCCGACACTGAAGAGATCTGCCCTCTCGTCGGCATTTTTCGGTTCCTTTTCCTGTTCCGGGGCGGCATAATAGGGAGAACCCACCTGCAAGCCGGGTATGGCCGTCTTTTCTTCTCCGCGGACCCTGGAGAGACCGAAATCTATAATCTTTATTCGGTCATCGTTGGTGATCATCAGATTGTAAGGTTTTATGTCACGGTGAATAATACCGGCGAAATGCAGCCTTTCCAGCCCGTGCAGTGCCTGGCGAATATAGCGGTAGGCCTTATTGAGGCTGATAACCCTGGAAGGTTCTTCCAGCAGGTATGTCTCTCCAATGAGCGAACCGATGGAATGAGCGAAATATTCAAGAACAATGAACGGCGAGCCGTCGTTCTCGTCACAATCAAGAATCTTGGCCACATGATCATGGGAAATTTCCCCCATCAGGCGCGCCTCTTCAAGAAATATTTTCCGGAGCCCCTCCTCCCCGACCAGTTCTATAAAAATGTCATCTCGGGGCTGCAGGATTTTTATGGCAACAGTGCGTGCCGTTATTGGAGCCCGGGCTTTATATACCGAACTCATACCGCCTCTGCCAATTCTTCCCTGGACAATATATTTACCGATTGTTCTCATAATAATCTGCGTCCGAATGCTTCCGAAAAACCACGCTTCTGAATTTTTCTCGCCGTGGATCTATAATCATACTTGATCCGGATGATTTCCAGGCGATGCCTCACGGTATCCCAGAGGATGTATTTTGCACTGTTGGAGCCGTCCCGGGGCTGACCTACACTTCCAGTGTTGATGATATATTTATGTTGCCGGTGGAGCTGGTATGTGTCCTGGTCGAGAGATTCCCGCCTCAGACTCTTGCCATCCCAGCAGAAGATAAGGAGTTCGTGGGTGTGTCCGACAAAACAAAGATCGGTATTCGTGCTTTTAAAGTAGTTCTTCAAATCACTATCTGAGGCCATGGTTACAGAGCGCAATACCGAGGCAGGCGGAAAACCGTGAACAAAAAGAGCATTTTCGACAGTTATAGTCTCAGGGAGGCCGCAGCAAAAGTCGAAACTTTCTCTGGACAACAGTTTTTCGGTTTCAATTGAATTTTCCCGGGCCGGAAAATTCAGCCAGTTCCGCATCCGCCGATTTTGCAGGGCCGCCTCATGGTTACCGAGTACGGATAAATATCCCTTGTATCGAAAGAGGCGGACGACCTCATCGGGGTCGGGGCCATAACCGATCAGATCACCCAGGCAGATCACCTTTTCCGGTTGCTGCGCTTCCATATGATCGATTACCTTCTGAAAAGCTTCGAGATTTCCGTGGATATCCGAGATAATGGCAATCAACATGGCTGGTTTACTCTGCTTGAACTGTAGAACACGGCTACGGCGTCAAAGGCTGGAAAATTTGGAGAAGTCATTTTTAATCTGATGAAATCATTATTACATTACTTATCAGCAATGAAAAGAAAATTGTCTGTAGGTCCCGGTATTGATGGTATGATAAGTACATTGACGAGGTTCCTTTTAATAAATGAAGAAGAAAATTTCCAGAAAAACAGGATGGATCCATAGTTCCGGATTGAAGGCTGGAGGAAACCGCAGGGACGCTGTCTGAATTAATGGAGTGAGTTTATGATTATACGAATTATACTGGTACTTTTTGTTTCAGGGGCCTCTGCAATAAGTTACATGGCAGGATACGCTCGCGTGATGAGTGGTCTGCTTATCGGGTTCGGGGCTCTGGCTTCCGTTTTTTTCGGAATCCTCTTCGTAGTGCCCCAGCAAAACAGGCAACTGTGGTTCCCCATCTATGGTGATGGGGCGGCCTGGCCATTTTTTCTCCTGGCCCTCATACTGGCAGGAATTGCGGCGCTGCTTTTCTCCGGGAGAAAGGAGAGTGCCGAAGAAGAGACGGTATCATCCCATCATTTCCAGTATTTTATAGGAGGATTCTTTGCCTATATCCTCAGTGTCTTTCTTCCGGCCCTGCTCTGGTTTCCCTCTGATGAAAAGCGGCTCAGTATGGACTCCGGCACACTCGGGATGTACGTCTTTGCAGGAACTTGTCTCTACCTTATAGGCACAATGGCGGCACTTTTTCTCTTTTACAAAGCCTCCAAAGGGGTTGCGCCGGATTATCCTGATTTGATGAGAAAAATTATCCTTGCCCTTTTTTCAATGCTCCATTTTGACAAGGTACCTGCATTTGTGTCTTTTCTTCTCATTTATTCACCGGAAACACGAATAATTTACCCCTCAATAGCGGCTCTGGCTCTATCCGCTTATATTCCCGTGAGCTTTTTTCTGCTGAAATTGAGTTGGCAGTCTGAAAGAGCAGAATGAGGCTGCTTCTCTTCAACCTTCGAACCTGTGCCTATTCATTCCTGATGAAACACAGGAGCAAGAGGGAAAAACACACCCACAGGCATTGATGCCGTCCGGCAGGTGTTGAAAATGAATTAAAAATACAATAACATATAGGTTCCGAGACCAACGGAATCTTTGCTTCTCTCTCGGATGCACCGCTTTTTGAAAGAGCGTAAGTATTTGCAAATAAATATTATTTTCTTTATCAGGTATAAATCGTTTCAATATGGTCACTAAAAAAGCAATCATTGATAATGAGTTGATTCGGGAGATTGTGGCAATTCGCCTGGATACTCTCTGGAGGATGCTTGGGCTAAACGAGGACGGATTTTTACCTGGTAAGAACGATGAAGGAGCAACAGGAAAATTTGATAACAAAGGGGCAATTTTTACTCCCGGGGGATTGATCTACCAGGATGTCGATGAGCAATTTATCCCCTATTCGCCTTATGGTCAGATCGACGGAGAGAGTTTCAGGAAAAAAATCCGAGAGTCCATGAGATATGACAATGCCACATTGCTCTACCCGGATGGCATCGCTAATGGGATCAACCTTGACGGCGGTTTTTTTTCCAAGGCGGCGAGAAGAATTTTTACCTATAAAAGGGCGGCCCACCGTAGAAAGATGAAAATCGGTAATTCTGCTCCGATCGAAATCAGTGCAGACGACATCATCAGGAGTCACTGTCCGATCTACATGAAACCACCCTATGGCGCCCGTACCCGCATCAGTTCCTGTCTTTCCGTAGGGCTCATAAACCCACCTCTTTTCTTCGCCTATTACAAGGCAGAATTCAACTTCTCCCGGGAGCAAACTCAGATCTTTACCCGGGATCTTGACAGGGCCAGGGAAAAACCGGTCTCGAGTGACGGCAAGTGCCTCTATCCTCCGTATATTGTCGTTTGTCATGATACCAGATATAAGGAAAACAACTTTACCGGACTCACCAGGATTGTAGGCATAGGAAAATTTGGAGAGTTCGCCACAATCTCCTTTGAGGCCATCACTCCCCCGCTTCTCAAGGAGATGAAGAGAAGAAAGATAAAATTACGGCCGGAAGATGTTTTTGCGGAATACGGCGATCTGACAATCCTGGGGATATTGCGCGTTTATTGTCAGACCAATCCGGGAAGGCGTTCCCTGAAATATAATCTGTATACCATCATGCCCAAAGAAGATATAGGACTCAATGTCGGCAAAATCGCCGCCGAAGCCCAAAAACGCTACAATATTAAGAGGAAACGGAAGAAGCATTAATCTTTCACCGAAAATAGCGCTCTGCCTATCTATTTAGATCCGGCCTCTCGTGGTCCTCTGCTTTCAACAGTGCCTGTCGAGGAATCACGATGGGAGTTCCATACTTCAGCTGAAGCTTCTGTAAATATTGCGGCATCCGGTTTCCCGGACCTGTATCGCACCCAAAACCGCTATAGCCGCAAAAACGAGCATCGCCCAAAATCCATGATGATAATCGGCCGCCGAGTAGATACGCATGCCATCCACTACCCGGCCATCCCAGTAAATATCAGCTATCCAGCCGAAAAGAGGCTGCATCAGAGCAGTGCCGATAAAACAGCCGGTGTTGACAACACTTACTGCCATGCCGGAAAGTTCAGGATGAATTATCTCCTTGGCACAGGCAAAGGTCAAAACGAACCCTGCTCCGGCAAATCCCATGAGACTGAAAAGAATATATCCGGCAGGGCCCGGCTGCCATGGGCTGAACATCAGCAGTGCACAGACCCCAAAATAACAGAGGACGCTGCCGAGCAGTATAGGTTTCCTTTTGCCTAATTTGTCGGAAAACCAGCCCAAAAAAAGTGCGCCCCCGGCAAAAAAAAGCATCATCATGCTAACATAATCGGCCGCCTGGTTCCTGCCCATTGCCTGGGTGTCCCGCAGGAACGGGATCGCCCAGAGACCCATAAAGGAGTAGAGCCCCCCTACCATACCGAACTGCACCCAGAAACCGGGCCAGATTCGAGTTATTCTCATGACATCAAGAAGATTCTTCATCCAGCTGTCCTGGAGCCCGTCCCGAAGGTTTCCAGGACCGTTAGGGGCGGAGAAGCCAAGATCTTCCGGCCTGTTTCTAACCACAAGAAAACCCAGGATAGCCAGTACAATTGACATCGCTCCGATACCGGTGAATATAGACCTCCAGGTATAATGATCGAGAAGGAGCGAAAGCGGTCCTGCTGCCAGAATAGAACCAAGGTTGCCTACCAGCAGGGTAAGACCGCTCATAACACCAAAAACCCTCTCTTTAAACCAGACCGAATTATTTTTCATTATTGCGACAAAAACAACAGAGACTCCCAGGCCTACGAGAAATCTGCCGACACATGCCATTTCAAAAGAGGTCGCCAGGCCAAAACAGAGGGAACCGAGCCCTGCTGTGAGATTACCGCTGATAATAGATGTTCGTGTACCCAGGGTATCGGCAAGCACACCCGAAGGAATCTGCATAAATGCGTAGACGAAGAAATAAATAGCAGAAAGGGTTCCCAACTGGGTGCCGCTAATCTGAAATTCCATCATCAGATATTCAGAGACAACCCCTGGGGCCATTCTGTGGAAATAGACAAGTATATAGGTCAGGATGAGAATGAGAAAAATCGCCCATTTTGCCGTGGCAAAGGCCATTGCGGAACCATAGGTGCCTGTCTGACTGGTGTTGAACATTAAAAGACTCCGGAAGTATGTAGGAGAAACAAGAAACAGCCGGGAGAATGTAGCAGAGACGGATGTGATTGTCAAAGCAATGCGGGACGACACTCGAGGGGTATATTATCTTTAGAAAGCGGGATTCCTGTGGAAAAACAACAAGGTGAAAATTGAAAAACTACAGAAGGGACGGGGCAAAATGTCTCAGATGATACTGCAGACTGGGTTGATTCGGCAAATAACGCATGCTGCCAGCTTCTTCACAGAAGGAAAGAATGGCCTGGAATAGCTTATGGCGCAGATACTGCAGCCGTTTTCCATTTACCTGCAGGCTTTCAGGATCGAACCACGGACGACGCAGGTAAGCGCTTCGGTTAAGTTCGATCTGAATCCAGGGAATCTGCTTGCCGTGCAGTTGTGAGATATGTCCGCCTTTAAAGGGATTATTAAGAACGATCCGGTCCGCTTCTTCGGGAAATTCAGAGCGCAGACAGTCGGCAAAGAGATTGATAAGATCAGCGGGGCAGGAGATATCCAGATCTTCTCCCGAGCCGTTTTCATCACCGCAGTTACTGAGGCAGATAAAAGGTCTTTCATTTTCTCCGGTATCGGTCCCTGGAGGATACTCGAGCATCGAGTGGCAATCCAGACCGCAGACCAGGGCGGGATCAGTCATGTCCTCAGCTATTTGCTGATGATAGGGGTAGTAATATCTTTCCAGCAGATCCTGGATGAGCCGACTATCAGGTCGGTGTCCCTGACGGTACACCGGGGTTTCCATGACCGTGTGGTTCTTGACCACACCATCAGGATTTTCGGGAGGCAGATCATCGGGAGCTCTGTTGAGATCGATTATGGCTCTGGCGATATTGGAATCATGGTAATAGCAGACTTCATCCCTGAAAGAATAGATGGAACGGGTACAAGGATCGCTATCGGGAAAAATATCCGAAAAATCCAAGGCTATCCGATGCACTATATCAGGGGGAACGCTATAGCCGCCATGAGGAACCGAAATCAAGAGCGGCAGCTTCATTGCATCTTGAGTAAGCTCTTCTTTCATAAGAATAATGTCAGGAAAAGGCGCTTTCCGGCATAAGAAACCTGTATGGAAAATCGATATTAATAGTATACGACAGTATCAAGGGTGAAAAAGCCGGGATAATGAGATGTGTCGCAGTCGATAACGGGCAGTGAAAGACGAAGCTCTGCTGCCGCTTCAATTTCTTTCAAGTCTTTATGATCGAATAAATTATAACCGAAAGTGATGAATGAATCAAGCGGATGGCTTTTCAGGGAAGAATGAGGGTCAGATCTTGAGTATTAATATTTTTTAAGATATCAGTATGATGATCAATAAAAAAATGCTGTAAAATTAATTAAGGAAATCTTTGTTGAATAGATAATTTTGATATACAGACAGAAGGAGGCGATTACTCCTCCCCTTCCACGAGCTTTATTTCAGGTTGCCAGTCCAGCCATTCCTTTTCGGCCTGATCATGCAGAGTGAAGTGGTATTTTTCCGAACCACTCAGCATCCTGGAATTATTCGGAGTCGCCACGGCGATCCCTCCGGCCAATAATGCCTCCAGTGATTCTATCGAGACGGAAAGTCCGGAGAACAAACCACCTTCAATCCTGGCGCCGCTTGCTTTCCAGAACTTGGTATTCTCCCGGATTAAAGGTCTGTAAGGATCTTCAATGTTTAAATGGATAAAGACACTCCTGAAGGTATCGGAGAGTTTGTAGCTCACTACCTTGCCGATTTTTACTTGTCTGTAGAAGACCGGTGAGTCGATTTTCAGCGAGCCGAGATGCTTGCTTTCAAGTATGACATGCAATCCCGCAGTATTCTCCACGGTGAAGGATGGAGGTTCGGACAGAGCGATAAATTCTTTACTGAGATTGCCGGATCCCGGCAGGATACTGAGATAGGAGCCAAAAAGAACATTTTTCAAGTTCCTGATGCCGGAAAGGCTCATCTCCGCCTTTTCGGTCCATATCATTGTGCGGCTCCGAAAAAAGGACTCGGCTTCTTTATCAATCGAAAGCCTTACTATTATATCATTCATGTTCTCTGCGAAGCTGAGATCACTTACATGACCTATTTCAACACCTTTGTATCTGACAGGGGAGTCCTTGCGCAGATCACCTGATTCACGGAACCTGACGGAAACGGTTATCTTATCGATATCTTCGGCCGCGCTTCTATCGGCATAGAGAGGGAAAATGTCGTTCTTTTGGGGGAGGGCATTCCGCAGAGGGGTAAAGTAACCGATACCCCCGGTGACAATGGATTGAAGAGATTGTGCAGCCACCGTGAATCCGGAGAGGCTGCCTTTGACGGTTATGCCGCTGATATTGTAAAATCGCGAAGAAGAATTAACTGTACCCGCGTATTGTTTTTCCAGAAAACAGTCAATAATTGTGGTGTGGTTATCCGCCGAGAGGCGAAACCCGGTTACTTTCCCAACCTCGATTTTCTGATAATAGAGTGGGGTTCCAACCTTAAAGGATTCGGGATTATCCGTTTTTAATTGAAAATGATAACCGTCGGACTGGAGCAGGGGGGATTCTCTCACAGCCTCGGCGTAACTTTCATATACGGAAAAGTTGATATTGTCAGTCTTATCGGGGGAAGTGGCGGCGGCAGTTTTGGGGGTGATAAATGAAATTCCGCCATTTAAGACGGCATTCAGAGAGTCCGTCTGCAAATGAACACCGGAGAAGCCGGCATCAAAGGTGATACCTCCTTCTTTCCAGAAAACAGAAGAGGGTTGAACAAGCTCTTCATATTGCTCATAAATGAATATCAGTATTTCCGATTTGTCAAAATCATCATCAAATCCGACATCCAGGACCTCGCCGACCTTTTTCTCTTTATATTTTACCGGAGCGCCTTTATTAATAGAGTGTGATTTCGCGGCGCTGAGGAGCAGTTCGGATCCGGGCCGCAGGGGCCTGAGGGGCGGCGGTTCCGGCAGAATCTCAAAATTTTTTTTAAATGGCCCGTCACCCGGAAGAAAAGTGATATACGGGCCGGAGAGGATAGTATCCAGGTTTTCCATGCCCTCGAGACTAATCTCGGGCCTGACTATCCAGAATTCAGTGGTGCTGCGGAGGATCCGTTCCGCCCTGGGATCAAGCATGATATGAGCGGTTACCGAATGCCGTTCATCCTCGTTGAATTCGATCTTTTCGACTATACCGGCAACCAGTCCTCGATAGATAACTTGAGTTTCTCCCTCGGTAATTCCAGTACTGGAGGCGAGCTGAAGTGTCATGGGAATGCCGTATCTGGCCGATTCGATGTTTTCATACAGGGGGAAAACCTGTCGGTTTTGTGCAGGTTTGGAATCTTTAAATACCTCCGGGGTAAACAGGACAATCCCGCCCTTTAAAAGCGAGGCCAGGGATTCTATTTGTACTTCCAGGTTGGTGAGTTTTCCGGAAATATTGATGCCGCCGGCCTTACTGAATCTGCTGTCTTCTTTTACCAGATGAGCATAATCAGGTTTGATGTAGATGTTGATGATGACGAAATCGTTACCCTGTTCAAGTTCAACATTGGTGACGGAGCCGATACGTATATTTCGGAAATAGATGCCAGACCCGGTTTGCACGGAACCCAGCTCTTCTGCGCGCAGTTTGACATGGAGGCCCGGAGTTTCGGCCGGTATCGGCGGCGGCGAGGACAATCCTGTAAAGGTTTCTTCCGGATCCGATGAGGTCCCCGGCTGGATGCCGATATAACTACCGGAGAGAAGAGTGTCGAGGCCCTGAACGCTGGCGGCGGAAATTTCCGGCTTGACAATCCAGAACCTGGTATCTTCGACGAGCAGACCGGCCGCGGTTTTGTCTATTTCAGCAAGGGCCTTGATTCTCCGGTTGTCAAGATCAGGCTCGAGTCGGGAAATCTGCCCGATAGGAATGCCGCGGTAAATTATCTGGGTTTTCCCCGGGGTGATGCCGCTGGCGTCATCAAAAAAAATAACAATACCGATGCCGGCATTCTGGTAGCTGGTATAGGCGATCCAGCCACTGATGCACAGAGCGATAATGGGAAGAATCCAGACCGGTGAAATGCCTTTTCTCTTCTTGAATTCAGGAATTGGTTCCATGAAGTGTTTCCCCGGTTATGGCCGATTTATCCTGCGGTTTTTCCGAGGATAGCAGATCCCACATGATTCGTGGGTCGAATGTTAGCGCTGCAAGCATTGTGGCGACCACCATCAGGCAGAAATAGGTAGCTGCCGGTGCTGTTTCAATTGAGGAGAAAAAACCAAAATTCACAAAGAAACCGAGCAGGGCAATGACAAAAATATCAAGCATGGACCACCTGCCGATAAACGCTATAAAACGAAACATAGCGGTTTTCTGCCGTAGATATCTCGGACGATTTAATTTAATAGTGAGCAGAACTATGGCCAGACCCACAATCTTGAAGACGGGAACCAGGATTGAGGCTGTAAGTATTATCAGCCCTATGACATAGGAGCCGTCCTGAAAGAAGAGAATAATACCGTCGAGAATGGTGGAATGGCTGGGTATACCGAAAAATTCGACACGCATTATAGGTAAAAAATTGGCGGGATAGAGAAAAAGGGCGGCGGCGATTATGAGTGCCCAGGTCCGGCCTATACTGGCTGGTTTCCGCAGATGAAGAACAGCGCCGCAGCGACTGCAGCGTTGCTGACCCTCAGGCATAGAATTCAGGACAGGCGAGAGCTTGTCGCAATCGCTGCAGACCGCCAGACTATTGCCGGCCGCCGTAAGATTAGCGAAAGGGGAAGTAGAAGCCGTATCTCTCTGTACCGGCAGCGAATCGCTCTTACCCTTATTTTCTATAAGATTCCAGAAGCTTTCCCGGCATACTGCCAGCGAACTTGCCATGGTTATCAATACCAGGCCTGTAAAACAGAAAAAGCCTATATTGAAATCTATTTCCACCGTTTGCAGCATCTTGATAACCGTTATCACAATGCCGAGAAGATAGACTTCGACCATGACCCATTCACCAAGATGGTTATATATTCGGAATAATCTGCCCAGATGGGGCGGATACTTGCGGAGACGAAGGCATAAAGCCACAGTTGCCAGAAGAGAGAGCTTAAGCAACGGAAAAATGACGACAGAAAAGAATACGGCTGCGGCAACAAAATAATAGTCTCTGTCGAGAAATTTCATTATGGTCTGTAGGATATTACCGGTTTCGTGCAGGCCGAGCTGCTGAAAAGTCAAGAGAGGCATGAGGACGGCGGGGAAGTAGAGACACATCCCTGCCAACGCCAGGGCAAGCGACCTGGTTACACTGTCGCGGCAATGCTGAAGGAGTACACGGCCGCATCTGGGACACGCGCTCTTCCTGTCATCGGGGGGCCGTATCTTATGCATCAACAGATCACAGTCAGGGCAGGCAATGAATTGAGTATTATAGTCGATGGCGTTGTAAAAATGATGTTTCACGGGAAAATATGATGCTAAGAGGTAATGAATAATCTCTTCGGCAGAGTTCCCAAGAGTGTCGAAAGTGTCCAAAGTATTATGTACTGAAGGGCACGTTCCAAAGACCTCTAAGGGTAATCTGAAATACTTTTTTTGTCGAAATATATTTGTTGGAGTCGTATCCTAATTGATTCCCCCTCAAGTTAAAGAGCAGACAGCTGGATGAAAGAATGCCCATGACTTATGAAGGCGATCGTTTGAAATCTTAACCAGGCAACAAGGATTAAAATGAAAAGATGGCTAAAGCTCTCATTTATTACAGAACCGGTTCTCGTCGATTCTATTGCCGATTTCCTTATCGGCATCGTCGGTGCGGGGGTGGAAATCGGCATTGATGAAGATATTTATCTGAAGTCCCTCAATGCCTATGTTGAGAAGGAAAATCCGTCTCAGGATGAGCTTGAAGAGGTACTCCGGCTGGTTGCTGATCACACTCTGGAGCTGGCGGAGATTTTTCAGGTAAACCCGCCTGAACTCAGCTGGACGATAATAGAAGAGGAGGATTGGGGAAAGAACTGGAAGAAGCATTTTTTACCTTTTGCCGTTACTGATGGACTTGTCATAGCGCCCTCCTGGGAGAACTACCAGCCTAAACCCGGAGAAGAGGTCCTGGTCATGGATCCGGGTATGGCCTTCGGCACAGGGCACCACGCCACCACGGCTCTTGCCTTGCAGATGCTGAAGGAAGTGATGGCGCAGCCCAATGGACCTCGCAGTGTACTCGATGTCGGAACCGGAACGGGGATTCTGGGAATGGCGGCAGCTCTATTGGGAGCTGAAAAGGTACTTGGTATAGATAATGACCCTATCGCCGTTGCTGCGGCTGCCGAGAATATAGAGAAGAACGCTCTTGGTGCCGTTATGGCAGTAAGAGAGACTCCACTGGCACAATTGGAAGAGGAATCTTCTCTGGTTATAGCCAACATCGTCTATGATGTCTTAGAGTGGATGTCGGCAGATTTATATCGCCTGACCATAAAGGATGGCCTTGTGATTCTCTCGGGTATTCTCCAGGAGCGGCAGGCGAAGTCTCTAATCGACGTTTACGAGGATCTGGGCTTTAGCCTGCAAAAGAGAAAGGACCGGGATGAATGGGCGGCGCTGCTTTTGAAAAAGGTACGCTGATTCCGGAATTACCCGGCGGTATCCATGGGTGAAAGCTGGTAGTCCTGATCAAAAATGATCCCCAGACCCGTCTCCTCGGCGCGAATAACGACCCCTGTTGCCTTAACCCAGATTTTCTCGGCTCCGAGCTTCTTCAGGCTGCCCGCCGAAAGGATAAAACGGAGTTTTTTCAATTGATCGTAGTCGACCAAAAATTCAAGGTATACCCTGCTGGCCAGGGGAATTGGTATATCGGTGATCAGGAAGGCGCCACCGGAGCTTATATTTACCGCGGTGGTTACTTCATTGATAGGATTTCCCGCACTATCCGCAGCTGCACTTAATTTGGCCTGGAGCTGCAGGAGAAAGCGTTCGTGGTACCTACGGTCATTTTTATTCATGTTCAGGGTGATGTAATTGTGCTGATTTCGAGGGCAAATACCAGTTATTCAGATTAATAGTTGAGTTAAGCCTGGATGTCAAACAAATGGATCATTTTTCTTTTAAAGAGACCCAGGCTATGGTTACCGCATATGAGAGATACATGACTGGTATTCAGGAGCTTTACTCCTTCCCGCATCGGCCGCTGGAAGGCCTTGCGTCCGGTAATCAGGCCGGCGCCGCTGGCCCGCTTATTAATTACAGCTGTTCTGACTGCCTCGGAAGAATCATTCCGGCCTGACGCTCCTCCTGAGTACTCCTGTTGATTCCGGGCTCATAAAGCTCGATATGCTCTCCGGCGGCACCGGTGCGATAACACTTCCTTATTGGAACAATAAATTTTGGGAGGCATAAGTAAAGGCAGGAAAATGAATTTTATATTAGCTGCCCGGGGACTGGTCAGCTGCCCTGTAAAAAATCTGGATAAATCTGTGGAAAGAAGATAGCTTGTCACTATCGCACTAGGAATGGTATGGGATTATGAGACGATTTTTCTTTAATACTGAACAACGTAGCGGAGAGACGGTGATTCTCTGTGCAGACGAATCACGTCATATCAGCAGGGTTCTACGTTACAAGCCTGGTCGGCAGGTAGAGCTTCAAGACGGTAAAGGGACTATTTATCTTGCTGAAATTATGGACACATCCGAGAATGTGCGGCTGCGCATACTGGCCGAGAGGAGCGGAGCGAAGAAGGGAAATACCGGATTGCTGGTTGGACAGGGAGTTATAAAAACAAAAAAGCTGGAACTGGTGCTGCAGAAATGTACCGAGCTCGGGGTTGACGGCTTTTACCCGTTTTTGAGCAGTCGCTGCCAGGGTGATTTGATACGGCAATATCGGGGAAAGGGGGAGCGCTGGCGCCGCATTATCGACGAGGCATGCAAACAATGTCTGCGCTCCCGACCCATGGATCTTCAGGCCATCCACCCTTTCGAAGAGATTATCGACCTGCCGGAAATCGAAGACAATGTGGTAAAACTGCTTTTCTGGGAGCATGAAAGGGAGACGAACCTGGCCTCCCTGCAGGAGCCGTTAAGGCCCGGCAGTCCGGTTTTTCTCCTTTTCGGGCCGGAAGGCGGTTTCTGCGAGGAGGAAATTGAGTGTGCCGGCCGCGCCGGCTGGCAAACGGTGGGTCTGGGACAGCGGATACTGCGGGCTGAAACCGCTGTCATTGCCGCGGTTTCTATCGTCCAACACCATCTTGGGAATATGTGATATGGCTGGTATTGATCTGCTCAAAGGAGGTAGTGGGAATCCATCCTGATCGCCCTCTCTCGTCCTGTACATAGTGATAGTCTCCATGTTGCTTACCGGCATGGACCAGGGTCCCCTCTTCCAGACTGCCCAGAGAAGCGGCTGAATCAAAAGGGGATGTCAGCAGCCTGATGTCCTCTTCGGTAATCACTCCGCTATTCCACAAGGTGTGCTGCCGATAGGCGCCCAGACCGGCGAGAGCAATAAAACCGATAAGCAGGAGGCAGAGAGTCGACCGCCCTTTTCTCAAACGGAAGCGCAGGGATAACATGAGAAGCAGGGTGAGAACACCGTAGCCGCAAAGCGCCAGCAACGCCCACTGGTTCATGTCATAGCGAACGAGAAGCTTCTCTCCCAGACTTTTTTGCTCCGAAAACAGCCCGTTCCTCTCTCGTATCATGGCAAGATCTCCGCGCAGGTCGTCATCTCCCGGGGCGATTCTCAACCCGCGCAGGTAGTGAAGAATCGCCTCTCCATCCTGCCCTGCGCCGGCATAACTGTTAGCCAGATTATGGAGGAGTTCCGCGGAAAAGCCATATTCGCCGATCAAGCTTCTGTAAATTGTGATGGCCTGCTGATACTTCCTCTCGGTATAGGCCTGGTTGGCCTCATCGAACCTTTGGGCTGGGGCCTGCCCGGTTTCAGCGCAATGGCCGCTGGTGTAGAGCGGCATTATCATAATGATAAACAACAGGCCACCATGAGAAATGGCCTTTTCACCCAATCTCTTCGTTGTGTCAGTAAAATTTATCTTCGGAATATAAAATATATGCCTCCGGTAAATTTTGCTGCCACGCCTCGACCGTGAGCGAAAAATCTCATTTTTCAGGGTACCCACAAGTTTGCCGGCAAGCATTCCAATTCGGCTGAGCTGGATCATGAGATCACCTCCCCCAGTTCCTTTTCCACAACTGTAAAATATTTTTTCATTTCCTCGGTTGAGAGGTGCAGCCCACCGTAGGCATGTTCTTCCGTCGCCGCAAAGAGAAGAATAAGCGGCGAATCCGCAGGCAGCCTGCTCTGCAAATCATGCAGGGTTATGGCGGCAGGCGCCATTTTCCATGGCAGCGCCAGCTGCGCTTGAATGATGCGTCGGCAGCGGAGTACAAAAGCAGCTTCATCGCCGGCTTCAATGTCCTGCATCAGAGCCTGCAGTTCCGCAGAAAGATGTTTCCGCTGACGCTTTTGGAGCAGCAGTTCACTGTTGCCGGCGCGGTGATTTCTCAGTAGGGTCACTGTCAATATCGAAAGCAGTAAAAGTGTGCAGAGGATCAGGATGGCAATAAACCAGCTGCGCTGATAAACAGGAATGATTTCCGTGACGAATGTCCCGGTTTCCAGGCGTAGCTGCACAGCCGGTGGACTTTCGCTCTGCTGTGGCGGGCTTGTCGCCAGCTCCGCTGGAGACAAGGCCGGGGCGGATGCATGGGCAGGGTCTACTTTTATGGTAAGCGGCAGCGCAGCCGTCGTTTTGGTTACATATGTTTGTTTTTCAGGATCGAAAAAACTGAAGCTCAGTGCTGGGATAGCTTTTATTTCAGCACGTTCGGCAACAATTGCCTGTTCGAAGATCTTTTTGCCCTGATAGCTGCTGCCGTCATTTTCAAAGCGTACGGTAGGAGAATAGGTTTTCCACTCACTGCCTGCCGGAAATTGCGGAGCGGAAACCCTGTCGAAATTGCCTTTTCCCGAAATCGTCATAGTAAGGGTCACAGGATCCCCAATTCCGATAGTATCGGGAGCGGCCTTCAGGTCAAATTCGAATCTGCCCACCGCGCCGCTGAAACTTTCAGGTCTGCCCTGTTGTGGCAGAGGCAGGATGACCATGGGGTGCTTCGGACTGAGCAGATGAACCTCCTCTCTTTTTATGCTGCCGAAAAGATCGCCAAAAAAATCATCAGCTAAAGGGTCGTTGCCGAAAAAAGGCGACCTGCTGTTTTTTTGCGGCACCAGCAGAGTGGAATCGAGATTTACCTGGAAATCATATTGGCCCTCCTTGATCGGCGAAAGGGACGACCGCCAGGTAATGACGGAGTAAGTTCTGCCGTTATGGGCTTCGACTTTCTGTTCAGCTTCGCCCGAGGACGGGTTGAGCATGAAACCCTCGCCGTTGATCTCCGGTATTCTCTGGATTTCAGCGCGTATGCCCTGACGAAAATACGCTTTGATCTGAACCGGCAGAATTTCCCCGACATAAGCCTTCTCCGGCAAACCTTCGACAATGACAAAGACATTTTTGCTGGAATCATTTTCCTTCTCAGTGCTGACTGGATTCGGTTCATTTAAAGAGCTTCCTGATTTTACTTCAAAGGTGAGCGGTTCCGACAAAAGTATTTCATTTCCGGTCTTCACTTTAAAGGAAGGGATGGTGAAAGTTCCCGTTCGCAGGGCCTGTATTACGTAAATATAGGTGATTGAAGAGGTTATGGAACTATTTATCACCTGAGTGCTGGAGCGCTGCTCCCTTCTCTGAAAAATCAGGTTTTCAACCTCCGGCAGATCAATATCGGCCGAAGATGCGCCGGTGACGGTAATTGAAAGATAGGCTGGCGAATCGATTGAGAAGGCCAATGTATTAAGGGCAACAGTAAGATCAGGTGTATTCCGGGCCAGAACGGGATTGGGTCCTGACAGAAAAAATGGAATTAAAAACCCAAGAAAAACTATCCCGAGCCGAGACATATCAAAAAATCTGCTCATTACCAGTTTCTCCCTTGGGTGTTGGATGGCTTATGATCCGTTTTGGGGATAAAATTGAGGGTGCCGTCTTCATTTTTCATCTCCTCCAGCAACTGCCGGGCTTCCTCCTTGCTCATTTTTCCTTCCTGTCCCTGCCGCTGTTTCTCTCCGTCCTTCGAGCTCTCCGGCTGCGATTTTTTCTCCGTGTCTTCTTGCTCTTCCGGCTCAGTCGTCTCTTCCCGGCCTCCTCTTTCCTGCTCTTCCGGTTCAGCAGCGATCTCGCCGCTGTTTTCCCCTTCTTTATCCTGTTGCTCCGGGGGGGGCTCTTGTTCCGAGCTGTTCTGATTACCGTTTTCGCTGTCGGTGTCTTTTTCGCCCTGGTTTTTTTCTTCCTTATTCTGCTCCTGCTGCCGTTGTTGCAGCTCTTCCAGTTTTTTTTCTACAAAATCGTGATTGGCTGCCGCTTCCTTATTATCAGGCTGCAGCTGCAGGGAAGCCTCATATGATGCCAAAGCGTTCTGCCAGTGTCCAATGGTTTTGCGGGGATCAGCCTGCAGGCTCTCTTCACCCTTTTTGAATTGGGCATTACCCCGGTTGTAGTAGGCTTTTTGCTGGAGAAGAAGATCGTCACTCTGAAGCGCCCTGTTGAAGGAAGTAATTGCTTCATCATGGAGATTGTTCTTATAGGCAGCGGTTCCGTAATTGTAGAGCAGGGCGGCATTGTCGGGATCATCTGCAAGGGCGTTGTCATAATATTCGGCTGCAGCCAGATAGTCTTCTTCCTGAAAAGCCTGTTCTCCAGGCGATGCCATGATGGCGGAAGGAGAGTGAAATATGGCTGCAGGCAGCAGGAATAGCATCATTATTGTTTTGCCACGCAGCTTTCTGGGGAGTTGAAAGGCCAACCCCTCTATCCGGCGGCTGACCATCAGGTATTCCACAAATAACAGGAGAAGGGCGATGCCCAGGAACCAGGGGAATCGTTCCACCGGCACCTTATGCCGTTTCTCGGCAAGCTCTTCCTTGGGGATAAGAATAAGCTTCTCATTGTAAATCGTCTGAAGACCCTGCCCCCTGTTGCCCAGCGGCGCATAAAGGCCATCGGTTTTTTGGGCGATGTCCCGCAAAGATTGCTCATCCAGCCTGGAGACGACAAACTGACCGGAATCATTCTTGACGAATTCCGGAGAGTCGCCTTTTTTCAAAGGGATGAGTTCTCCTTCGGGAGTGCCGACTCCGACGGTGAAAATGGTCAGGTCTCTTTCGGCGGCAGTGGAGGCGGCCGCTATGGCATCCCCCTGTAGATTTTCTCCATCGGTGACTATTATCAGGAGCTTATGGTTGGCATCGTTGCGCAGTACCGATTCCGCCTGCGTGATGGCAGCGGCCAGATTGGTTCCGGGATCGGGGATAAGCGTGGTGTCGACAGCCTGAAGCGATTGTTCGAAGGCATGGTAATCAACCGTTAAAGGGGACATGAGGTAGGCTGAGCCGGCAAAAGGCATCAGGCCGACCCTGTCGCCCTCGAGCCGGTTGACGAAGTCGAGGATTGCAAATTTTGAACGCTCCAGTCTATTGGGACGTATATCTTCAGCGAGCATGCTGGCGGATGTGTCTATGGCAAAGAGAATATCGATACCCTTGCGCTTCACCTCTATCCAGTGATGACCGTACTGCGGACGGGCCAGTGCCATAAAACAGAAAAAAACAGTGCCCAGGAGCAGAAAAAGCCTGATCTTTCTTTTGTTCGAAGAGACATTGCGGGTCAGACCGGCCAGCAGGGTTTGGGCGGCAAAGACCTGCAGGGCCAGGTTGCGCTTTTTCTCCAGATGCAGATGAAGGAGATAGATGGCGCTGCAGCAGAGCAGCCCGGCAGCTATCCATTGAGGTTGAGCAAAATTCATGACAACTCCTATCACGAATATTTCATAATATGCATATTTTTATTTCTTTCGTTTTTTTATGCAACGTTCGGGCTAAGGCAGACGGTTACGGTCGACAGCGAAGGATGTGGCCAGAAGGACAAAGACCGCCGCCAGCAAATAGGGAAAGAGCTCCCGATAATTTTCAAATTTTTTTATGGTTCGGATGGTTGTCTCCATGGAATTGATCTCGGCATATATTTCTTCAAGCGAGTTTGTATCGGTTGCGCGAAAATAGAGTGCCCCTGTCTTGTCGGCAACTTTGCGCAGGGTCTCCTCGTCTATATCAACCTGGGCTTTGACCAGACGCCGTTTGCCTCCCTGCATGACCGGGTAGGGGGCCAGGCCGCGGGTTCCGGCGCCGATGGTATATACCTTTATCTGCATGGCCTGCGCCGCTTCGGCGGCGATCAGCGGCGGCACCCTGCCGCTGGTGTTGACGCCGTCGGTGAGCAGAATGACAATGCGGGATGTAGCTTCCTGATCCCGCAGCCTGTTCACCGATGTACCGATGGCCGAACCGATGGCGGTGCCGTCCTCGATCATACCTATATGCAGGGAATCGAGTCGTTTGAGCAGCCAGTCATGGTCGAGAGTGAGCGGGCTGACCAGATAGGGTTTACCGGCGAAAGCCACCAGGCCGATGCGGTCATTTGGGCGGTCTTCAATGAATTTCGCCACAACATCCTTCACCGCATCGAGCCGGTTTACCGAGCGGCCCCGCAGGGTAAAATCCATGGCTTCCATGGATCCTGAAACATCGACGGCAAGAAGAATATCTATTCCACTGGCGTGAATTTCCGTGGTTGTATTGCCCTGCTGCGGCCTGGCGAGGGCCGCAATTAAAAAGGCCATGGCAAGTAATTTGAAGGTCAGGGCTACATTCCCGGCATTCATTTTACGGCCCAGGGCAAGGGTTCTCGCCACGGTGGTCGAGGAAAACAATAGCGCCGGGGCGGCGCCTCTTTTACCCTTGAGAATCAGCAGCAGCGGTAAAAGAGCGAGCAGCCAGAGAAGCTGGGGATAGACAAATCGCATCATTTCTCCTCCGTGATGGTATCCTCGATGAAAAGCCGGATACTCTTCTCCATCTCTTCCATCTGTTCCCTGTCTGTCGTTTTGCAGGCATATTTGGCCAGATCACATTGGTTGAGACAATGGGCCAGAAACTTCTCAAAAGGCAGTAACAAAGCGGGCTTACTCTCCTGTTCAGTTTGAATCGATAAGAGAAATTCGGAGGTCGTCTGCCGGGTGGAACGAATGGAGAATCTTTTCTCGATATAGCCTCGCAATATTTCCGAGATCCTCTGTGCATAGAGCAGCGACTGACCCCTCTCAAGATAGGCGCGGGCTGAAGCAAGTTCGGCCAGGGCTGCCTGATGTGGAGCAACAACTGTCTCAGGCTTCTTTTTCTTTCGTCGTTTCAGGAAAAAAACAGCAAGGGCAATGACGGCGGCGGCAGCGACAGCGGCGGCAATATAGAGCGGCCAGTTGACAGGGTCCGGCAGCAAAACAGGTCCATAAATATCGTAGAGGTCCTGGTTTTCGGCAGCGGCTGGAGGTGTGTTGGAATGCTGCAGCATCAGATCGTTTTGGCTGATCGCCGAGACAGGAAGACATATCACCATCATCAAGCTGTGGTGAAAAATCCGAGCAAGCACTTTCATCGACGCATCCTCCTCCGGCGTGCTCCGAAAAAGCCCAACAGCGGCGGCAGGTAGGATACTGCAGTGGAAAGATCGAGCAGGTCAACACCGGCCGAACGAATGGTGTGGTGTATCTTGCGCCGGTTTTCTTCGGCGATTTCGCGATAGCCGCGGCGTACTGCCGGATCGGAGGTATTGAGCTCCACCTGATGTCCGCTTTCCGCATCTTCCAGAGTGATCCTGCCGATGTCGGGCAACTCAGTTTCTCTGGGGTCTGAAACCATAAGGCTGATAAGGTCGTGCCGTTTACTGCCGATCCTCAGAGTGTGCGAGAGCCGGGCCAGAGTACCATCAAAGTCCTCACCAAGGCAAAAGTCGGAGATCAGGAAGGCCACGCATTTCCGCTTGATCACCCTGTTGACGAAATCGAGGGGGACGCGGAGGTCCGTCTCTTTTCGTTCCGGCGTAAAAAAGAGAATTTCCCTGATAACCCGGAGAATATGGGTGCGGCCCTTCTGCGGCGGGATATAGAGTTCGATAAAGTCGGTGAACAGAATAAGCCCGACTTTGTCGTTGTTGCGTACAGCGGAGAAGGCCAGCACCGAGCCGAGCTCCGCCATCATCTCCCTCTTGGACAAGGCGGATGAGCCGAATTCGCCGGAGGCGCTGATGTCGATCAGCAGCATGATCGTGAGTTCACGCTCCTCCACGAATTTCTTGATATGGGCGACACCTGTCCGGGCCGTCACATTCCAGTCGATGGTGCGGATATCGTCCCCCGGCACATATTCCCTGACTTCGTCGAAATTCATGCCCCGGCCCTTGAAGACGGAGTGGTAGCTTCCGGCGAGACTGTCATTGACCAGACGATTGGTGCGTACTTCTATCTGTCTGACCTTCTTCAGGATCTCTTTGGTGAATCCGTTTTCCATCTGATCAGGGGACAGGTATTGAATCGAGAATTTTGCGGATGATATCCTCGCTGCTGATATCTTCGGCCTCGGCTTCGTAGCTGATCCGGATACGATGCCGCAAAACATCACAGGCAGCGGATTTAACGTCATCCGGCGTGACGAAACCGCGTCCTGCCAGATAGGCAAGCGCCCTGGCAACAGCCTTGAGGTTAATGGTGGCTCTGGGACTCGCTCCGGTTTCGATGTATTCATGCAGATCGAGCTTGAAGGCGCGCGGATCCCGCGTGGCGCAAACCAGTGAGATGATATAATCCTTTATCTTATCATCTATATAGATGGTGTCGACAATCTTTCGTGCTGCGAGTATATCTTCGGGGGATATGACCGGGCTGACCTTGACGGTCCTGTCCGTCCGCTCCACTTCATCGAGGATGCGCCTCTCTTCCGCCATTGAGGGATATCCGACAATGGTCTTCAGCATGAAGCGGTCCATCTGGGCCTCCGGCAGGGGATAGGTGCCTTCCTGTTCTATGGGATTCTGGGTGGCCAGAACCAGAAAAAGCTCGGGAAGCTGAAAGGTCTGATCGCCAATGGTAACCTGTTTCTCCTGCATGGCCTCAAGGAGGGCAGACTGCACCTTGGCCGGTGCTCTGTTGATTTCGTCGGCCAGGATGATCGAGGCGAAAATCGGGCCTTTTTTGATCTCAAAAGCTGTGTCTCTGGGGTTATATATCTCGGTGCCGATGATATCCGCCGGCAGCATATCCGGGGTAAATTGGATTCGCCTGAAGTCCGAGTGGATCGTCATCGCCAGAGTTTTCACGGAGAGTGTTTTGGCCAGTCCCGGCAATCCCTCCAGGAGGACATGGCCGCCGGTGAGCAGGCCCACCAACAAACGCTCGACAAGATCACTCTGGCCGATAACCGCTTTTGCCATCTGCCGCCGAAAGGGATCCAGCCAGACTGCGCTGGCCCTGACTGCTTCATTTATCTTGGCAATGGAGCCGTAGACGTCCTGATGAGATTGTTTCCCGTCAAAATTTTCCGGCTGTGGCGGGTATGCAGCCACAGCCTGCTCGTTATTATTTTTCCACATATCTTCTCCTTATAGGACATGATCAGTCTATCCTTTTGAATTCTGCTACTATACCAGCTCAACATTACCATAACCTTTCATAAGCATTACATTGCTGTAATGAGCCTGAAAATATTCGATGAGGGCGACGCCATCTTCCATGACAAGTAGATAGGCAACACTTATTGTAGAGATATCCTTCATTCAGAAAAATACAAAATCCACCCAGGAGTCAGATATGAAAAAAATTATCGTGCTGATCTGCTGTATTTTCTTCGGTTCGGTTGACGTGCTCTATTCTCTGCCTCTGCAGAGCCGGAATATAACCGTCAACGGCTATTCCAGCGAACTGCAGGTTCCACTGGGCATGACCGTCGAGTATGTGGCCAATATTGGTCGTCCGCGAGCTATTGCCCTGGGACCTGACGGAGAGATGCTCATCGGCTCCCGAGGGGCCACCATCTATCGTATTCCATATCCCTATAGTGAGGCGGAAATTTTAGTGACCCTCCAGGGCTATATTCATAGTGCGGCCTATAAAGAGGGAAGAATTTATGCTGCGGAAACAGGAGCCGTGCTGGCGGCAGATTATCAAGGAGCATCGACTAGTCTGACCGCAGCGGATTTTATAGAAGTAACTTCACTTCCCTCGGCGACCGGTGGGCATTCGAGCAGGACTATCATTGCCGGGCCCGATGACCGTCTCTATGTGGGGCTTGGCATCAGCGGCAACTGCTCAGATGAGTATCTCGATAACAGTTATCCTTTTGAAACAAGAAGAGGCGGAGTTTTTGTCCTTGATGCGCATGATAATCTTCAACGCTTTTCTTCCGGCCTGCGTAATCCCATAGGTTTGGCCTTCCACCCGCAGACCGATGAGTTGTATGCGACCAATGCCGGGCCGGATCACCTGGGATATGACATGCCGCCGGAGATATTTTCTCCGCTCGCCCCCGATTCCTTTCATGGAATGCCCTGGTTCTACTATTATGACGGGAGCTTCCGGGAGGCAGGCTGTGCGGCAAGTACGCCTCCGCGGCCGGCTTCGCAGGCCACTGCTCCGGCTGCCCTGTTTCCGCCGCGTTCGACCCCGATGGGATTGGCTTTCCTGCAGGAATCCAGCCTGGGGAGAGAGTATGACGGCAGTGCGGTTGTGGCCGTTCATGGTTCCTGGGCTACTTCTCCGGGTGGCGAGCCGGAGTCGCGCAGACCCCCTCAGCTTTCTCTGGTGGTTTTTGAAAACGGCGACGCTGTCCGAGTTGAAGATCTTGTGACCGGCTTTCAGCGCAGTGACGGCAGCAGATTTGCCAGACCAGCCGGTGTTGCTGTCGGTGAGGACGGCCACATCTATTTCACCAGTGATGGAGGAGAGGTTAATGGTCTCTTCAGGCTTGTTCCTGAGAATTCGGGCCGTTCGATTTCTTCTATTTACGGTCTTCTGCTGGATAATCAATGAGGATATTGCCAAGTCGCCTCGAAAAACGGGCAATTAGGACGCCGTTAATGGGGTAACTCCAAAGTTTGATAAATTGTATTTGGTCAGGTGTCGTAGGTGTGATAAGATACAGAGATTACTAGTCTAGCTCGGATATTTCAGAAGTCATGAAATGTCGGGCTAGCTGTCTTATCCTGGTGGTGGGCATGGCCAAAAGTTTTTATCCGGAATAAATAGATTCGCGCCGAAACCATAATTCCCACGGTGTGAGAAAAAGTGTTTAAATTAAATTAAGTTATGAGAAATCTGAGGTTTCAGGCATGAGAAAATGGAAATGTGCTGCTTGTGGTTATGTGTTTTCTGCTGATGAACAACCTAAAAACTGTCCTGCCTGTGGAGCCGGAGCGGACATGATTGCAGGTGAAGACGATAATGAGGAGTTGAAGGCGAAGGAGAAAAAAGGAAAACAACGACAGGAGGCCGCAGCCGATCCGGGAAAAGATCCCGCTGCCCAGAGAAAATGGAGATGTACCGTATGTAATTATGTGCATACAGGCGAGGAGCCGCCTGATGTCTGCCCGGTCTGCGGCGCTGACAAAAGCGCTTTTGTGGAAATTACCGAAAAGGAGACGGCAGGCGACAATCCGCCGGTAACCAACAAATCTGCGGTAAACCCCGAGGCGCCTGAGGAGGAGAAACCTTTCGGGATTATCGGCGCCATCGTCACCCGTCACCATTTTCATCCTATCACTGTCCATATACCAAACGGAGTACTGCCGGTTGCCCTGGTATTTCTCCTTCTTGCCGTATTTTTTCAGCAAAGAGCCATGGAACAGGCGGCTTTTTTCAATCTGATCTTTGTTCTCATCAGTTTGCCGGTGGTTTATGCAACCGGGTTTATTGCCTGGAAGAGAAAGTATCGCGGGGCTAGAACATTTATCTTCAAGGCCAAATGGGCCTGCAGTGCCATTATAGCCGTACTCATGATCATATTGGTTTTCTGGAGGATTTTAGATCCGCAGGTTGTGTTTTCCGGAGGAACTGCGGGCTGGACGTACATTTCCCTGTGCGCTGTCGTACTTGCGGTGGCGGGATTTGCCGGAAGTCTTGGCGGACGACTGGTGTTTGGAAAAAATGTGGATTGACCAATTTGTTTCTCTGTCTTGATCACCAGGGAAAACTGAATCGTAATATCGGGAGGGTGCATGATTTATCACAATTCTCCAAAAACGCATCTTAATAATAACCTCGGTAGACTTTCAACTTCCGCTACCATTGCCATCCAGCAATTATGCAGGCAACTGCAACAAGAAGGGAAAACCATCTACCGGCTGGGTCTGGGGCAGTCGCCTTTCCCAGTCCCGGCACCGGTGGTCAGGGCGCTTCAGGAAAATGCTCACCAGAAAGATTACCTCGCCGTCAAGGGGCTCGAGGAATTGCGCCGGACCCTTGCCGCAAGTCACTGTGCCTCCTATGGCATCGGCTGCGATATTGAGGATGTCATCATTGGGCCCGGCTCCAAGGAGCTGATGTTTATCCTTCAGCTGGTTTACGATGGAGAGATATTGATACCCATACCCGCCTGGGTTTCCTATGCACCACAGGCCAGAATCATCGGCCGGCACGTCAACAATATCGTCACCGAGAAAAAAGACCGCTGGAAAGTTACAGCAGAGCAGATAGACAGTATCTGCAGGCTCGATCCCGGACGATCCCGCATGCTGATCCTCAATTATCCTTCCAACCCCACCGGCCAGACCTATGATGCCAATGAATTGGAAGAGCTTGCCGAAGTAGTCTCTAAATACCAGGTGCTGGTACTCTCCGATGAGATTTATGCCAGGATGACCTTCTCCGGAAAGCATACTTCCATTATCGACTATTATCCGGAAGGGACGATATTCAGCGGTGGGTTGAGTAAGTGGTGCGGGGCCGGCGGCTGGCGGCTGGGACTTTTCATTGTTCCGGAGGCCATGCGCTGGATCACCAATGCCATGGCAACGGTGGCCAGTGAGACCTTCACCTCCACCAGCGCTCCAATTCAATATGCGGCGATCGCCGCTTTCGAGGAAAATCCGGAGATCGATATATATGTCGACAGGTGTCGACGAATACTTGGGGCACTGGCCGGAGACATAACCCGGAGGCTGGCCAAAACCGATATAGATGTCATTCCCGCCCAGGGAGGATTTTATATTTTTCCGGATTTCGGCAATTATCGTCTGAGGCTGGAGAAGAGACATATCTTCACCAGCGCTGAACTTTGTGACGAGCTTTTACATGAAACCGGGGTAGCCATTTTACCAGGCTCCGATTTCGGCAGACCTGTTACCGAACTTACCGCCAGGCTCGCCTTTGTCGATTTCGATGGTGAAAAGGCATTACGCGATTATCCGGGAGACGATGGCCTGGACCAGAGCTATCTGGCGACCTGCTGTACCAACACCCTGACGGGGATCGAGCGCATCATCGAATGGCTGGGGGCCCTGGATGAATAAAGCGGAGTCTCAAACCTGGCCCGCACCGGTGATGTCTTGAAACAATGAAGTGAACACTTCTAGAACTCATAGCGGTGAGGAGAATTTTGTCTGGACTACAAATGTATTACTTTGGTTGCGTGGAAAAGCTGCGGGCGTCGTCTGCCGTAGATACCATGCTTGCTGGAGGAATCACCGGGGCCGCTGATTATTGCTTATCAAGCACCTCCAGGCTGACAAAAATGTCAACATCTCTGCCGAGAACCCCAGCCTCCAGAAACTTACCGGTGCCGACGCCATGGGCGAGACGATCAATAGTGACCCTGCCGTTGAAACCGGCAACCCGTGTTCCCTCCATCATTGGGTGCTCCTTTATTCCCGCCAGCCTCAGAGGCAGGTCGAGATCATATTCCTTTCCCTTTATGGTAAAGGTACCGGCTACATTATAAGTGTCGGGGCCTGATTCTGTTATCTCCCTGCTTTCAAAGCGGATAATGGGAAACTTCGATTCATCGAAAAAATCGGCAGAGAGCAGATGCCGATCCCGTTTGCTTTGGTGGGTGGTGATGCTGTCAACTTCTATTTCAAAGATAAATTTGCTTTCAGCAAGATTTGCCGGGTCAAACCTTACGGTCCCTGTGTAATTTTCAAACCGGCCCCGTACCTTGGAAAAGATATGTTCGACACTGAAGTAGAAGTTGGAGTGGTCTTTGTCCAGCTGCCAGACGGGAACTTCTGCGAAACTGCTTTGGACCCCTAAGAAAAGAGTCAGCAGCAGAGAATACAAAAACGACCGTTTCATATTTTACCTCTGGTTCTCTGGAATATGTGAATGGGTTATCCGAGTATTGTCGTTAAGGTGGCCTTTATATTCGATGACTCGTAAAAAGCTGGATCTGCACTGTGTATATAAAGCTTTTCTCGAAGTCTGCACTTATCGCAGATTCCATCTCGGCCAACTTGACGACTTTTTACTGGATTTAACCTAGTTGGAGATGCTGTTTTCCATAACAGTAAGACATGTTAGAGGAAGAACAAGATCGAAGGAGGTTGCTGGTAGGTTCATTGCCACCCTACAAAGAAAATCGTTCCCGGAAAATGTTCTTTCCCATGAAACCGAGTTTCTGCAGATTCTTTCCGGTTTCCACCATCATCTGTTCCGGCCCGCAGATATAAAAATGGCTGGTCCGAGGAAAAGAAGGCAGAAGATTGCCGAGAAGTTTGCAGCTGATCCTTCTCCCTTTTTTCTCTCGCGAAAACAGCAGATGGACCTCAAGTGAGGAAAGCTCATTTTTCAGATTTCTCAGTTCATCATGCAAAAAAAACTCATTTTTCCGACGAAGGCTCCAGAGAAGCATAAGCCTGGGCTGCTTTTCCTCGGTGGAAAGCTGCCGCAGCATACTGATCATGGGCGTTATCCCTATACCTGCGGCAATGAGAACCATATGAGAAGCTACTGGTCGGGCCTTATAGCTGAAAAGACCGAAGGGACCCTCAATGGCTGCCTTGAAAACGGCTCCGGCATCAAGTTTCGAGGTCCAGTCGCCACATTTTTTTATCATAAACTGCAGGGTCTCGTTTTTGTCAGGTGAGGATGCAATGGTAAAGGGATGGGGTTCAGTGCTGACGGTGTGGCCGATTAATCGCAGGAAGACGAATTGACCGGGAGCAAAAGAGAAGGAAGTCGGTGCCTTTATCTCCAGGGATATTACCTTGTCGCTTATCGGCGAGATATTGCTGATATTGAAATATCTTAAAGCATCCCTGATGGTTCTGAATGTATGTGTAATCACACAGAGGAGAACAATTCCGGCAACAAGGAAAAACGAGTGGCGTGGCACATCCTGCCCGAACGAGTCACTGACGGTGAGAACATGAACGCCCATACCGATTAGCAGTAGATATCCCATAGGGCGATGCACTATTCTCCAGAGATGGTAGGGGATGAATCCTTTTTTCAGGGATGCGGTGAAAATTACGATGACGAGCAAAAGCAAGGTAGTTGCGCCAACCATTTCAGGCCAGAACTTCCAGCCAATGGGGAGATTATCTATGCCTTCGGGAATCAGGACTAGAAAAGGGTGGAGCAAGGCCAGGCCGGCCAACGCAAATCCATTGAGCTGATGGAAAAAATAGACCTTATCAAGGCCGAAGGTTCGATCGAAAAGGATGAGGCGTGAAGCCAGGAGAATCTGTAAAAAAACCAGCACGGCAGCGAACAAACCCGCTATCTTGCCGGTCTGCAGGAGCCTCTTGTCGCCCCCGAACTTATACCAGAGGGAGGAGGATTCCCAGAGAAAAGGAATAGTTACGGCACCTGCTAGCAGGAGTAGAAGAATGAGCACGAGGATGAGTTTGAGTGCTTTTCTTTTGCCGGGGGGGTAGAGAGGGCGCAAATGCATGCTGGAGTAGCTCCTGCGGGATGGTGTCTGGCCATCTGGAATTTTCCAAAAAGCCTGGATTCTGAATTGATTTCCGCTGATTCAGTTCCTATGGTTTATTCGAACCTGGCCAAAAATGGATTCCGGTTCTTTGGAAATATGAGTCTTCGAAAGTATATTTGCTGACCATGTTTTGTTCAACAGAATTTGAGGCTTTCCACTTCCAAACCGCAGGTAAATCCCAAGTAATTCTAGAATTTCCCCCTGCCTGGGCAGGAAAAAGGAGGAATTATGATACGCAGACTCATCTTGGTATCGGCAATGCTGCTGTTCGCTAATGGGGCAATTGCTGCAGGAAATTTTGTCCAATACAAGGTCGGCGGCGAATCTTTTGAGGGATATTTCATTTCGCCTGCCGACAATGCGCCCTTGATTGTGATGGTGCACGACTGGGACGGTTTGACGGAATATGAAGTTAAGCGGGCAGATATGCTTGCCGAGCTTGGATATGCCGTCTTTGCTGTCGATCTCTTCGGTGAAGGGATACGGCCGGTTGAGACCGAGGAGAAAAAGAAGCTGACCGGCATGTTATACGAGGATAGGGAAAGAATGCGGGGACTTCTCCAGGGCGGGCTGGATAAGGCCGCAGAGCTCGGCGGCAACAGGGACAATGCCGTTGCCATAGGCTATTGCTTCGGCGGTGCGGCTATTCTGGAATTAGCCAGAACAGGCGCTGCGCTTAAGGGATTTGTCTCCTTTCACGGTGGCTTGGAAACTCCTGAAAATCAGAGTTATTCGCAGACGAAAGGCAAGATTCTGGTTCTTCACGGCAGCGCCGATACATCCGTAACTCTGGACCAATTTGCCGCCCTGGCTAAAGAGTTGGAGGAGCAGGATGTCGATCATGAGATGATAACCTACGGCGGTGCTCCCCATGCCTTTACGGTCTTCGACACCGAGCGCTACCGCGAGGATGCCGACAGGAAATCATGGCAGCGTTTCACCAGATTCCTTGCCGACACACTCTAGGAAACTGAATATTTATTTATTCTTTTTCTGCGCCTCTCTATTGGCGAATGAGACCTCGCGGTTCGAAACCTTGAAGACACTGATCATGTTGCGCAGTTGGGAAGAAAGATCGGAGAGATTTTTTGAATTACTGCGCAACGTGTTGCTCCGTGTGTTCATTCCCTGGGCGATGGCGCTCACCTCACCAATATCCTGAGCTATCTGCGCTGACACCTGTGAACTCTGGGCCACGTTTTCGTTGACTTCGCTGATACCAAGAGAGGCCTGCTCAATATTGAGGGCAACCTCCGAGGCGCGTCCGGCCTGTTCCGACATGGAGCCGGCAATTGAATTGATTATTGAATCAATATCCGCGATTACCTTGGAAATTCTGCCAACCTCTTCAACAGTCCCCTCTGTGGAATTCTGGATACCCTCAATCCTTTTCTTGATCTCCCGGGTGGCCTCCTGAGTTTGATTGGCCAGCCCCTTTATTTCTGCGGCAACAACGGAAAAGCCTTTTCCCGCTTCTCCGGCACGGGCCGCTTCAATGGTTGCATTTAAGGCAAGGAGGTTGGTCTGATCGGCAATTTCAGTTATTACCTCCGTCACTTTGCTGATTTCACGAGCCGCATCTCCCAGAAGAGTTACCTTGGTCGTGGCGCTCTGGACCTGGCCTGTGGCTGAATTCGACACTTGCATCGCCTGATCACAGCTGACCACAACTCCCTCGAGTGCACTTTTCATCTCCATGGCTGTTCCCGCCACATTACTGATATTTGTCGAGGCCTGCTCACTGGCGGCGGCTATAGAGGTCATGCTGGTATTCATTTCCTCACTGGCCGCAGCGACGGTATCGGCCTTCATACTGAGTTCATTTGATTCACCTTCAAGAGAATCGGAGGCGGAAAGAACTTCGAGCGAGGAAGAGGTAACCGTCTCGGAATTGCCGCCTATTTTAATGATGATTTTCTCCAGCCGTTCGACAAATGCATCGAACCAGCCGGCGACGACGCCTATTTCATCGGTTCTGGAGGAATTGAGACGTTTGGTCAGATCCCCCTCCCCTTCGGCCGCATCCTGCAACCCTCTGGAAATTTCCTGAATCGGCCTGATGACCATAAATTTGAGGAGAAAAGCAAAAAGCAGAAGTATGATAAGGCCGCAAAGTGCACCAACGATAATGACGATGGAGGTGGTGGAAGAATTGACATCAAATGACGATTTTTCCAGGATTTCAGCGGTCTTCTGTAATGAAGAAACGTTGTTTGCCTGGACCTGGTTCAGATTGTTTTTTATCTGCAGGATCACCTCCTCCGATTCTGAGGCAAGCACGTTCTGGATGGTGTGTTCATTTTTCTTTTTAAGGCCATCGAAGCGTATCCCCATGGCATTGATTTCCTGGATGGCCATGGCTTTGGAAATACCAATGACGATGGTTCCCACCTTCTGGCCATAGTACTCAATGGGGCTTTCATGAATCAAAACCGCCTGGTCCTGCTTTGCTTTCTCCAGAACCTGCAGGATTTCCTGAAATGCAACTTCCAGTCCGCTGCTCTTGTCGGATTCAAAGTCCTCAAGATAGTCGACGATGGTGTCATCGACCCTGTTGACATAACTAGGCAGGGGCTCGTCCTCTTGTCCGAGAAAAAGGATAAAGAGAATTTCTTCGGCCTGGGCGCCGGCCCGGCTCAATTTAATGAGCTGTCCGTAATCCTTTGCCTTTATAGCGTCTGTACCCACACTGGCAATGAGGGAGGCGATTCCCTGGGCATTGGCTTTTAACAGTTTTTCCATGCCTCTGGTGACATTTTTCTCCTCCGCCGACAGAGCGGTCTCGGTAATTTCGAGCAGACTGGAGGAGGCCTGGTCGCTCATTTTTGTCAGAGAACCGTTTACATCCTGCTGCAGGGCGGTAAACTCCTGTTGTGCCGATGTCGTTGTCTGATTGAGCTTGGCGTTGACGTTTTCGCGCATGTCTTCCAGCAGGCTGCTCTGTCTGGCGAGAATGGTGAGACATAAGCCAATAAATGAAATAGTCAGGATAACAGCTAAAACGCCGAGAACCTTGAGGCTGAGACTGCTTTTGAAGTCTTTCAACATAGTGGTGTTCCTGTCAGAATTATGGTGTTTGCCGCGAGAATATCAACGCCCTGCTGCGAAGCTTTCTCTCCGGAATATCAGAGACTGTTCCAGTTTTGAGGATATTTACGTATCGGTCCTTACATGCGTATTCTTGAGAGCGGATCTCTTAAAAGACATAAAAAACAAAAGGCTATATTTCGCGTTCAGGCCGAGGCAGTTCAATAGTAAAACAGACACCGCCACTCTCACCCTGGAGATTTGCAGCGCTTACCGAGCCGTTATGATGATTGGCTATTGTTCTAACGACGAAGAGACCGAGACCAAGATGCGGTTCCTGGTCATGTGTGGTCCGCACCGATACCATTGAGCTGAAAATCTCCTCCAGCATGTTCTCCGGGATAGCCGGGCCTCTGTTGGTAATGTGTATGCGGGATGTGCTTTTAAAGGCCTCCAGATGCAGTTCGACGGCGGTGCCCTTTTGATGAAAAGCAACTCCGTTTTCAATTACCTTATCGAGCATTTGGCGGATGCGGTAGGGATCACCGAGTAGGTAGACATCTTCTTCAGGTTTTTTATAGATAAATTCAACCTTATCAAAGGTGACTCGCCAACTATAGCTCAGCCACATTGCCAGGGCCTCGGAGAGATTGAAATTTTCAACAAAATCCTGGGAGAGAGCATTTTGCAGATTTGCCGCATCGCGGATGCCGGTGAGCATGTCTTCCATGCGCTTGATATCTCCAAGAGCCCAGTTGACATAATTTGATATGTGGTCCGGCTGGCCGGAGAGTTCCTGGGCGAGGTTTTTCAGAGAGGCTGAAACACCGGCCAACGGGGTGCGCATTTCATGCTCCAGATTGTCCGCCATTTTTTCCCGGTAGCGGCTTTGGGCCTGAAGCTGAGAAAGAACCGAATGAAGGGTTCTGGAAAGATCGCCGATCTCATCACGGGCATTTGCCGGAGACGGCAAGGTGAGAATCTGACCGTTTTCACCGATTGCCGCGGCAGCCTGGTCCCGAAGCAAACGAATTCGCGAGGAAATGCGAAAGGCAAAGAAGAGCAGTCCGCAGCCTCCAAAAATAAGGACCAGCAGGGTCAGGCCAATTGATTCTTCAATAACCCTGTTTTTCAAGGCAAGAATAGAGTTGGTGGTTTGTTCGACAACTACTGCTCCGACGATGGTGTCATTCTCATACAAAGGTGTGATCGCCGCCATAACCTCAACTTCATCCTCGGCGATGCGGTAGCTTGAGGTGGAGCTGCTGCCGAGCAGGGCCTCGCGCACCCCTTCGAGATTCAAGGTCGAGGGCTGCGCTTCAGGGTCGGCAAAATCATTGGAAAATGGTTCTGTGAAAAGATGATAGAGAGGTGAAAAAAAAGTGTTCAGCCGGGAGAGAAAAGAGTTCCGGCCGGGGATATCGGCATTGACATCATCAGCTGTTCTGAGAGAACCGTAGCTCGCCCTGATATGCTGGTTCGAATCGATTACCTGTATTTTTGACTGCGGCCGGTTCAGCGATTCGAGAATATCTTCAATAGAGGTGGATTGAGCCAGCAGCCAACCGATATCTTCGGGACTTTCAAGGTCGGCCGTCCCGATGATATTTTCTGTTCTGCGGGAGAAGACATCGTCTACATCGACGATGGCGAATGCCAGCCTATTGCCGACCAGTTCAAGCGGCAGCCGCATTTCCAGAATATATCCGGATGAAGTTGTCTCCCAGACTCCCTGAAGGCGGGATTCATTTTTAGCGGGCAGTATGCTGTCGAAGTCTCGCGAGACCAGATATCCGTTAACCCATCCCGGCTCGCTTGCCGTGATGATATATCGGTTGAGATTGCCCTGTCTGTCTTCAATGGCTATCTGCAGGTGATCGGATCTGTCCAGGGCCAGTGAGTTTTCCTGCCGAAAAACCAGACTATCGTCATTCACCAGAAAGACGGCATACAGGTGGTCTCCCCTTCTGCCGATCAGATGCCTGAATCCCGAGCCATCGGGATCAAAGTTTTGCGGTGAATCAAGGATATGTTCACTGCCGAAGTACAGCGCGTTTTCCAGGTGGGGTTCCCAGTCGTCCGTTTTACCGTTGAGACGCATCGGGCTTGTCAGTTGAAAAAGATAGAGATCGCGGCTGCGGTCCAGCGAATGAAAGAGTTCCCGGTCGAAAAGACCTGCCCTGCCGCTCAATGCCGAGGCCACCGCACGGGCGGAAAACATCAGCGCCTCCTTCTTGCTCTCGAGCAGGCTGGTTTTGACAATGGCGGCAAGGCGTACCCCTGTATACGGGATGGCGAGTAGTAAAAGTGAAATCAAGGCGAGTTTCAGCCTGAGAGATATTCGCATAGGCTGTTATTCCACCCAGCGGTATCCCATACCATATTCGGCGCGGATGGTGTTGAATTGGGGGTCGATTTCTCTGAATTTTTCCCTGATTCTTCTGATATGAGCGGCAATGGCATTATTGGTTACCACTACATTGGCGGCCGCCATCAGTTGAGAATGTGACTTGACATGGCCGGGATGTTTCACCAGCGAGACAAGAAGCCAATACTCCGTCAGAGTGAAATTGAGCTGGATGTCGTTCCAGAACACCTGTTTTCTCTCCTCCTGAATTAAAAGATCCCCTGAACGCCATGTTTTTTCTGAAGCTTCAGGATTTCCTTTTAGTACTTCCATCATCTTGAACAGTGCCGAAATCCGGACCGGCAGAAAATCAAGGGTAGTGGTGTTCTTGGTGAGGTAATCCCAAGCCCCGAGCCGCAGGCCCGACACCTTGTCCAGGTCGGAATCACGGGCTGTCAAAAAGATGATGGGAATAGAGGGCGAAGCGCGGCGCAGTTCGCGGCAGAGGTCGAATCCTCCTTCCATTTCATCACCCAGCATGACATCAAGAATGGCGAGGTCGGGAAGCTGACGGGTAAAGGCGGACTGCGCTTCAGCTCTACCGGCGTAGCTGCTGACCGCATAGCCCTCTCTTTTCAAGGCTTGGGCGTAGTTGGCTCTAAGGCGTTCGTCGTCTTCAACTAATGCTATGGTATACGTCATGGCTTCCGCTACCTTCCCTTGAGTTGTATGGATCCGAAAATGATCGACAATTAATCGCATCAAAGTAATCCGTTGCCCCGCATCACTGCAAGCAGAAAAGCAGCAGAACTGGGGTATGGTCATCTTTTCTCATAATTGCTGAGGCTTATCCACTTGATAACGGCACATGGTCTTCAGGGTAAATGGCAATAGTCAAATCAACAAAATCAACACCCAAAAATAAATTAAGATTACCATGAGATTTTTTCTTCATGGCCAAGAGCATTCTTGTTTTATATTTCTATACAGATACCCAAAATGCCAGACAGCTTTTTGAAACAATGGCTGCTGCCGAGAGGTTTGGAGCCGTTGACATGTTATGATAGGTATATAAATTTCTCGTTATCCATTCTTGTTTCGTTCTGAAGCAGATGAAAGTCATTTTGATTTTCATCAAAAAACAGGAACTAAATGATAAGGAGGAATTTATGAAAACATCACCAATACCATCAATAATCGTGGCAGGCTTCCTGGTTTTCTTGTTGAGCTTTCCGGTGCTGGCTCAGCAGAGTGCGGAGGAGCTTAAGGGGAAGGAAGTTCAAAATGAGCAGGGTGAAACTCTTGGCACCATCGAGGAAGTTATCATCGGACCGGATGGAAATATCGAAGCGGTTGTCGTCAAAAAAGGCGGTTTTCTGGGGATGGGAGGTGAAGAAAACCGAATACCCTGGAACGCTCTAAGGCAGGGAGAGAATCAGGATTCTTACGTCTATTCCGGAGCCGGAGCTGAACAGCCGCAAATAACCGAACAACAGAACCAGCAGGAGACGCAACAGGAAAGACCTGTTGCTGCCCAGCGGGACCAGGAGGAGCCGGGACAGGAAAGAACTGCCGAGCAGCAGGACCAGAAGTCAGAGCAGCAAAGAGACCAGGTTGTAGCTCGGGATTCCGAGGCGGATATACGGGTAGAGCAGCCTCAGGCGCAGGTCCAGGTACAGCAGCCTGAACCGCAGGTAAGAGTGGCACAGCCTGAACCGAAGGTAACGGTAAAACAGCCGCCGCCGGAAATTGAAGTGCAGGTAGTACAGCCGGAGCCGGAGGTGACCGTGGAACAAGGGCAGCCCAAGGTAGATGTTCGGCAGCAGGAACCTGAGGTGGCGGTGGAACAGCAGGAACCGAAAGTCTCCATTCAGCAGGAGAAGCCTAAGGTAGCAATACAGCAGAGCGATCCTGAAGTCCAGGTGGAACAGTCCGGTCGCCCGGAGGTCTACGTGGAAGAACAGCAACAGGCACAGGTCCAGGTACAGCAGCAAGGTGAGCCGCAGGTGGATGTCGCCGTCCAGCAGCCGCAGGAAGATCAGCAGGCTGCAGGCCAACAACAGCGGGAACAGCCACGGGCTGCAGGAATGGATGCAGCGGGAGCTGAACAACTGGTTGGACGCGATCTCGTTAGCAGTGACGGCGAAAGGCTTGGCAGTATCGAGGACACCAAGCTTTCCCAGGACGGAAATACTGTTGAGTTCCTGATAGTCCAGGGAGATCAAAACGAGATGCATCCCGTTCCAGCTGAACTGGTACAGGCAGAAGAGGGGCAACAGGAATTAACTGTCAAGATTGATAAACAGACGTTTGACAGCTCTCCGAGTTTCGGTCCTGATGAAGAGCAGCGTCTGGCCGAGCAACAATTTTCTCAGGAGATCGAGAGCCATTACGGAATCGCTCCCGCCTGGCAGCAGGAGCAGCAGGGAAATCAACCGCAGGGCAGACAGCAGCCCGACAAGCAATCACCCGAATCCCAACAGCTGCAGATGAATCAGCCCGGCATTGATACGGAGGAAAATCCGCCTCGGCCGGAAACACAACAGTAGAAACTCATGCCACAGTTCCCGTCCTCCTGTTGCCGGCAGGACGGGAATTTTAATACCTTTTTTATCCTGCCACTCCCACGGTAATTCCCAAAATAACTTAGAATCAACAGGTGTAGAATTTCCTCCCGATTTGCTCAAATTTATATCGAAAAACATGTGGTACGCCAAGAGACGTGCAAAAATCCAGCCCACCTGTTTCCACAGTTTAAAACCTGGAAGTTTTCTTCATTATAGGTGATATTGCGCTGAATCACGTCGCACTTAGCAGATATGGCATGTCATCCAGGAGGTTTGTTTGAAAACTCTCATCAGTAATAAAGATCTTGGGGTACAAACGGCTATCAATCATTTAATCCTATTGGCAGCTCTTATAGGTTTATATCTTACCACCTTTATCAATTACCTGGTTTTTCATACGATGGCGGAGATTTTCAGCATTGTTATTGCATTCTCCATCTTCGTCATAGCCTGGAACTCAAAACAGTACAGCAGAAATTCATACCTTTTATTCGTCGGCATCGCCTATCTTTTCATTGCCTTGCTCGATCTGCTGCATACCCTTTCATTTAAAGGAATGCCTCTGTTTACCGACTATGACTATTATGCGAATCAGTTGTGGATTGCAGCGCGGTACATGGAAAGTATGACCCTCCTTGTGGCCTTCCTCTTTTTAGGCTGGAATAAAGAAGTCAAAGCCAACACTGTCTTTGCAGTCTACACGGTTATTACCGCTGTGATGATCGCCAGCATATTCTACTGGAAAACCTTTCCGGAATGCTGGATCGATGGAATCGGCCTGACTCCCTTCAAGATAATCAGTGAATATGTTATTTGCGGTATCCTGGCAGCATCAATTTTTTTTCTGCAGAAAAACAGGGAAAGGTTTGAGGGAAAAATATATACAATTTTGCTTCTGTCGATACTCTGTACAATACTCTCGGAAATCTCTTTCACTTTTTATCTGAGCAATTACGATATTTTTAATATGGTGGGTCATTATTTTAAGATTTTCTCATTTTTCTTCATATATGAAGCAATCGTTAAAACAGGAATAAAGGAGCCCTTCGATCTGATTTTTTTCGACCTCGACAAAGCCAACAGCGGCCTGAAGAAAGAAATTGAAATCCGTAAAAGGACCGAAAAGGAGAAAGGGAAACTGATCAACAACCTGCAGCAGGCCCTTGAAGAGATTAAGACCCTGCAGGGCTTGCTGCCCATCTGTTCGGTATGTAAAAGTATCCGCGATGACAATGGCTACTGGAACAGCCTGGAATCATATTTCGATGAGCATTCGGATCTGCAATTCAGCCATAGTTACTGTCCTGAGTGTGCAAAACAGCATTACAGTCAATTTTTACCCGAAAATTGACGGGAATCTTCTCATGTTTACAGAACCTGAAGGTCAATAGCTTCTTCACCGCCAAAACTGCCCCCCGGTTTCCTCCGAAATCACAAAAAACACTCAGCTTCAGATGGCACGAAAAAAGACAAAGAAGAGCGCAAAGAAAAGATTACTGCGGTTCGTCTGGAAAACTGCAGTGTGGTTTGCAGCATTATCCATAATTGTGGTTCTGATATTCCGGTTTGTTCCGGTTTACGCCACGCCGCTGATGCTGATCAGATTGCTGGAACAGGTTTCGGCAGGAGAAGAACTGCATCTTCAACACCAATGGGTGCCTCTCCAGGCAATATCCGACAATCTCGTTGTGGCGGTAATTTCCAGTGAAGATCAAAATTTCCTTGATCATTACGGCCTTGATTTTGAGGCGATCAGGGGCGCCATCAAATCCTACCTGAAAAAAGAGAAGGGGGGCAAGCGGCTGCGTGGCGCCAGCACCATTTCCCAGCAGACGGCCAAAAATGTTTTTCTCTGGCCGCATAGGAGCTGGATCCGCAAAACTCTCGAGGTCTATTTTACCATTCTCATAGAGATTCTATGGAGTAAAGAGCGCATTATAGAGGTATATCTGAACAGCATCGAAATGGGGAAGGGCATATATGGAGCGGAGGCAGCTTCTCACCATCACTTCAATAAATCTGCTGCAGGTCTGACAAAAAGAGAGGCGGCGGCAATCGCCGCAATTTTGCCTAACCCTCGAGAATATAAAGTAAATCCCCCCAGTCCTTATATCCGCAGCCGCATCGACTGGATTACCAGTCAGATGCATCGGCTAGGCCCTCTGCAGCTTAACTGATAGACCGTTCCAGTGCCGCTGCCTGGATCACCGCAGGAATCGCGTTATACCACCAAAAAAGATCGTATACCCATCATACCTCAGAAAAGCTCAGATAACCATAGCATACCAGTAAACTCTCAAAAACATTTGAACTGCCATATTACTTGTAGCAAAAGGATATGCGCGACTTTGAACTCCCGGTTTTATTGGGGAGACGTTTTTGAGAAATCCATTCCAGTGCGGAGAGGTGATTTTTCTCATTGTACTCAAATCATGGGAGGTCTTATGGAAACTATGGATACGGGTAAGAGCCGGGACACCGGCGCCGAAAGAACAACTACTCAGAAGCCGACCGGTCAAACAACAGGACCTGAAGTGAAAGAACAGGCAAAAGAAAAATCCCAAAAGATAAAGGAGGAAACTCTCCGGAAAGGACAGGAATTTGTTGAACAGCGTAAAGATGTAGCTGCAGGAGTCATGGCCGATTTCGCAGACGCCCTTCAAAAAGCCGCAGGTGAGCTGGATGCCAGGGAACGCCGAATTTCTGCTGAATATGTCAGGTCGGCATCCGGCGGCATCCGGCAGTTCTCAAACTCTTTGCAGGAACAGGATGCCAACGGAATAATGAGACAAGTCAAGAACTTTGGTCAGCGTCAGCCGCTGCTTCTTCTTGGGAGTGCTCTTCTTACCGGTTTTGCTTTCACGCGATTGCTCAGGAGCATTGACAGTGATGGAGGGCCGGAATATGAGAACCGCAACAGGCCTGGTGGAACTCAGTCACCCTACCCCTCAAAGAGGTACGAAGAGGACGAAACCTTCAGGCAGGAAAAGTCCAGACCTCCCTACACTGCGCCAGCGGCTGGTCTTGGTGAGGAAACGGAATACTAAGTATGAAAAACAAATAGCTTGAGCCGGAATGCTGGGGGAAAGATTGTTCCGGTCTCGTCAGAATATCATACCAGGAGAATGAATATGGATTCGAAAAGCGGAAACGAAAATTCCATTGCCGACTTATTCACAGATCTGAGCAGAGAAGTAACCACCCTCCTGCGGCAGGAATTTGGTCTGGCTAAAACTGAAATGTCTGAAAAAGCGGGCCAGGCCACAAGTGGCTTGATTTCGCTTGTCGTCGGGGGAGCCGTGGCCTATGCCGGTGTATTGGTATTGCTGATGGCGGCAGTTCTTGCCCTGGGATTATTTCTTGATTTATGGCTTTCCGCACTGATAGTTGCGGTTGTTGTTCTGATCATTGGAATATCTATGATCGGTAAAGCCAAGGCAAATCTGAAAATGCGGCTTATGGCTGCCGAATCGAATTATGGCGGCAGATCCCACCACTACGGATCCCTGAATACAGAGAGAGCAAAGGGAAACCTGCGCGATAAGTATGCCGAAAAGAAATCCCAAGCGGCAGATATGGTCAGTGGCGCAAGCGATAAGATGCACCAAATGTCTGCTACCATGAAAGAACGCCGGAGCCATTTGCAAAGCAAGGGGCATGAGTGGTCCGATAAGATGCAGTCCAAAGGCTCCGACATAGCCGGCCAGCCGGTAATTTTAGCGGCTGCAGGACTTGTGGTTGGATCCTTGCTTGCCATGAGCCTGCCGATAACAGCCAGGGAACAGGAAATGATGGGAGAAAAAGGTGAAGAACTCTTTGAAAAGGCGGAGGAGTTCGGCCGAGAGAAATTCAAAGAAGGTCAGGAAGCCGCTGCTGCTGCCGGTGAGACTTTTCAGGAAGAGCTTGGCAAGAAAAGCGAACAGGAATCTAAACCCAGCTGAGCCGAATCATTGTCATTTGCTCCTGAGTCCTTGTGAAATTTGAAGGGGATTGCCTGAAGATTTCCGGTTTTCCCCGGCAGCAGTCCGGCCGGGCAAGACATGTCCAGAAAGTTCGGAAATACGGTGACCTGGGCATGTAAGAGGAATTTAAGAAAGATCGTCATGCAGACTGTAAGATGGGGTGACAGCGCAGGAATCCGGGGCTCTTAAAAAAATCAAGATCTAGCATATTCCAGAGCGGTCAATTTTCTTCAGATGAGGAGACTTCCTGTTCGAACCCGGGAAGAATTGCCTTGAAAAAAGCATTCTGGATGAGGTTGATGATAATTTGCCAGGTGTTGGTCTCAGGATCTACGATTTCCCCGGAGATGTCGGCGCGAGTGGCTACTTCTTCACGGGGAACGTTCTCCAGAAGATCCGAAATGCCTTCTACCAAGCCTTCATACATTTGACTGAAAATGTTTTTCTCCTCATCCTGGCGCCGGTCGTAAACTTCCATATCCTGAAAAAGAGGTTTTATGTACCCGTCAATACTATCATTTTTCACACTGATCTCTGAGTACAGGGAAAATTGTCCGCCGACTACATCAAAATTACCATATGTCTGAAGAAGTTTGTTCATTGAAGTGAGTTCGGTTTCTTCTATTTTGATGTTCAGATCAAAGTTCGGACCATCGATCTCAGGCCGGAAGGTCGCCGTTGCCAGAATTTCTCCGCTCCCCATGAACCTGCCCTGAAGCCTGGCTCTGGCTTCTCCCTGCCGGAACTGGTTTGATAAATTTGTAAGCTGGAAGTCCAGGGGATTGACAAAGATGCGGTAGGAGTGTTCCGATTTATTGTTGACCAGGCCGAGGCGACCGGTCAGGCTCAAGTGGTCGATTCGCAGGAGAAGGCCAGGTTTGTTGCCAGCCTCCTGAGCGGCGGCCTGAACCTTCTCTGCCTTTTCCTTCTCCTGTTTTTCTGTTTCGGCTGAGTGGATATAATCCAGGGCGAGATTATGTGCTTGAAGATTCCGCAGGTGGGCGATTTTGACTTCCGGAGCATATTCTATCTGACCAGAAGCGGAGAAGATACCTTCATCGATATACAGATTATGGCGGGACAGCACAGGCTTGAAATATTCCAGCGCTATCCCGGCCAGTTCAATTTCAGCCTCCATGCCGACATGTGGTTCTGCCAGAAAATCAGCCTTCCCCTGCATTGAGGCGCGGCCCGTTTCAAATACCCTCCCGGAAAAGGTGAATGGCGACGGATATGTTCGATCCGGAGACTCCACGTTGCGGATATTTTCAGCCTGCAGATCAATCTTGTCGACATGAAGAGGTCGTTCCGGATCTTCATCGATATATACAAGATCGCCCTCACTGATAGTCAGACGGTTGATCTTGAGCGGGTAAATTGCCCGGACGGCTCCCTGCCAGCCTCTCTCTTCGACGGGCGTCTTATTTTCCGCTTCCCTGCGGAGCTGTTCCAGGTTGACATGTACGCGCGGGTTTTGCAGGTCGAACTCGGCAACGAGTCTGCCCGAGAGTAAAGCCCGCCAGTGTACATGGGCATCTAATCTGGGAAAATGAGCCACCGGGGGATCCGGGTACACATCCTGTCGGACAATAAGATCATACAGGGTGACAGCGAAACCAAAAGGATGAAAATCGAGCTCCAGCAACTCGACAGAATATCCTTCAAGGGACATGTTTATCTGTTTTTCCATACGCTGCCGGAGTGGCCCTTCTATCAGGTATGATAGAAGAAAAATGACAAGCAGCGCCAGTATTATTGCGCCGCCTGCCCATACCCCGGTCCTGGAAAGACGGTTTTTGATTTCCATGATCCTGCGAGAACCTCCCTTCTAGGTTAATCTTCAATTCACTGTTCCTTTGTAATTATCACATGAATGATCGTCCGAAACAAGTGACAAGGGATCATGACCACTGGGGACGGTTGACAACTCCAATGAAGACTAAAGGTGAAATAGCCGAATTTGAGAGAGAAATAATTATTAGTTTGACACCGAAGGATAGGGAATGGATGTCAAATAATCGGCACATATTTTGCACTCATCACTAAGAAATCTCCTGAATAGTCACGAAGCTTTAAGATGGCTTTCACGAGGCCATCATTAACATTTATACCTAAATGGACGAGGTCATAAATGACCTGCCGGATATCTTACATTTCTTCACATTTTCTTCTTTCTACCGCTTTTAACGCAGTTAGTTCGAGTAAAGGCGTTGCACGACCACCATGTTCCTGTGTCGTTTCAGTATTTGCAACCATCCCACTTACAAAAACCTGAAACATTAAAAGGAGAAAAATCATGGGCTTCAATCCACTCAAAGAAAAAGGAATACCGCTGGAAAAACAGACCGTAAGCTGGTCCAAAGCCAATGTACAACCCTACAACAAGAACGAAATAGGAAAAATACCGTGCAGCATAGGGTGTCCTTGAGCAATAGGATTTCGTTCAGTCAGACACAGAAATTACCGAGAGGGAGATGATATAACTATGGGAAAAAAAATCGCGGCGATACTCACTGATATGTTTGAGGATTCGGAATATACCGAGCCCGTCAAAGCTTTCAGGGAAAAAGGACATGAGGTAATAAATATCGGTCTTGAAGCAGGTAAAATTGCCAAAGGGAAAAAAGAAGGCACGGAAGTGCAAATCGACAGGGCCGTTAGTGAGGTCAGCGTTGATGATTTCGACGCGCTTCTCATCCCGGGCGGTTTTTCTCCGGACAAACTTCGTATCGACGAAAAAGCAGTCAGCTTTACGGCGGATTTTGTCAACAGTGACAAACCGGTTTTCGCCATCTGCCATGCCGGTCAGCTGCTGATCACAGCTCAGGTTTTGCAGGGTCGCAAATTTACCGGCTACAAATCGATCATTCAGGATATTAAAAATGCAGGCGCCGAATTTATCGACAGGGAGGTGGTTGTCGACGGAAATCTGGTGAGCAGCCGCAATCCTTCCGATATCCCGGCATTTATCGAGGAATCGCTGAAAAAACTATAGGACGAGGGTCAGGAGATGCCCGGATTACACGGGTAAACCTTTTGCTGCCGTCATTCCAGGAAAATTTGATCAAGGACGCTCAGCTCCGGAATGACGGCAAGGCTATTTTGCAGGTTGATATATAATTTCGATGCAGTTGGAAGGCAGAAGGGTCCATGCTCTTTATGGTTTGCGGCTTTCAAAAAAGATGACCAACATCTGCGATGGATCGGATGCCAATTATTCGATTATCAAGAAGCTGTCGCGGATAACTTCCTTGGGAAAGGCATTGAAGTGCCACCATTCGATGTTGATCATGTGCCATCCCGCATCGAGCATAGCATTGCGAAGGATCAGACGGTTTTCGATCTGAGATGAGGTCAGTTTACCCTGGCGCAGGAAAGCATCCTCCAGCAGGGGCTGGGCCAGGAGGCCGAAGTGGTCGAGCGGAGTTCCCATATCCACTCTTTTTCCGGTTTTTACATTGAAGAGGGTGACATCGACCGCCGCGCCATAGTTATGCATCGAGCCCCATTTCGGATTGGCGACATAGGGTTGTCGGGGAGTGTTGACAACCAGTTGCCACATCTTCTGTTGCACGGACCGGGGTCTGACCGCATCGCCTACCAGGATGCGCAGTTCCGGATACTGTTCCTGAAGAATCCGGCTGGCTGCGACAAGCTTTTCGGCCGCCTCCGGAAGGAGATAGGCCCGGTTCAGACCGCGGTAGACGTTTACTCCCATGAAATTATCCGACCTGGCATATTTGAGATCGACAATGATTGAGGGGTCGAGCATGTTGGCGCAGATCAACCCTTTTTGGCGGAGGTCCTGTTCCAATTCGCTTGATACCGATCGTTCGCTTGCTCCTGCAGGAGGAGAAACATAGGCCGAATCTGCTATCAGGGCGGATGAAGTGCCGGGAAGTGTCAGAAGACATACTGCGAAGACGGGGATTAACGATAAAGCCCTGCCACGAGAGAACAACGTGGTAATAACAGAAATCATTTTGTTTTAAGTATAATTGATGGTAAAAAAAATCATCAAGGTTGCCGTGATGGGCTATGTATAAGCCATTCCAGTCCAGCATTATAAACAATATCGTGGCCCCCGTCAAAGAGGAAGAGATCCGCATTACCGGATTTTCGCGCAAAAACCACAGGAAGACCCATTTCCTCGAAGAACCTGTTTTTTCCTCCCTGTCCCTTAAGCCCGTCGGGAAGAACTCCCTTTTCGTCGAGAAAACGGTATTCTTTCGCTGAGATGACATCCTCCTCTCTGGCAAGGTCGTTGAATGCGCGGACGGCATGCGAGGGGGGAACGAAGTGGTCCTTGATTCCTCCGCTGATAAAAACCCGGACATCACTATTGCGCGCCTTAGCAAGGTAGTTGGATGGGCTGCGTCTGCGGCACTCCTCTTCAGCCTTTTTGTCAATATTCGGTTTGCCGCCGCACGAGGATTCGATATCTTTTTTATAATGTTCGGTATATTTGTATTGCGACTGTATCACGGTATCATACCAGTCGTTCAGATCGTACACCGGCACCCAGACCAGGGCAGCGCTGAACTTTTCGGGAAAACGTCCGACCATGATAAGCGACATCATGGCCCCGCCGGAGAATCCGGCCAGATAAATTCTATCTTCATCCACAGGTGCATGCGATGTGGCATATTCAAGAGCATCGAGCACATCCTCCACTGCTTTTTCAGATGCTGTGGCATCCGCTCCGTCGAACTCTCCCCGATAGTTCGGGTGGATGAATATCCAGTCGTTTTTTTCGGCAAAAACCCCATAGGGGATGCCGTAATGCTGCATGTAGTCGGCGCTCCAGCTGTGCAGCACCAGAAGAAGCGGCTTCTTTTTCCTGGTGCCCGAATGATACCAGAGTGCGGGTTGCCCCGATTCGCCATCTTTTCGGGGAATAGTGATCTCATCGATACCCGGGGCTGCCTTTTCCCAGGCTTGCCGCTTGGGCAGATCACGCAGGGGAAGCTCGGCGATTTTGGTGAAGGAAGTATACTCCTCGACAAATTGGATTTCTTCATCGGAGCTTCCCGTGCAGCTGAAGGGCAGACAGAATACGAAGATGAACAGGGCAGGAATAAGTTTTGAATTTATCATGTGATCAGATTCCTCAGGTGGGGTGTCAGGCGGATGAGAAATACCGCAACGAGCGAAAAAACAAAAACGGACATCGCGAAAAGCGGGATTCCAAGTGCGGGGTGCAACGCCATCCCGAAGGCGCTGGTCTGGTCGATGGTAAAGCCGAAGACACCATCGCGGAGGAGATCAAGGATAAGGGCATGGGCCAGATACACCCCGAAAACGCTCATGCCTATTTTCTGCATGAATTCAGGGGAATGCCTGCGGATCCTTTCTTCTCCTTCCGGGGTGATCTCTTTGCGGGTATGAAAAATGCTCTTAATCAGGAGAAAGAGCGAGATGGTCATGGTGACCACGGTGATACTGAAGTATTTATAGAAATAGGGGTGAAATTCTCCCCTGTTTGCACTCATCACATAGGTTCCGATAACAGTGGCTGCAGCGCCACCCAGGAAGACCAGCAGCATCAGGAACAACGGCAATCCCGGCCTGACTACCCTGTCCTTGAGCATGTAGCCGAGGAGAAAATAACCGGAAAGCTTCAGAGGAGAATAATCATCCATGTCCGGAGTGAAGTAGGTTTGCAGATCCAGGGGCTGGTCTATAACCGGCAGGAGCGAGGCCCAGATGAACCAAAGGGTGATCAGATACCAGACGTGCTTTCGCGGAGCCTCTTTTAAAAAGACACCGGCGGCCGGTGCGAAGAGGTAAAGGACGATCAGCATATAGATGAACCAGAGGTGGTAGTAGAGCGGCTCGGTCAGCAACATTGGAATAAACTGGATAAAAGCGAGGTCTTCTCCCTTGACATAGATGCGATAAATAAAATAGATACCGCTCCAGATCAGAAAAGGAAGCAGAATCCTGCCCACCCGGTTCAGGAGAAATTTCCGTAGCGGCATTCTGCCCGCGCCAGCCAGGAGCAGAGCCCCGCTGACCATGACAAAAAGAGGGACGCACCAGCGGGAGAGAGAATCGTAGATGTTGCCGATCCACCATTCCGGTGTTCTTGCAAAGGGAACCAGAAAGGGTGCGGAGACATGCAGAAGAATGACCGCGAAGATGGCGGTCATCTTCATGATTTCAGCCCAGAGTAAGCGCATTTTCAGTATTCTTCCATGGATATGAGAAATGAAACCGGAACCGCAGAAAAATGATCATTGATGGACTCAGTGCCGAGCCATCGTCTGTCCACAGATGATTTATTCACAGAAGAGCAATCCTGCTTGAATAATACAATACCCGATATTTTGTTTATATAGCAACATTTAGGTGTACATTAATTCGTACACCTTTCTAGTCGCGCCGCAGATTTGCCTGCTGATGTGTATAGATATTTTTTATGTCACACCTTGTCAGGCCATTGGGTTGCAAAAATAATGAATCTAAGAATGGTCACTGCTGCTCTCTTTTTCGTCTGCATCTATATGTCAATTTCCGCGCAGGGGACTAAAACGGCGACATGCCCAAGTTCCGATAGATATGCTCTACTGAATTACGACCATAATCTGCTCAATCAATTTGGAGAATTCAGCCAGGCATCTAGAGTCTTAGGTTTTGTCGGTATACAAATTGGTCCTTCCGGTATCGTTAACTCCGGCAACAATGTGTTGCAAAGAATAGTAGAAATGGAAGTTGAATCCGAATGTTCCTCCAAAGGCGAATCGGATGTTACGGTGACCATAACCGGAGAATGTGTACAAGGTGTCCTGAACATGCGAATTCAGGAAACATATTCGGAAATTACACTATCGGGATCTTGCGGAACAGGATATGTGGAGGCTTCAAATACAGATTTCCAGCTTGAAATGGAGTATACAAACAACACTACGAAAACCGCGCCATATGTCGGCGCCACCGGGTCGGGCACCTATTCCTGGCAGCTGCAGTTCACCGATGAGCCACCTCCCGCTGAAGCACTGCCGCTGGCCCCAATACTTCATCTCCTCCGGCGAGATTAAGGACGGCTTTATGTCCTTTATGGAGAACCGAGATTTTGTGCCCCCCCAAAATAGTTGATCTTTTCGGGATCGGGACGGCAATTGTCTCTTGCTCAAAGATTGAGGCTATAAAGCGATCTTTTGCCTGAATGTCTTCTGCCGCCATTCCGGTGAAGATGATATAGAGAATTAAGCTTACCGGAATGACAGCAGTAAATTGCTTCCGATTTTATGTACCTACAGCAGTCCGGTTATGTTTTCGCATTCACTCTGACAGCGGCGGCAGGCTTCGGCGCAGATTCCGCAATGTTCATGCATGCCGGCATGCTGCTCGCATTCAGAGGCGCACAGGCTGCATGCGGCAGCGCATGCCTGAACCTGGTATTTCAGCGCATCCTTCGAAACCATGCTCAGGCGCGAAAGCAGAGCACCGGTAGCATGGCAGATATCGGCGCAGTCCTGATTAAGCCGGATGCAGCGGACAAGAGTCTGTATCTGCTTTTCCCCCAGGCAGGCATCGGCACAGGCGATGCAGGCCTGAGCGCATATATATAGCTCCCCAATAGCCTTCGCCAGTTTTTCACTGTCACAAAACTGCTTGTCAATAAGGGGTGTTCCTTTTCCCTGAAAGTATTTGTTATAGAAGGGAATAAAAGTTAACCCGTATATGCTTCTACAGGGAGTCGGATCAGGGAGCAAAAATCCGAGCTGCCGTGCATGCTCACAACTATATCTCTGCGTCATGCTTTTAGCCTCCGATGACTTTAGGAAAGCCGAAGATTTCTCTGGCATAAATGTTGCTGCCGTAAGCCATATGGCTAATGGTGAGTCATTTCCAACAAAAGGAGAAATATTATGGAGCAGACAACAATGAAATCCCCGTCAGCAACTCATGGCAGAGAATCCGAATCCACAGGTATTATTCCCTCATCTGCAGAGCGCGTTCCCAGGCATACCCGACATACTGTTCAGGAGCGTATTCGAAAATGTACGGTGAATAATATCGCTCAATCCATTACATCCCCGGAACAGATTGACTCCCGTCTGAAAAAACTGGACAGGGAATGGGATACTGAACGCACATTAGAGCTCAACGCCTCCATACTTGCCTTCAGCGGTGTCCTGCTCGGCAAGCTTGTTGACCGGAGATGGTTCTATCTTTCTTTGGGAGTAACGGGCTTTCTTGCCCAGCACGCCCTGCAGGGCTGGTGTCCGCCGTTGCCGGTGCTACGGCGACTCGGGGTAAGAACACGCAAGGAAATCGAACAGGAACGCAACGCCCTCAAAATGATACGCGGGGATTTCGAACAGAAGCCGGAATATGGAGACTCTTTTCGCCAGGCTGAAGAGCTGTTGAAAATCCAGGAAAAGTGAATACTGGAGTTACAGCATAATCCTGTCTTATGGTTCTCGGCGGGGTTATGTTCATCCCTGGCCCGACAGCACCCGCTCCCATTGATTATTTGCAGACGAAGGCTATTCAAACCGATGAACCTTTTGTCATTTGCGAACCTACGCCCTTTTTGACCGTATCCCCTTGTGTTTTTCAATTTTTCCAATAAAGGCTACTGCCGCTCTTTCATTGTCCTGATTGAAAGGAAAATCCCACAGGATAGGAACCGGCTTTAGATTGAGAGCAACCTCCGACGCTTTGCCGCCCATGTCGGTCAGGTTTCTGTGATTTCCAGTGACAGAATTCCGGCATGGTCATCTTTCGTCATAATTGCTGCGGACATTGTCATTTTTTCTTCAGCGCTCTGTCACACTGAAGGTTTTTAATGTGAAGGTACGGTAAACAGCTGCCTTTTTTCACGGCGGCGTTTTTAACGATCAGAAGTTTACATTTACTACCATCACAGGATAAGGGACGGAGCATGAAAAATAGAGCAGACATTTATCACGGCAAGAATGATCCTGTGAAAACCGGCGATCCGGGTAATCTCCTCATCGTAATCTATATCATGATCATTGCCTTCTTCCTCCTGCTCGGCAGTTTTTCCCAGGCTTCGGCAGAAACCGGAACTACCGGGGAAGAGGCCGACCTCAATGATGTGCGGCGCGGCGAATTGTTCATTGCTGCTGAACAACATGACGAAACAGCAATATTTTCGAAGGCGCCGGTTCTTGAATACGAGGTGAAGATTTCCATCAGCGGTATGGTGGCCAATGCTTTTGTACGGCAGCGCTTCATAAATGACAGCGATCAGTGGCGGCAAGCGGTGTATGTTTTTCCGTTGCCGGACGAAAGTGCAGTGCAGCATATGCGCATGATTGTCGGAGATAGGGTAATTGTCGGCAAAATAGAAGAGAAGCGGGAAGCTCGCAGGATCTATGAGAAAGCCAGAAGCGAGGGGAAGAAGACATCTCTGCTCGCCCAGAAACGGCCGAATGTTTTTTCCATGGCTGTTGCCAACATCCCTCCCAATGGTGTGGTCGAGGTCGAAATCGAATTTCTCGATGCAGTGCATTTCGATAATGATGTTTTTTCCTATCGATTTCCCCTTGTTGTCGGTCCACGGTATATTCCCGGGAAACCGCTGGCCAATAGTCAACAGAACATTTCATTTGATGGTGGCGGCTGGTCCGCCGACAGCAATGAGGTTGGGGATGCTTCCGAAATAACTCCTCCTGTCGCCGTACCTTCCGAACCCGCCGTCAACCCGGTAGAGCTCTCCCTCTCCCTGGCACCCGGATTTCCGCTGCGCGGCCTGACCAGCCTCTATCATGGTACCAGGACGAAAATACTCGACGACGGCACCTACAGCATGTCCTTTGACGGCAGGGTTTATGCAGATCGTGATTTTGTCATAGAATACAGGGCGGATGCAGGCTCGGAGATTTCAGCTTCACTGTTCACCGAATCTGTCTCCGATGACAATTATGGTTATCTGATGATTACGCCGCCCTCGGTAATTCTGGAAAACCCTCTGCCCCGCGAGGTGATGTTTGTCCTTGATATTTCCGGTTCCATGGCCGGGAGTTCAATCCGACAGGCCAAGAGGGCTTTGCAATTGGCAATTTCCCGGCTTCGCCGGCTGGACCGCTTCAATGTCGTGGTTTTTAACGATTCGGCCAGGACTTTCTATCCTGAACCGTTGAGGGCAACTGCGGAGAACAGATCAAGGGCGCTGGGACAGCTCGCCGGACTCGAGGCTTCGGGAGGTACCGAGATTGCCTCAGCTCTTAAGCTGGCCCTCGACGGCAGAGACGATCACGGCCGCATCCGGCAGGTTATTTTTCTGACTGATGGAGCGGTCGCCAATGAAGAAACACTTTTTGCGTATATTACCAGGCGATTGGGCGATTCCCGGCTGTTCACAGTTGGAATCGGCTCCGCGCCCAACTCCTATTTCATGACACGTGCCGCCGCTGTTGGGCGGGGCAGTTATTCCTTCATCGGCAACGTCGATGAGGTTGGCGAGAAGATGACCACTCTGTTTAAGAAACTGGAAAATCCCGTGATCACAGGAATAAAACTGGAATCCGTAGCTGGCGGCGAAATGGAAGTATATCCCCAACCTCTCCCCGATCTCTACAGCGGAGAACCCCTTCGTCTACTGCTGAAAACGTCGCAAGCCCTTGGTCCCTTGCGCTTGAGTGGCACTCAGCTTGGCAAGCCATGGGATATCAATATTTCCGGGAGGGGCGAGATGCGTCCGGGAATAGCCGCTCTGTGGGCCAGAAAAAAGATTCGCGGCCTGATTGATACCCTCCATCATGGCGCCGATGAAAATACGGTACGCCGGGAGGTGATCGATATCGCCGTGAAGCATCACCTGGTCAGCCGCTATACCAGCCTGGTTGCGGTCGAAGAAGAAGTTTCCCGTCCGCGGGACAGGGATCTGGAATCCTCCACTATGAAAACCAATCTGCCCCAGGGCTGGCAGTATACCAAGGTCTTCGGCGGTGTGGCAAATACGGCGACCCGTTCTTCCCTGGCTATCATGCTGGGAATTATCGTGCTGGCTATCGGCACCCTCGTGATTCAGCTTTCCAGAAGGAGATATTCATGAAAATGAAAAGATGGATAGGCAGACGGACAGGCCTGGCCCTGATTCTCCTGGCCGCTCTCTTTATCGGCGACGGCCTCTATATAAAAGCCAAGGCGATAGTCGCTCAACATTTGCTGCAGCAAGCCTGGCAGCAGACAATATCCGGGAAAAATCCCGTCAAGCCGTGGCCGTGGGCGGATACCTGGCCCGTGGCACGGCTGCGGGTCGAACGGCTCGGTATCGACTGCATAGTTCTGGAGGGTGAAAGCGGTGAGGTACTGGCCTTTGGTCCGGGTCATCTTTCTCAAAGCGCCAAGCCGGCAACCGAGGGAAACTGCGCCCTGGTGGGCCATCGGGATACCTCATTCGGTTTCCTCAATAAACTTGAAAAGGGGGATGTCCTTTTGCTGCAGAATATCGACGATGCGGAACGCCGCTATCAGGTAGTATCCACAGTAATCAAAAACCAGCAGGATCTCTTTGTTGAAGAGACCGTTACCCCGTGGCTCACGCTGATCACCTGCTATCCCTTTGATGCCCTGCAAGGCGGGAGCGAACAGCGGTTCGTGGTTTTTGCCAGGGAGATACGTTCTCAGCGGGCGGATATCGCGGTGCATCTCGGCAATGGAGGGTAAAGTATCAAAGTAAAACTGATTATTCCTGAAACCCTGCATTTTCCGGCCCAGGTCGGAACTGCTCTTTTCATCGGGACGCTATAAACCCATCCATGGGGGCTTCGCTGCAGCCGTCCGGGCTGCAGAGACCCGAGAAAAGAGCAGTCCCAACCTTGCGCTGAGGATAGGGTAATCAGGAAATTATAATGCAATTCCAATTCGGGACAGGCCACTGGCTCGTCTCGTTGTCTCTTCAAATAAACTGCTTCTCCTCTCCTTCCTCAGTTTTTTAAACTGTTCATTTCGCCCCGTAGAATGATAACCACTGCCAATGTATTGTTTATAAGGTATGATGGATTGTTCAGGATTCGTGGAAGTTTAAAAAGCGGCTCTTCCGGAGTTAGGGTACTTTTGCTTCACCGCCATTCTGATGATTGAGCTCCTGAACAAAAGGGCGCTTCAGTCTATTGAACCAAAAAAGTAAAGAAAGAAACAAAATGAAGATCACCGCAAAAGAAACACAAACCATTTCGGCCGAACTGGGGATCGCTGAGCGGAGTGTGGCCAACACCATATCATTGCTGGAAGAGGGCGGCACCGTTCCTTTTATAGCGAGATACCGCAAGGAGATGACCTCATCACTGGATGAGGTGCAGATTACCGCGATCAGGGACAGCCTGTCGCATCATCGGGAACTGGTCAGGCGCAAGTCGGCAATTCTCACGTCCCTTGCCGAACGAGACCTGCTCCAGGACGATCTCCGCCGAAAAATCGATGCCGCCGAGACCCTCACCCACCTTGAGGATATCTATCTACCCTACAGACCAAAAAGAAGGACCCGAGCGATGGCTGCCCGGGAAAAAGGACTGGAGCCCCTGGCGCAGTTGATCCTGAGTGGAGGTCCATATCAGGAAAAGGCCGCGGACTTTCTCTCGGAGGAACATGAAATAATCAACGTCGAAGATGCTCTGGCCGGTGCCCGCGATATTGTCGCCGAAGGAGTCAGTGAGAGTATCGACGTGCGTCGGCGCCTGCGTAGTCTTTTTGCAAAAGAGGCGGTAATCTCTTCCAGCGTAGTGGAGAAAAAACGGGAAGAGGCTGTCAAATTCAGGGATTATTTCGACTGGCAGGAGCCTGTCGCCAAGGCAGCGGGGCATAGGTTGCTTGCCCTCTTCCGCGGTGAAACCCAAAAATATCTCAAGCTGTCCATCCGTCCTGCCGCCGAGAAGGCGTTGGAGGTGATCAGCTCGTTATATTTAGGCCACCGCAGGGAAAATGGACAGCTTCTTCAGGCACTGGAGGAGAGCTATTCCCGGCTGCTGGCGCCATCGCTGGAAAATGAACTGCGCAAGACTCTGAAGGAACGGGCGGATGCCGAGGCGATCGAGGTTTTTTCCAGAAATCTGGAAGAGCTGCTGCTTGCCCCACCCCTTGGACAGAAAAGGGTGATGGCCCTGGATCCGGGATTCAGAACGGGGGCAAAGCTGGTTTGCCTTGATGAACAGGGGGCGCTGCTGCATCGTGAGACCATTTATCCGACCCACGGCGGCAAAAACAGCGAACAGGCGGCAGCCGTCATCAGAAAACTGACCGACAGGCATGCAATCGAAGCAATAGCGATCGGCAACGGTACCGCCGGTCGGGAGACCGAGACCTTTGTGCGCTCCCTCAATCTTCAGGATTCGCTTCTTATCACTCTTGTCAACGAGGACGGTGCCTCGATTTATTCGGCTTCGGAAACAGCCCGAAAGGAATTTCCGGATGAAGATATTACCGTACGCGGTGCTGTTTCCATCGGCAGGAGGCTACAGGATCCGTTGGCGGAGCTGGTAAAAATTGATCCGAAATCCATAGGCGTCGGACAGTATCAGCATGATGTCAACCAGACCGATCTGAAGAAAAGCCTGGAGGAAGTTGTGATTCGCTGTGTCAACCGCGTCGGAGTGGAGGTCAACAGCGCCAGCGGTGAGCTGCTCAGTTATATTGCCGGGTTGGGAACGACTCTTGCCGCCAATATTGTGGCCTACCGTAATGACAATGGAATTTTCCGCAGTCGCAGAGATCTGCTCAAGGTGAAAAGGCTTGGCGCCAAAGCCTACGAGCAGTGTGCCGGATTTCTCCGCGTCCGTAACTCGGCAAATCCTCTGGATAACAGCGGTGTCCATCCGGAACGATATGCTCTGGTGCAGACAATGGCCAGGGATCTTGGAGTCGAGGTTAAGGATCTTCTACTTTCGGAGTCAACCAGAAGCCGCATTCGGCTGCATGACTACAGCGGCGACGGCGTCGGCATGGAGACGCTGAATGATATTATGGAGGAACTTGCCAGGCCGGGAAGGGACCCGCGGCAAAAATTCGTGCAGTTCCGCTTCGATGACAGCGTTCACGCCATGGAAGATCTGCAGGTCGGCATGATACTGCCGGCGATTATCACCAATGTCACTAAATTTGGGGCATTCGCCGATATCGGCATAAAACAGGATGGCCTGATTCATATCAGCCGCATGGCGGACCGCTTCATCAAAGATCCCTCGGAAGTGGTGAGTATCAGGCAGCAGGTCAGGGTAAAAGTTGTTGAAGTTGATATCCAGAGAAAGCGGATCGGCCTTTCGCTGCTACTCTGATGGATTCCCGCGGCCGTCGTATTTTCTTGAATTTTGAAAGAAAGTACGGTTTCTTCTATGATATACACCTTATTTCCGTATGTAATTTTTATATTCCAGACTCTTTTAATGCCTATTTTTAAAAATAAAGACAACTTTGCCCATAAGAATACTCTTAATCATCGTGATATCCTCCATCTTTCGGATGAATTGGTCATCAACAGAGGAAGCGAAAGAACCTGCTATCGACATCCGAAAGACACCAAACTGGTGATAAAGGTTCCGATCAGCACCGCAGGAAAGAAAGCCGAGGCTAATCACAATGAACTGAAGGGTTATCGGATATTGCGGGAAGAAGGAATTGATCTGTCATTTGTCAGCCACTGTTATGGTTTTGTCAATACAGATCAGGGGCAGGGACTTGTTTGCGATTGTATCCGAGATGATGATGGCGCTATATCAAAAACCATTTGGGATACGGTCGTCTTCCAGGACGATTGTGATGTAGGGCATATTCTCGAAATAACAGAAACATTCTGTGATTTCCTGATCTCCAACCGGATATGGATTTTTGATCTTAATCTAAAAAATATTGTCCTCAAACAGCTTACCGACGGTACCTGCAAACCCTATATTATTGACGTGAAGGGGAGATATGTAAATTACGAATTGATCCCCTTTTCCAGGTATATTCCGTATCTTTCCCTACAGAAGCTGAGGCGGAGAAGTTCACAGCTTCTGCAGAGGATAACCGAGTATCATCGAAGAAGGGAAGAACTGCAAATGATGGAAGGATGAAGGCAGGCCTAGGAAATTCGCTTTGGCTGGGAATGCTTTACCATGATCTAAGGACCGCTTTCGATTCTTGAAATTGCGGATTGTGAAACAAATACTATATACTCAAGCAGTCATCTGGTGATCCTGAAAAAATGATAGCGCAGCACATAACCGATAAGCCTGCCCTGATATTAGCTGCATTCGGCAGCAGTCGTCGGGGAAAGGCTATTTTTGACCTGTTCCACGAAAAGGTGGCCGAGCGCTATAGAAACTACTCGATTTACTGGGGCTACACCTCTCGGATAATTTGCCGGAAAACCGGAAAGCCAAGCCTTCATCAGACCCTTGTTGAGGTGAAATCTGCCGGCTTCCGCCAAGCCATCATTCTGCCTCTGCAAATCTTTCCCGGGGCGGAATATCAGAATATATCTGCTGCGGCAGTTAATTTTCCCGATCTGGAAGTTGTTGTCGGGGAAACCCTGATGCACAGGTGGAAATTCGTCAAAGAGGTTCTGAGTGTCGTTGAAAAAGATTTTGCAGGTTCAGATCAAGCGCTGAATCTTCTTGCCCTTCACGGTTCGCCCCTGGCCGGAGATCCCGCCAACGGTGTCTGTCTCGGCCTCGAAAAACTTGTAACCGACCGTTATGATCATGTTATGGTAGCGTCTCTTGAAGGAGTTCCGGACCACGAGGCGGTTTTCCGCAAAATGAAACGATCGATGCTGGTTGAAAAATACCAGCGGATCCGCATACTCCCCCTGCTGTTCATCGCCGGACTTCATGTCGAAGATGACTTAATGGGGGAGGGACCAAGCTGGAAAGTCAGCCTAGAAAATATGGGTTTTGATGTCGAATGCCCGGTTGTCGAGTTTGGTGGTGAACGTTTTTATAAAAGCCTGGCTTGCTATCCTGAAGTTCTCGAATTTTTCCTGCAAAGACTAGAGCGCAGCCTGACTCTGCTTCGCAGCTAAATATGATTTCATGAGCCTGGCAGGTTTATGGGACGAGGCATCACGGGGAAAGCTGTAGTAATCTACCGCGAGCTCGTGATAACGCTGTACCTGAGCCTGCCAGGTTGAACAGAGCGAATCATTCTTTCTTCCCTTCTTCTCAATGACTACACTATCTCTATGGCGTCGTTAAGAGTCTGATCTTTTTTCTATGATCTATGCGATCGTTAATGATTCACTCATCGGGAGACTACGGACCAGCAGAGCTGGATCAGTGCCTGGGCAGTAAAGGCCCATTACTGAATTAAATACATTATCGTTTTCTGGTCTTAAGTGACGACTTTCAGAAGTAAGGCATAAACAGGAGCAGCATATATGGAAATTGTTTTTCTCTCTGCCGCCCTGATGATTTTTCTCATTACCTGCCTTTCGGCAGCCGATCTTTTTTTCGGTATACGCGGCATGAGAAGGTTGAGCGAGGTCGATCCGTTGAAAGATCGGGAACAGCCGCTGGTTTCCGTTATAATACCGGCCTGCAATGAGGAAGAGCATATTGAGCAGACCATCCGGGCCCAGCTGCGTCAGGATTATCCACATCTGCAAATAATAGCCATAAATGACAGATCAAGCGATGCAACAGGTGCCATCCTTGAGAAACTCGGTAAAAAATATGAAGCACTGGAGATCCTGCACATTGACGATCTGCCGCAGGGCTGGATGGGAAAATCCCATGCTCTGCAGCTTGGAGCGGAGGCGGCGAACGGTCATTATCTACTCTTTACCGATGGTGACATTTTGATGGACAGTACGACTATTGCCCGGGCCGTCGAACATATGGAAAACGAAGATCTCGATCATATTGCCTTAGTCTTTCGAAATATCTCTCCCGGCTGGCTGCTCAACAGCTTGATTCTCGACTCCAGTGCGTCTCTTCTGCAGCTTTTCAGACCGTGGCGGGCACGGAAAAAAAACTCGAAAAACTTTATCGGCGTTGGCGCCTTCAATATGGTGCGGAAGCAGGTATATCATGCCGTCGGCGGTCATAAAGCTATTCGTATGCATCCCATAGATGATATTATGCTCGGCAAGAACATCAAACGCGACGGATACCATCAGGAAGGCCTTCTTGGCATGGATCTGGTGACGGTACCCTGGTACTCCGATATAAGGGCAATGGTGAACGGCCTGATGAAAAATGCCATGGCCACCATTAACTACCGTTATTTCATGTTGATCCCGCTACTCTTTGGCATGGTTATGCTCACTATCGTGCCCTTTTGGGCAACGATGTTCCTCGATGGCTATAGCAGATTGTTTTTTGTCGGTGCAATACTCGTGAGGATAACGGCATTCTATTACGGCACACGTCTGCTGGAAATCTCGCCCTGGTGCGCCCCTGGGACTATTATTACTCCGTACCTTTCCGTTTACATTGTTCTTCGGGCGGCATGGTATAATTATCGGGATAGAGGGATTATCTGGAGGGGAACCCACTATTCTCTTGCCGAACTGAAAAAGAACGAGCCGCTGTGGCCTTGACCAAGAAACCAATTCAGCTGGATTCATGCTACGCTTGAAGATATTGCACAGGCCTTTTTGCAGATGACGCCATCTGTCTTTGACTGAGTTTAATTGGTGATTATCATCTGGTAATCATTGACAGAGGTTGAACTCTGCTATTCCGGCTGATTTTCATCGGAAATCATATTATTATGAAAAATATTGTTTCAGGAGACAAGCGTTTGAAAGTGATGTTCTGTTGGCCGAAATTCATAATACTTTAAAATAAAGAGGATATCATGCCGGATACCGGAGTCACAAAAATACTTATTCGAGAAGAAGAGATAGCAAAAATCGTGGCCGGACTTGGAGAGGAGATCACCCAGCATTACCGGGAGAGCGGCGGAGAACTGATGGTGGTCGGGCTGCTGCGTGGTTCCGTAGTCTTTATGGCCGATTTGATACGAAAGATTCATTACCCACTGGTGCTCGATTTTATGGCTGTTTCAAGCTATGGCGACGGCACTGTCAGCAGCGGTGATGTGAAAATTGTGATGGATCTTGATGAATCTGTCGAAGGCAAGCATGTGCTACTTGTTGAAGATATAATAGATACCGGCACCACCTTTCAGAAGGTTATTCGCATGATGAAGAATAGAAATCCCAAATCACTGAAAGTTTGCACCTTTCTCAATAAACCGTCGCGCCGGAAATTCGATGTTCCGATCGACTTCTGCGGCAAGGACATTCCGGATGAATTCGTCTGCGGTTATGGACTCGATTTTGCTCAGAAATATAGAAACCTGCCATATGTGGGTGTCCTGGGTGAGTAACTTTCTATGGGAATAAAAGCGACATTCTTCAGCTCCGACCATCTCTTGTTGATGGTGTGTCTGTTCCTTTTTTTTGCAATATTTGTGATAGATGCGTCAATCCCTCTGGGTATTGCGGGAGGAGTGCCGTATATCCTGGTTGTTCTTATTTCATTGTGGTCGCCCAGAAAAAAAATGCCGGTGTATATGGCAACCACCGGTTCCTTGTTGACTATAATCGGTTTTTTTATATCTCCGGTCGGTGGTGAGCTTTGGCAGGTTGTCGCTAATCGTTTCCTGGCCATATTTGCAATCTGGACGGCGACCATCCTGAGCATGCAGAGGAAACGATTGTATGAAGAGAAAGAGAAAGCACTCGAAGAAATAAAAATTTTGAGTGGTCTGCTTCCTATCTGCGCATCGTGTAAGAACATCAAGGATGATCAAGGGCAATGGAAGCAGATGGAATCATATATACGTGATCATTCCGAAGCTGAATTTACTCATGGGATATGTCCGGATTGTGCAAAAAAACTGTATCCGGATATTGAATTGTATGCAAATAAAGAATGATTTCGGCAATATCAATAACTATTGATGAAATCAAGAATCTAACTCGGTTGTAAACTAGCCCAGCCCAGCTGGGACGGGATAACAATTCAGGAAAACTCCGCGCTGTCATTCCAGACGGCCATGTCCTCAGCTGGTTATTGCCGGCGACCATCAATTGCGCTCAAACGTTACCTTGAGAATATCAGCGGTCCTCGTTCCGCCCCTTCCGCACCGGTGGAAATTATCTGGAAAAAGCGGCGAAGATACGATAGGCTGAAAGGAAATGCAGCTCTTGCATCGATCCTAATGTTATTCCGTCTGTGATCACCCGGTAAAAACCATGAATGCGGAAACAGACGTTTGACGATGGCCGGCAAGTCGAACGAAGGCGTTTATAAAATTGCCTTAAATAGTTAAATTCTTCATAATGGAGGTTAAAATGGCTAACTGTTGCGATATGAAGGAAGGCGATTTGTTTGTCTGCAATGTTTGCGGCCTTGAGCTGAAAGTGTCCAAGCCTTGTAGTTGTAAGGAAGGTGAGGAGGAGGCCTGCAATGTTCCTCTGCAGTGCTGCAATCAGGATATGGTGAAGAAGTAAAGAAAAACGCTTTTATGCCCGCTAAGGGGAAGTGCGGTGATACTGCAGTTCCCCTTTTGTCTGCTGGGAGTTCTGACCGTTCTCTCCTGATTTCATTGAATTTTCCTCCGATGAAAAGAATCCATGAGCTTTTTCAGTCATAAGACTGCGATTATCGATAAAGATTGTGTGATCGGCAATGGTACCAGGATATGGCACTGGACCCATATCAGCAGTGGTGCGCGGATCGGCAATAATTGCTCTCTTGGGCAAAATGTTTTTGTCAGCGGAAAGGCCAGGATAGGCAATAACGTCAGAATTCAAAATAACGTCTCAATTTATGACTGCGTAATTATTGGAGATGATGTATTCTGTGGCCCAAGTATGGTTTTTACCAATATTATTAATCCCCGCGCCGAAATTTCACGCAGAGATCAATATATGTCCACAATTGTTAAACAAGGTGCGACTCTTGGTGCGAACTGCACGATCGTCTGCGGCAACAGCATTGGGGAATATGCCTTCATTGGAGCCGGTTCCGTCGTTACCGGGGGTGTTCCGCCATTTGCTCTGATGGCCGGAAATCCGGCAAAACACATAGGATGGATGAGTAGATTTGGAGAACGGTTATCTCTGCCGCTATCCGGACAAGGCCGGGACTCATGTCCACATACGGGTGACGTTTATATTCTTGAGAAGAACAGCTGTTCGATTCTCAATACAAGCAACAAATAAATGAAAACATGCAATTTGTCGATCTTCAGGCGCAGTTCGAAGTTTTGGAACAGGGAATCCGTACCGGTATAGACTCTGTGCTCCGGCATGGTAAATTTATCATGGGCCCTGAGGTTTACGAGCTTGAACAACGTCTGGCTGGTTATGTCGGGGTCAAGTACGCGATATCCTGTTCCAGTGGCACCGACGCTTTGTTAATGGCGTTAATGGCAGAGAATATTGGACCCGGAGATGCGGTTTTTACCACTCCTTTTACCTTTGTGTCTACAGCGGAAGTTATTTCTCTGCTTGGTGCTACCCCGATATTTGTTGATATCGATCCCGAAACCTTCAATATTGATCATCACAAGCTTCTCCTGGCAATAGAGGCTATGAAGAAGATTGATCCTGCCATTCATCCTCTCCCCAAAGTTCCCTGCGGGATTTCCGCCCTGAAGCCACGGGCGGTAATTCCCGTTGACATTTTCGGTTTACCCGCGGATTATGAACCTCTCCTGGAAATAGCCGGAAGAGAGGGACTTTTTGTTCTGGAGGACGCGGCCCAGAGCTTTGGCGGCGCCTACAAAGGACGCCGGGCGGGAGGACTCGGGCATGCAGGGGCAACCAGCTTTTTTCCGGCAAAACCTCTGGGGTGTTACGGCGACGGAGGTGCGGTCTTCACCGATGATGAAGTATATGCCGAGAAGCTTCAATCAATACGAAATCATGGACAGGGTTCAGAGAAATACGACAATATCCGTATTGGTCTCAATGGCAGGCTCGACACACTGCAGGCCGCGATTTTACTGGAGAAGCTCAAGGTTTTCCCTGATGAGCTCGCCTCCAGGCAGAAAATCGCCGCTAAATATACTCAACTTCTTTCCCGGCATAAGCCCGGGGTTACGGTTCAACATATTCCGGATGACTGTTCATCTGCCTGGGCACAATATTCGATACTGTCCGACTCCAGGGATAGTATTCATAATGCTCTGAAAAAAGCAGGCATTCCTTCGATGATTTATTACCCTAAAGGACTACATCAGCAGACGGCCTACAGTGGCCTGGGGTTTGCGGCAGATGATTTTCCCGTAACCGAAAAAATATGCGAGAGGATATTAAGCTTGCCGATACACCCCTATCTCTCTGATGAACATGTTGAAAGAATTTGTTATATCCTGAATGAAGCAATGAGCAGTTGAGATGATGGAGTCCATCTCGGCTGCTTCGATGGCTTCCCACGAGATTATCATAATTATGACAAATTTGAAATCATACAATGCGCAGCAGTGTGCAACTGAAATCAAGCGAACATGACAACTGAATGATGACTGGAAAAATAGGTATGATTGCGGGCAATGGCCAGTTTCCCCTGCTGTTCGCTAAGGCCGCGCATCTCAAGGGGCTGCAGGTATGCGCCATCGGTTATCAGGGTGAAACGGATCCGCTGCTGGCTGAGCATGTCCCCGTTCTGGAATGGTGTTATCTGGGCCAGATCAAACGAATCATCAAATTTTTTAAAAAACATGATATTTCCCATGCGGTAATGATCGGCGGGGTCGCCAAAGCGCGACTGCTAACCCACTTCCGTCCGGATACAAAGGCCATCGCCTTGCTGGCGCGCATGCGTCATACTCATGATGATGCCATACTGAGGGCGTTCGCCGATCTGCTGGAGAAGGAAGGTATCCGCATTGAATCCTCGACCTTTCTGCTTCCCGAACTGGTTGCCCCGCCCGGCATCTGGACCTCTCGAAAACCATCACGTTCCGAGCGTGAAGATATGCGTATCGGTTGGAAGATTGCCAAGGAAATAGGGCGACTGGATATAGGTCAATGTGTAGTTGTTGCCGGCGGCAGTGTGGTGGCGGTCGAGGCCATCGAGGGAACTGATGCCACTATTACCCGGGGAGGCTCTCTGGGAAAAGGACAGGCAGTTGTGGTCAAGGTTTGCAAACCTACTCAGGATACCCGTTTCGATATTCCTGCAATTGGTTTGGGTACTATCAAAACGATGCAACAGGTCGATGTTAAAGCATTGGCCGTTGAAGCAGGCAAGGCCGTGGTTTTCGATCGTGAGACCATGGTTGAGCATGCCAACCGGTATGGGATGACCATTGCCGGTTTTAATGAAGAAGACCTTCAAGGGACGTGACTGGCTGAAGAATAATTCCAAGGGCCTCCAGCCAGACAACCGGATACGATGAGCTTGCCATGACCAAAAAGGAAAAAAAAGGGAGGGCACGTCTTCGGGTTGGTGTTGTCGGAGTCGGATATCTGGGAAAATTCCATGCAGAAAAATATTGCCGTCATCCCGAGGTTGACCTGATAGGTATTGCGGATACCGATCGCCTGCAGGCTGACAGGATTGCAGAGCAATGGAACATTCCCGCCTATTATGATCACAGGGAACTGATCGGCAAAGTCGATGCCGTGAGTATCGCAGTGCCGACGGAGTCTCATTATTCGATCAGCCGCGACTTTATCAATAATCGTGTGGATGTCTTAATCGAGAAACCGATTACCACAACCATCGGACAGGCCGATGACTTAATCAGCCTGGCGGAAAAGAAAGGAAGCCTTATCCAGGTCGGACAGCTGGAACGCTTCAATCCGGCGGTGGTTGCTTTGCAGGGGACCGTTCATAAACCTCTTTTTATTGAATCGCACCGTCTGAGCATGTTCAAGGCTCGCAGCCTCGATGTCAGCGTAGTGCTTGACCTGATGATTCATGACATCGATCTCATCTTAAATTTCGTGGGCTCCGGCATCAAAACCATACATGCTGCCGGAATCCCGGTGATCACTGATACCGTGGACATAGCCAATGCCCGCCTGGAGTTTGACAGTGGCTGCATCGCCAATGTAACCGCCAGCCGCATTTCCATGAAAAATGAACGCAAAATCAGGCTCTTTCAGAATGATGCATACATTTCCGTGAATTTCGCCGACCGCAATATTACCATAATCCGTCAGAATGGAATCAAAAGCGAGGGAATTATTCCCGGCATGACCGTCGATCAGCGCAGCTTTTCAAATGCCGACGCTCTTAATGACGAAATCTGCTCGTTTATCAAAGCCGTTGCCGCCAGGAAGATACCGGAGGTCACCGGCAGGATGGGAAGAGATGCCTTGGAGATCGCACTCAGCGTAATGGATCAAATTCAGCAGACCAGCGAACGGCTGGCACGATAGCGGCAGCACCTTTTTTATGAAACTAAAATCGATAGTCATGGTGGCGGGTGAGGCATCAGGTGATCTTCATGGAGCTCATCTGATCAAGGCCCTGCGTGAGCAGCACAACTCCCTGTATGTCTGCGGAATGGGTGGTAGATCCATGCGTGCGGTTGGAGCAAATATCCTGATTGATGCCGATCGCCTGGCTGTTGTCGGCATAACGGAAGTGCTTGCCAAGGCCTCCGAGGTTTTCAAGGCCATGAGCCGGCTCAAAAAGCTGCTTTTCGGCCTCCGGCCTGATCTGCTGGTTTTGGTCGATTACCCTGAATTCAATCTTCATCTGGCTTCCACTGCGAAAAAGCTCGGCATCCCTGTGCTGTATTATATAAGCCCGCAATTATGGGCATGGCGGTCCGGCCGGGTCAAAAAGATAAAGAAGAGAGTGGATCATATGGCAGTGATCCTGCCATTTGAAGAAGACTTTTACCGGCAGCACAACGTCCCGGTATCTTTCGTCGGTCATCCCCTGATGGATTCCGGGACAGGCGGAGTACCGCTGCGCCTGCCGTCATTGCCTGATGCTCAGGCCCCGCTTATCGGGCTCCTGCCGGGCTCACGGCCCGGCGAAGTCGGCAGTCTTCTCCCGACAATGCTTGAAGCCGCTCAGCTCCTGCAAGACAGGATGGATAAGGTCCGCTTTGTGATCTCCTCAGCTCCGTCCATCGACGAAACACTGATTCCCTCCCTTCTGAACAAATGTTCACTACGACATGTCGAAATCAGCAGTGAACCGGTAAGCGAGCTGTTTCCCAGATGCGATCTGGCGATCGTGGCCTCGGGCACAGTAACATTGGAGGCCGCTATCTGCGGAACTCCCATCATTATTACCTATGTGGTTTCTCCGTTGAGCTACCGGCTGGGCCGGGCGCTGATTCGTGTGGAACATATCGGTCTGGTCAACCTGATCGCCGAAAAGTGTATTGTGCCCGAACTGGTGCAACAGCAGGTTACTGCAGAGGCAATCAGTGATTCTGCCCATGCGATACTTTCCAATCCGGATAAGTACCAGGAGGTTTGCCGGGAATTAGCTGTTGTCAGGGAAAGGTTGGGGGAGCGGGGAGCCTCGCGGAAGGTCGCCGCAATCGCCTGTACTCTGATGGGATGCGACCATAGCAGGTAGTGCCGCAGGAGATCTGATGTACGACCCTACCCTTGTTATTTAAGAGAGTGTACTATCTGAGATCTATCCAATCTATTTCTTTTATTTCCAGCCCCTGAATGCTGTATTTTCCTGATTTCTTACCTGGATCGAATCGAAGATCACCAGCTAAATCCATTGAAAAAAGAGGCAGGAAAACAGTATTCTCACCTTTGGCGAGCCGGGTTGTCACCGAGTGCTCCTGGGAGAACTGGTTCTCTTTGCCGATGACGCTGTAGAAGATCTCCAATTCGGTATCATGATCGCTGACAATTATGGTCTTGACCAGATACAGTCTGTCTTTTACAAAGACTGTTTTGGGTAGATAGAGTATCGGATCATCATTGATAGCTTCCAGCAGCAATGCCATATCCTTCTCATTGTAGCTGAGTGTGACATTGTCGCTCCGACCAGCCTTTCCTGTCTCCTTCAGGTCAAGTTCAAAAACGGTATTTTTCCACTTCGGCCAGTGTTTTTCCCAGAATTCACTATAGCTTTCATTTTCGGTCTCGGGAGTGAAAGGCAAATGCCGCTCGGCTCGTTCTTCGATGATGATATCGGGTTTTTTGATGGAAATTTGCTCCTCAACCTTGGATTTGCTCATTTCCTCCCAATAGTAGACGGTCCGGTGGAAGTAATCGGTAAAGTAGGGTTTCAAGGGCGGGAAGAAGGAGTCGTAAAAAATGACGGCATTGAGTATTCCTTTTTCACATACTGTCACATGCTGTCTTTGCAGATAATCCGATTTTTTTTCAGAAGTACATAATCCCTTCTCCAGGACAGGGCCATATGCCTCTTTCTCCTTTCCTCCCATAATAAGAGTGATGTCGCCGGCGAAAGCGGACATGGCAAAATCATCAAAAGGACGTTTGGCAGGGTGTATCTTTCCCGGAAATAATTCCTCAATCTTACGTGCAATTTCAAATTGGGCTATATCTGCCCCTGCGCCATTCCAGTGGCTGTCTTTTTTGTAATAGAGGGCTGCATCCTCTTTCTGGTCCTTCCAGTATTTCGATGCTTCATTCTTAGCCTGCTGCAGAGTATTTCTGAGGTCGACAAAGTGGACATCGGTATATCTTCTCAGGGCGTCGTCCAGCTGGTCCAGGGAAGAGATATCGCCTTCCTTTTTAATGTAATCCGGCAGATATTCAGAGTAGACCGTATGTTTATTGGGCGCGAAGAAAAACAGATATTCTATGCCCCGGCTTTTCAACCAGTCGGCGCGGGCGGCGAAGAGCAGCGTTGATCGAAGAAGTTCGTTTTCGCTGTAGAGATCAATGTTTCTGTAATCGGAAAAGGGATCGCCGTCCCATTTACGGTTAAGAAAAAACCATCCTTCTTTCCCTTTTACAGTGTTTTTGGTGCCAACATTACCGGAAGTGCTTGAAATATCGTGATCACCCACCAGTTTTTTGGCCTGTTTGTAACTCTTAATAAAGATATCACGTAAGCCAAACTGATCGTTATAGTACTTTTCAAACTGAGGTATGAAGCTTGACAGTTCTTCGAGCCGTTCTGGAAACTCAGGCAGCTGTTGCAGCTTACGCTTCTCTGTGTAGGATATACCCTGATCCTGCTGCAGAAAGGCACCGACAAAGGGTATAAAAATTGCCAGCATAAATATGACCACTATAATAACGGCAAAACTGGTATTGCTGTGACGCATTAGTGCGGTACTCCTAAAAGTCTGTCAAAAACAGGAAAGCGAAAACACTTAAAAATCAAATAGCTCAAATGTACCTCAGGAAACGTATCCGGCCCGGTTGACTTAGTTCAGCTCTATTAAAAACGAAAATAGAGAAATGGATTATAGGTTCCTGATGATATTTTCATAAAGGAGCCATAAAGAAGTAGGGACATCAGCGACAGCCTGATGACAAAACCCTGCACCCCTTCTTCCAACCTTGCTTTGATCATTTGAAAGATGGGCATGGATAGAACACAACCGGCCAGACCAGCCATGAGAGTTTCTCCTGATAAGTACAATTGAACAGGATACAAATCATTGGTCCAGCCCTGAAATCCTGAAAGCGCCTGCAAAAGCGAGAGGGCCTGGGCTAAGGACTCGGATCTGAAGAATACCCAGCCGATGGTAACCACCAGAAGGAGGTAAAAGTGCTGGAAATATGCAGGCAGTTTATAGAGAACCCGTCCAAAGCTTCCCCGCTCCAGTATTATAAATGCTCCATGCCAGCCACCCCAAATGATGAAATTCCAGCTTGCCCCATGCCAGAGACCACAGAGGAGAAAGACCGTTATCAGATTAAAAGCGATGCGTGGAGCCGCAACCCTGCTTCCGCCAAGAGGTATGTAGAGATAATCTCTCAACCATGCCGTCAGGGACATATGCCATCTTCTCCAAAAATCCCGTATACTTCTGGCAATGTATGGATAATTGAAATTTTCGGGGAAGGTAAAACCAAGCATCAATCCCAAACCTATGGCCATATCCGAATACCCTGAAAAGTCAAAATAAATCTGCAGACTATAGGCAATAATGGCAAGCCAGGCAGGAAATGCTGTGAGCTGGTCTGCCGGCAGTGCAAACAGGGCATCGGCCATTTCGCCGAGAGGGTTTGCTATCAGCAGTTTTTTAGCCAGGCCGTAGACAAACCGAAGAACCCCCTTTTCCATCTGCACAAAAGTAATTGTGCGGCGGACCAGCTGCCGTGCAACTGTACCATAGCGGACAATCGGACCGGCAATAAGCTGTGGAAACATAGAGATATAGAGGCCAAGGGTGAGCAGATTCTTCTGGCATTTGCTCTCGCCTCTATATACATCAACCAGGTATGATATGGCCTGAAATGTGAAAAATGATATTCCTAGAGGGAGGTGGACCGGGTCCGGCTGGAGCGCAGACAGCCCGATAACCGAAAAAAGTACATTTATGTTTTCAATAATGAAATTGGAATATTTGAAATACCCAAGGAGCAAAAGATTACCGGTTACTCCAAAAACCAGAGCTATCTTCTTATTTCCATGGCCTCTGTCGATCAATCTTCCCAGAAAGTAATTCCAGACAATAGAGGCGATCATCAGAAGCGTATAGGCGAGTTCTCCCCAGGCGTAAAATAGTAGACTGGCAAAAAGCAGCAGTATGTTTTTTAGGCGGAAAGGTACTGCGTAATAGCAGAGAAGAATGCAGGGCAGAAAACCAAAGAGAAAAACAGTTGAACTGAAAATCATAATAGTAACAAATCTATGTAGACATTATTTTAATTCTTTTTGTATTTGCCTTAAAATATACCAGTTCCCAACCGGAGTTGCGAATATTTCCTATGAAATGTCTTCCATGAGAGGTTGGTTTTTCAGCCCCGTCTTGATATGGTCAAAATAAAAATAAACCTTCAAAAATGAGGTTCTGCCGGCGATGGATGAAAGTGATTTCCTGCACTACTTCAACCGGCCCTGCAAGGGCTACCGGAAAGTGTATTGTCACCTTAAGAGGTTTGTGGTTTTTTCAATCAATGCTCAGGCTAATGGTTGTACATCTCTTTAGCATTGGGTACAACAGAGAATTATTCGGTATCCCCGCCTGTTCATAAACGACACCGATATCAGCTATATGGCTGCGGTTGCATTAATCAAGCGCTTCGATTTCAGATCGCCCAGGTTGCGAAACTGCTCATTCCCGGACAGTCACCAGAGAAACAGCGGCCCATGGATTGCAGCGTCATCACAATGGAAAAAGTACTGCTTTACGGGGTACTTCAACAGACGGTAAAAAAAAATGAAGGGACATCTTTCTCGGCAGATAATCCTAGGAACTCTTTGCAAGCTTCTCCTCAATATCGGCAGACGCTTTGTTTATCCTTTTGCTCCTGCCCTGAGCAGGGGACTTGATGTCCCTCTGACCGCCATCACCTCTATCATCGCCACCACCCAGATTACCTCACTGGTTGGTCTTTTCAGCGGTCCTCTGGCCGACCGCACCGGCTACAGGTTCATGATGCAGGCCGGTCTGGCCACACTGGCGATGGGCATGCTTCTCTGCGGCCTCGCTCCGGTGTACTGGGTGGTATTCCTGGGTCTGGTGCTGGCCAGTTTCGGCAAGATTCTCTTTGATCCCGCACTTCAGGCCTTCATCGGCAAAAATGTGCCCTATTCCAAAAGAGCACGGGCAATCGGTACTATCGAGATATCCTGGGCCGGATCGACACTTATGGGTATTCCGCTGCTGGGACTGGTGATAGAATATGCCGGCCTGGGGAGCAGTTTTTACATCATCGCATTGCTGGGATTTGTCGGCTGGGTCGCTATCGGCAAGGTGTTTCCCGCCGATAAGCCGGAGAAGGTATCGCGCAGGGGGGCAAAGCAGCTTTTTCACTCCCTGATACAGCTGTTTAAGATTAGACCGGCCGCCGGAATGCTGGCCTTCGGTTTCTGGATAAGTCTGGCAAACGATAACCTGTTCGTGGTTTATGGCGCCTGGTTTGAACATGATTTTAATATCAGCCTGGTCTCCTTGGGTTTCAGCACCGTAGCCATCGGGGTGGCTGAATTACTGGGTGAATTTTCAACTGCGGCCTTTTCCGACCGACTCGGCTTGAAGCGTTCGATCATCATCGGGCTTGTCCTGGCTATCACTGCCTATCTTCTGTTGCCGATAATCGGAACGTCTCTGCCCCTGGCAATGGTGGCCATGTTTTTTGTATTCTTCTCCTTTGAGTATACAATGGTGACAAGCTTTTCCTTGAGCACCGAGCTTCTGCCTGAAGCGCGTGCCACCATGATGGCGGGATTTTATGCCGCTGCCGGATTGGGCAGGATGGTTGGCGTGCTCATCGGCGGTGTTCTCTGGCGGACCGGCGGTATAGAAGGTGTGGTCTGGGTTTCGGCCGCTCTGACAGTTATGGGGCTGGTCTCCCTTCTCTGGGGACTTAAAGGATGGAAACCGGCATGAAATTTTTGTACAATGAAATGATAAGATGTTCTTGTGTCGTCGAAGTTGCCGGATGGACTCTGCGATAAGCACCCGTGCGGGCATAAACTCCGACTTCGAGAAAGATAAACTAGGCGAGAGAGAAATATGCACTATATAGATGGGGACACAGTTGGCAGGAATCTGGGTTGGCAGGATATCGTCGAAGCCTTGAGAAAGATGTTCGCCGAAGGGTGCGAGGCTCCGCCCAGACACCATCACGGCATGGATATCCCGGGACAGCAACAGGCCACCCTTCTGCTTATGCCGGCATGGCTGCCTGGCAAATATGTCGGATTGAAGCAGCTCAATGTCTACCCCGATAACAGTAAGCGCGGTTTACCTACGATAACCGGGAATTACCTGCTGATGGATGGAACGAGCGGCGTTCCCCTGATTTCGATGGATGCCGGAGAATTGACCGCTCGCCGTACTGCGGCAGCCTCGGCCCTTGCCGCAGATTATTTAAGCAGAAAGGATGCCAAAAAACTGCTGATCGTCGGCAGCGGCAGGCTTGCCGGATATCTGGGGTTTGCTCATGGGGCGGTGCGGGACCTTGAGGAGATCCGCATATGGGCAAGGAGCCCCGGAAAATCCCGGAAGATTACGGAGGAATATCAGAAAGCCGGGATAACCTGCAGCGTCTCGGAAAATCTGGAAAAAGACGCATCATGGGCTGATATCATCAGCTGTGCGACGCTGTCGACAGAACCCCTGATCAAGGGGAAATGGCTGCGTCCCGGGGTGCATGTCGATCTGATCGGCTCGTTCAAGCCGACTATGCGGGAGAGTGATGACGAGGTTATCGTCAGGTCCGAGGTCTTTGTCGACACCCGGGAGGGGGCATTAGCCGAGGCTGGTGATCTCCTCAGTCCCATGGAAAAAAAGCTGTTCAAGGCGGAAGATGTTGTTGCTGATTTAAGCGAACTTACCCGCGGCGCCCATCCCGGCAGAAAAACAGGGGAAGAGATAACCCTTTTTAAGTCGGTGGGGGCGTCTCTGGAGGACCTGGCGGCAGCCATTCTTTGCTATGAAAACTGGCGAAAAAGCTGATGCTGCTCTAAAACAAGTCGGCTCTGCCGCATCATTATCCCCCGAGAGGCCGTCATTCCGTGCCGATCCGGATTCCACTGTTATTTAGAAAAAAATAATTTCGCATCAATTCCGGGATGACTAACGTATATTTATTCGAAAATGTAATTACCCCTGAAACTCAGTATCTCCTGGCCCACGCCGGGACGTCCATGGGGGCTTCGCTGCACAGGGACCCTTAAAAAATGAGCAATCCCGGCCTTCTACTGAGGATTAGGGGTAATCAGGTTCGAAAATAGAGCAAAAAGGGGCGGAAAATGTTCACCATTGCAGATATTCGTCATATAGCCATCCAGATAGAACGAAATGGAGAGGAAACCTATAGAAAGGCTGCAGCGGCTGCCGAGGATCCGGAAATTGCGGCAATGCTGGTCCGTATGGCCGACGATGAAAAGGAACATGCCCAGTGGTTTGAACGGATCAATGCAAACAAGAAGTTGACAGCAGAGCAGCGCGAAATGGAAGCCGTCGGCAAAACTATCCTGCAGGAAATGGTGAGAAATCGCACCTTTTCTCTTGATCAAAATGATCTCCGATCCGTCTCTTCACTGGAAGAAATTCTTTCCACTTCCCAAGGGTTTGAGCAGGATACGATTCTTTTTTATGAAATGCTTGCCGGTTTTATAGAGGACGACGAGACCCGGCAACAGCTACAGTCGGTAATATCGGAAGAACATAAACATTTTGAGGAACTACAGACGCTGCTCAAAAAAGCTTCTGCCGACAAATAGTTTTTTCTGATTACCCTTGAAATTCAGCATCTTCTGGCCCAGGCGGGACTGCTCTTTCATCGGGCCGCAGTAAACCCGTCCATAGAGGCTTCGCTGCAGCCGTCCGGGCTGCAGAGAGCAATACCAAGAGCAGTCCCGACCTTGAGCTGAGGATCAGGGGTAATCTAGTTTTTCACTCACGGATGAGTGGAAAACAGGAGTGGCCGACGGATGAGGCGGTTGTACCGCCCAAGAGAAATGAATTTCAGGAATAAAGGATTCGAGGGTTTCAAATGGCTGAAGGCAGCAACAAAAACTCGCCGAGAATTCTCTCGGTCAAGTGGGGCAAAATGGAGGTCGAGGGTATTGGGGCCGGCAAGGATTTTAAGCTCTGGCCCGGCGGGGGCAGAAACTGGAACTGGAGTGAACATGGCACGGCACATTCACCGGGAATCCAACCGGGAGACTGTGAGGAGCTTCTTGAGCATGGCTGCCAGGTGATTGTCCTGAGCCGGGGCGTGTATTCACGGCTAAAGGTTACCCCTCAGGCAATAGCCTATCTCGAAAAAAATGAAGTTGAGATAATAACTGAAAAAACAAAGAAGGCAGTGCAGATATACAATTCCCTGGTTGAGCAGGGCAGAGCGGTGGGGGGACTGTTTCACTCCACCTGCTGAGGTGAAAAATACCTCACTTCACGGAATAGTGCAGCAGTACATAATCCTCTTCGAGTATTCGGGTGGAAACAAGTCTGAGCCGCAGATCGAGCGAGACATTGAAGAGGCTCAGGCCCTGGCCGAATATTCGCGGAGCAATGGTTATATAGATATCATCTATGAGGTTGGCCCTGGCGAAAAGGGTGTTGATCTGAGAACCGCCGATTACGGCTGCGCTGCTATATCCTTCCCCTTCCAGGTCCGAAAGCAGCTGGCGCGGTTCTCTGGCAGTGAAAACAAGATCAGGGGCATCGCTGACGCGTTTTTTATTGCGGGTCAGAACGATGTTTTTTCTGCCCGGCAGCGGCTTGCCTATGGTATCAAAGGTCTTTGATCCCATAATAATCACCCCGGCCTCCTTGGTGACCTGCACGAACATTTTTTTGTCCGCACTGCCTGTCCAGTCAATAAATTCACTGGAATTTCTGCTAATATGCCCATCCAGGGTCTGGGCCATTATCAGGAATACTTTCATGATGGCAGGGATCTCCGTATCGTGTATTGAGGCGGATAGAGGTTCATTTTTTTTCAGGCCAGGCCGTATCCATCAGCTCATCCACCTGATAGCAGAAAATATTCCATTCAAACTCCTTATGAGAAAAAGGGCAACGTAATGTGACAGTGTGTTCACCGATTGCAGCTATCTCCCAGTCTCCAGCCCGTCTTGTCTCTTTGATTCGAATTTTCTGCCCTATTTGAAAAGGATAGGGTTTGAAAACAGCGACATCATATCCCATGTTGATCTCCTTGATTTGTCGTTCAACAGATTGTCGGAAAAGGTCAGCATCCTTACAAATATAATGACATGAATACACATTTCAATCCAGGGGGAATAAAAGGCCGCTGTTTGGCCGGGGCTTTTGGGAATTCATGAAAGGGAGGCGTTGTAGCTGAAACGACATAGATCAACTTTTTCTGAGTCCGTCATTCAAGATAATCTCGTAAAAAATTGCCACCACGCCATCATTCAAGAAGATCGGAAATCTCGTCCTGAGTGAGCAGGGATTGAAGGTTTTGCTGTCTTCTGTCCAGATTGCTTCTTCTCTCGCCCTTACGCCGGTCGACACCCAGCCGCGCATTGGTGATGGAGCGCAGCCAGCCGCGCAATGATTTTCGCCGGCCTTTAGAATCGTTGCGAAAATCATGACGACGCTCTTCACTGCAGCGTCTATCCGAGTTCTGGCGTCTTTCGCGGTTTTTGCGTCGTTCCACAAAGCCTGGGCTTCCGGGAATATTTTTACTGCGGCTCTTTTTTTCCATACCTAATCCAGCTGATTGGAAACTGAATGGCTTCAGCGGTGAGAAAAATTAATGATCTTAATAGCATATTTGCGGGCGGGATGCTACCAACTTATTGCCGGGAATGCAAGCCGCATATCTGCTGGTAATCTCATAAAGACAGAGAGATAGGCTCTGGGTTTCAATATAATCAGAATCTCGGGGATTATCTGGTAAGAATATATTTGGAATACGATTCTGTTGGGGAGTGCTGAAAAAAAGCTGCGACACCAAAAATCAAGGTAACATCATAGCGTATCGGCAGGCAATGGGGGCTAATCATGTTCCGCAGGCTTCGCTTTTCGGATCTGCAGCTCATCGATATATTGCCGTAAAATAGAGCAGCCTTCACTGCTGATCTTATTGAATTCAATGCCGGAAATATACCAATTGTCTGCCTGGTGCGAATGAATGGGCTTCCCCAGGAGATCCACTAGATTATCTTCTATAGCGAGGGTGATAACCAGTGACTTATCCATGGGAACTTTTCGGGATGTTTCAAGTTTTATACCTTTGACGCTGATATCAAGAGTTCGTCCCATGGAATATTCACCTTCGTTGCCTGACTTGTCGATGACCTGATAATCCAGCAGCTGAAGTGAGTCCCGTCGTTGAAATCTTCTTTTCTCGTTCGGCGTCATGGTGTCGCTCCATTTTTTAGCGCAGGCTTTGGGATGCGATGCTGTTGTCGTCCTTCATCTTTGATGAAAATTGTGCAGAACCAAACCATCCCCGTGTCTTTTATGATAGCACTTTTGCCATACAGATTTGTAGGAAAAAAGAAAAACAACCCACCATTAACTTGGCCTGCCGGGTTGACGAGCTTGACAAAGAGGGCCGTATTCATTTTAATAGGGGGGCGAAAATGAAAAGTTCTCAAAGTCTGTTGATCATAATGAAAAACAATTCCAGAAACAGCCGGACAACACATACCCCTTTTTTTACCAGCAGGCTGGACAGGCGTGCTTTCCTGGCAGCATCGGCCGGTACCGCAATTGGTTTAATTTTGCCCAAACCTGTCTTTGCCGCAAAAGTGGTGAGCAGGCCTCTGCGCTTCTACAATATCCACACCAGGGAACGAATGGTGGTGGATTATACGCCGGGATCATATGGCGGCTCCGTGCGTCAGGCCCTGGAGTACTTTCTGCGTGATTTTCGCACGGGGGAGATGCACACTCTCGACGCGCTGCTGTTTGACAGTCTCTATGCCATCCAGAATAATTGTGAGGTGCAGACTTCTTTTGAGGTTATCTCAGGATACAGATCTCCCTCAACCAATGAATTTTTATGGAAAACCAGTAGTGGAGTTGCTCGCAACAGCCTGCATATGCAAGGGCGGGCGCTAGATATCCGGGTAAGCGGTCTTCCCACGAAGACCCTGCGTGATCTGGCACTGAACCTGCATCAGGGCGGTGTCGGCTTCTATCCCAGCTCCGATTTCGTACATCTTGACACCGGAGGGAAGAGAAGCTGGTAGATCCGCTTCAGGTAATATAGAGTTTCGAGATTGCTTCAGCTTCATCGGAGAGGCGGCGGCGGAGTCTGTCGGGGTGTATGACTTGGGCCATGGAGCCGTACTGCAGAATTTTCATGACAAGCTCTCTGTCGTCATTTACCGGGAGGTGCAGCAGAATTCCCTCCTGTACTTCTTCGACAATCTGTTCTCTGTGCCAGCGTTGATGCCGTACCAGCTCCGCAGCGGTTGAGGTGAAAAGGATGGTGGCGTTAAACAGCGGCTTTCCCTTGAAGATACCAAAGGCGGAGTTCAGATAGCTGGAGTAATTATCCTCGCTCTCCCGCCTGAAAACCTCCTTCTGCAGCGTCGCTCTGCCGATGCGGGCGATATGAAAGACTCTGATGTCGCCACGCAGCCGGCAAAAGGCCAGGATGTACCAGCGTCCCTGATAGCAGATCAGGCGTAGCGGTTCCAGTTCTCTCTCGCTTTTCCGGGCCAGGGCCGATCTATAGTCGATCTTGAGCACCCTTTGTTTGACGGTTGCCTCTATGATTTTATCAAAAATCGCAGGTTGAACCGCCTCTACTTCCACCCATTCACAATGAATCGCCTCGACCAGTCTGGAGTACTCCGGAAAAACCAGTTGGGAGAGCCGCTTCTCCAGGGCACGGACTTCAGGTAGGTCCCCAAGTCCTGTCTCGTCGGCTATTTTTCCCAGCATTCCGAGAAGAAAGACGATCTTCGGGCTTTGCTCAAAAGGCAGCCCAAAACCGTTTTCCGTGTAGTAGAAACCGTTTTTTCGTTGATCAAAGGCAAGGGGAGCTAAAAGCCGATCGCGCAGGTAGGCGATATCGCGGCGGGCGGTGGCGAGCGATACTTCAAATTGCTCGACGAGTGTTTTGGCGTTAGGATAACGGTCGTCTTTGAGCTCTTCGTGAAAATGATAGACGCGTTCAAGAAGGCTCATGATAGTGGCTGAGACATTATTTCGATTGCCGACGATGCTTTACTGGTAAAATCTTCAATTGTTCCCGATACTTGGCTACGGTGCGCCGGGCAATTTTAATATCGAATTCCGCAACGAGTTTTTCCGAGATGGCGTTATCGCTGAGAGGCTTGTGCTTATCCTCTTCCTGGATCATCTGCCGTATTCTGGAGCGGATAGATTCAGCTGCGAAAGAATCACCGCCTTCTCTGGGGATGGCGGTTGAGAAGAAATATTTCAACTCATAAATACCCTGAGGCGTATGCACATATTTATTCGAGGTTACCCGGCTGATGGTGGACTCGTGCATTTCAATATCTTCGGCAACATCTCTCAAAATAAGAGGCCTGAGGCGGCTGGGGCCATGCTCGAAAAAGTCATACTGAAAGCGGAGCAGGCTTTCCATTACCCTGTAAATCGTCTTTTGCCGCTGCTGGATTGACTTTATAAACCATTCCGCACTCTTCAGCTTTTCGTTTATATAATTTTTTGAATCCTTCTGCAGAGAGTCGTTTGAATCGAGAAGATCCTGATAATATGATGAAAGTTTAAGTTTAGGCAAATCGTCGTCGTTGAGACGTATGACATATTCTCCATCAATCATGCGAACATAGACATCAGGAACGATATAGTTGGTGTTGTCGTTGGAATAGGGCAGCCCGGGAAAAGGCGTGAGCTCGCTGGTAATGTAGTCGATGGCGCGTACTATTTCGCTGCGTTTATGTCCGGTAGCCTTAACCAGAGCCTTGTAATTCTTGGTCTGCAGCAGAGGCAGGTGGTTCTTGACGATGGTTGCGGCAAGGCTTTTGGCCATCCCCTTTCTTTCCAGCTGGAGGTAGAGGGATTCGCTGACATCACGTGCTCCGATTCCGGGTGGATCAAGATCCTGGATGACCTCAAGGACATACTCGACCTGGTCGATATCCGAGTCGGTCTTTTCAATGATGGTTTCGACATCGGTTTCGAGAAAGCCGTAGCGGTTGAGATTACCAACGATAAATCGGGCAACATCCCATTCATCGGGCTCCAGATTGCAATGAGCAAGCTGCCATTGCAGATAAGCGGATAGCCCGGGTTTTTCGGAGATAAAGTCGAACTGGGAGGGCGCATCGGCAGGCGGCGTTTCCCGGGAAAAGGAAAAATTAGTGTCGAAATTGTTGGCGTAGTCGGACCAGTTGGTCTCGGCGGGCATATCACTTGCAGAAACCCGTTCAGTGAAATCGGATTCCCGACCCGGTTCCGTAGTTTCAAAGGTTGAGGAAAGGCCGTGGGCAAGCTCGCCTGCATCAAAGGCTCCAATATCCTCTTCCAGTGCGGGATTCTGCTCTATTTCCGCACGCAGCGCCTGAGTAAGTTCAAGCCGGTTTAACTGAAGAAGCTTGATGGCTTGACGCAGCTGCGGCGTCATCACAAGTTTTTGTACAAGCTTTAGTTGTTGTCGAAGTTCCAGCGCCATAATTATTGCTTACATGTGGAAATTTTCACCAAGGTACATCTTGCGGGCAACCTCGCTCTCAACAATATCATCGGCAACTCCGCTGGTTAAAATCTGACCGGCATTCATGATATAAGCAAAATCGCATACCTGCAGGGTTTCCCGAACATTATGATCCGAGATAAGCACCCCCAGTCCTTTGTCCTTGAGTTTTCTGATAATTTTCTGCAAATCGGTTACTGCGAGCGGGTCGATACCGGCAAATGGTTCATCCAGCAGGATAAAACGCGGCCTGGTGGAGAGGGCCCGCATGATTTCCACCCGGCGCCGCTCGCCGCCGGACAGGGCATGCCCCTTGTTGTTGCGTAGATATTCTATGCCCAGATCAGCCATCAGCTCATCGATTCTGTTGTTGATCTCGTTTTTTGCAAGGCCGAGCGGCTCGAGGATGATGCGCACATTCTCCTCAACCGTCAGTTTCTTGAAAACCGAAGGCTCCTGAGCCAGATAGGAGATACCCTTAAGGGCTCTTTTATGGATGGGCAGGTTGGTAATGACCTCTCCATCCAGCAGAATGTTGCCCTCATTGGGTCGGATAAATCCGGCAATCGAATAGAACGATGTGGTTTTCCCGGCGCCGTTAGGCCCGAGCAGACCGACGACAACGGCGGTTTTCACCTGCAGGCTGACGCCGTCGACAACCGTTCTGCTGCCGTACTTTTTCTTTATCTTTTTGGTCTCCAACAGGGACACAATGTTCTCCTTGAACGATTGGCTATTCTTGATAACTTCGTAAAAAGTCGCCACGATGTCAGATGGCTAGATAAAAAGTTCGATATACAAGGCAACGCCGGAGATCGGGCTTTCTCGAAGTCTTCGCTTATCGCGACGCCATCATTCTTCCAGAATAGTCATATTGACCCGGCCGGATTTTTCGGTGGTCGCCGCTTCATCCCCTTCCATCCGCGTTTTACCCCCGTAGACCTCGGATTGTCCTGTCTCGAGATCATAATCTATTCTTTCGCCCTGCACCATATTCTGGCCTTTGTAGGCCTTGGCATTGCCGATAAGTTGAACCAGGTTCTTTTTGGAAAAATAGTGCATGGTTTCCGATGTGCCCAGCCATTCCTGGCTGGTAACTTCGACATTGCCCTTACAGATTATTTTCTCCACCTGCTGTGCGTCTTTGCCGGCACTTTTCGGACCTGTTTTCATTTCGTCTTCAATGTAGAAAATCGTCATTTCATCGGAACGTATGCGTACATCACCCTGGGTGGCATCCACGTTTCCGGAAAATATAACCGTTTGCGATTTTTCCACGGCAGTCATCTTGTCTGCTTCTATCTGTATCGGCTGCTCCGCGGCAATGCAGACAAAACCGCCAAGCAGCAGTAAAAACAGCACTGCGCCCGTATACTTCAGGTGTAAAAAGAGAGCTCTCATGGTCTTCATAAAATTCGTCTCCGACGATAAAGTCATGGTTTAATGCAATTACCAGGCCTGTTATACCTTAATAGGTTTTCAAAGTAAAGGAAAGGGATGTTTCTCAGCCCGGAAGAAGTACTTTACTAAAAGAGAACGAAAAAGTAGAATGCTATGGAACAGATAGGCTGTTTTTGTCATCTAATATCCTGAATTTTCAAAGCAAGTTTTTTTCATTTTCCACCCGGAGCACGTATCTTTTAAGGTATTGGAATCCAGCGGAAATAGTTGATGCTGCAAGGCATTTATTGCCATGAAAAAATTTTTTCAGGGAGTGTGATTGCAAACCCTCAACTTGCTATCGAGGACGAGTATGCAGGAAAGTATAGAACGGGCCAAGGTTCTTATCGAATCTCTGCCCTACATGCAGGAATTCAGACATAAGACGGTGGTCATTAAATATGGCGGGCATGCCATGGTCGATGAGCACCTGAAAAAGCAGTTTGCCCTGGATGTTATTTTGATGAAGCATATCGGCATCAATCCGGTGATCGTGCATGGCGGCGGACCCCAGATCAATAAGTTTCTGGAGCGGCTCGATATCAAAGCCAACTATGTCCAGGGCATGCGGGTAACCGATGGCGAAACCATGGACGTTGTCGAAATGGTTCTGGTGGGTAAGGTCAACAAGGAGATTGTCGGTCAGATCAATCATTGCGGCGGCAAGGCGGTCGGCCTGTCGGGGCGTGATGGTGATCTGGTCTGCGCCCGCAAGCTCCAGGTCAGCAAAACGGTGGCAGACAATGCCCCGCCCGAACTCATCGATCTCGGCAGAGTCGGACAGGTCACCGCCATCAATCCCAGCGTGCTGCGAAGCCTTGAGCGTGAGGAATTTATCCCCGTCATTGCCCCTGTCGGCGTTGGGGAAGACGGCCAGGCCTTCAACATCAACGCCGATCTGGTGGCCTCCGCCATTGCCGGAGAGCTGAAGGCGGCCAAACTGATTCTCCTCACCGACGTTGCCGGGGTCAAGAACAAAGAGGGCAAGCTGCTGACCACTATCAGAAAAGACGAATTGGAAAAATTCATCAGCGACGGCACGGTTGCCGGCGGCATGATTCCCAAGGTAAGGTGCTGCGCCGAGGCACTTGCCAATGGCGTGGTCAAAACCCATATCATCGACGGTCGTGTCGAGCATGCAATTTTACTGGAGATGTTTACCCGCGAAGGAGTGGGGACACAGATAATAGAATGAGCGAAGCCAACGATATACAAAGCAGAAACGAGGCGGTATTTGTCAATAATTACCTGCGCTATCCCGCGGTCATGGTCAAGGGTGAGGGGTGTGTCCTCTATGATGAAAAGGGCAAAGAGTATCTGGATTTTCTCGCAGGTATTGCCGTTTGCGCCTTGGGGCACTGCCATCCGAAGGTCACCGAGGCTGTCTGCAGGCAGGCCGGAGAACTGGTCCATTGCTCCAACCTCTACTATACCCGGCCGCAGACTGAACTGGCCGAGCTTCTGGTCGCCAATTCCTTCGGCGACAAAGTGTTTATGTGCAACAGCGGCGCGGAGGCCAATGAGGCTGCCATCAAACTGGCGAGAATTCACGCCGCCAAGGAGCGCTATCAGATCATCAGTCTCGAGGGTTCCTTTCACGGCAGAACCCTTGCGACGGTCGCAGCCACCGGGCAACCCAAGTTTCATGCCGGATTCGAGCCATTACCGGAGGGCTTCGTTCACGCCCCGTTTGGCGATCTGCAGGCTTTAAAGGATCTCATATCCGAGACGACCTGTGCCATCCTCTGCGAACCCGTTCAGGGTGAGAGCGGCGTGCGTCCGCTGACCAGAGAGTATCTCGCGGCCGTCAGGGAGCTCTGCGATCAACACGGCCTGCTGCTTATCTTCGATGAAGTACAGACCGGCATGGGACGGTGCGGGACTTTGTTTGCCTATGAACAGACAGGGGTTGTTCCCGATATTATGACTCTTGCCAAAGGTCTCGCCAACGGCTTACCCATCGGTGCCATGGTGACCACCAGAGGGCCGGCGGCAGCGCTGGTGCCTGGAACTCATGCCACTACTTTTGGCGGGAACCCAGTAGCGGCCGCAGCCGGTGTCGCTACCATGAAGGTCATGCTTGAACAGGGTTTTCTGGAAGGTGTGAGGCAACGTGGAGCCTACCTGCACGATCGGCTTCTTCAACTTGTGCCGCGTTTCCCGGATCTGCTGGCGGGAGCCAGAGGAGCAGGGATGCTGCAGGCGCTGGTTCTCTCCGAGCAGGGAGTTGCCAGGGGAACGGAGATTGTCAATGCCATGTTTGCCCGCGGCTTTCTCATCAACTTTGCCGGCAATTGCGCCCTCCGCTTTGCTCCACCTCTTATTGTTGCCAGGGAGCAGATAGACGAAATGATCGAGGAGCTTGCCGAATTGCTGGAGGAAATGTCAGGAAAGTAAAGAAAAGGGAAAAAAAGATCGACTCCGGCGGACTTGAATTCCTTTGCAAATCGCCTCTTTTTTTTGTAGTTATAAAAGTTTTCTCCTGGGAAAAGTGAGCGCAGAATCCGGGAGAGCAGGAATTTTGCGGAAGACTGCCTTTCCAATCCGGATTAAAAGTGATCAATATGCCTAAACATTTACAGTCGTTAGAGGACTTTAGCAGAGAAGAGCTGCAGGCCTTTCTGTTCCGGGCAGCGGTGTTGAAGGACGAACGGAAAAAGGGAGTTCTGCACCGGCAGCTCGAAGGAAAAACCATAGGGCTTGTTTTCGAAAAACCCTCCACCAGGACGCGGGTGTCTTTTGAAGCCGCCATGTACGGTCTCGGCGGTCGGGTTATTTTTCTCTCCGCGCGCGACACCCAGTTGGCCAGATCGGAACCCTTGAAGGATATGGCCCGGGTGATGTCCCGTTATGTCGACGGCATGGTGATCAGAACATTCGGTCAGGAAGTCGTGGTCGAGCTCTCAGAGTACTCCACGGTTCCGGTGATCAATGCCCTCACCGATCTTCATCATCCCTGCCAGGTGCTCAGCGATGTAATGACCGTCATTGAATGCAAGGGGTCTCTCGATGGTCTGAAAGTAGCCTGGATCGGCGATGGTAATAATATGGCGAACTCCTGGATTCAGGCGGCCTCCATCCTGGGTTTCGAACTGGCGCTGGCCTGTCCGCAAGGATATGAACCGGATCAAGGCATCCTGGAGAGGGCGATGGCCGCGGCCACTAAGCCGATCACGCTGCTGCGCGATCCGCAGGAGGCTGTTGCCGGAGCCGATGTCATCAATACCGATGTCTGGGCCTCCATGGGCCAGGAGAATGAGCAGCAGGAACGACTCAAGATTTTCAGTCCCTTTCAGGTGAATACGCAGCTGCTCGCCAAGGCACCCGCAGATGCGGTGATCCTTCATTGTCTGCCGGCGCACCGGGAAGAGGAGATTACTGCAGAGGTCCTTGAGTCAAAGCGGTGTGTCGCTTTTGACCAGGCCGAAAACAAAATGCATATGCATAAGGCTATACTGGAGCTGCTGCTCGCTGGGGGCAGCCATTAGCACCTTACTCCTGAGATTCTCTCATAGAAATAGAAGAAATTGGAAGGTATGTTAAAAGACAAAAAATAATTTAATTACCAAAGCCAAAGAAACTAAATTTATGGGCAAATCATCAACTTCGCGGAATGTGTTTAAAATACGCTTTTGTAAAAATCTCAAAGGCAGGCAGCATGAAACCGGTTGAGTTCATTAGTAATTAAAAAAAACCATCAGAGGGATCGCATCCCATCACAACATATTAGGGTTCGAGAAAAATTATGAGCATAGATAAAATTGTACTGGCCTATTCCGGTGGCCTGGATACGTCGGTGATACTGAAGTGGCTGGAAGAGGAATACGGATGCCCTGTCATCGCCTATTCCGCGGATATCGGTCAGCAGGAAGACTGGGATGCCGTCCGTAAAAAAGGATTGGCGACCGGAGCCGAGAAGGTGATCATTTCCGATCTGAAAAAGGAATTTGTCGAGGACTACATTTTTCCGGCATTCCGCGCCAACGCCATCTACGAGGAGACCTACCTCCTTGGAACATCGATTGCCAGGCCGCTGATCAGCAAGGAGCAGGTACGCATCGCCCAGGCCGAAGGGGCTGATGCGGTAAGCCATGGCGCCACCGGCAAGGGTAATGATCAGGTGCGTTTCGAGCTGGCCTACATCGGCCTCGATCCCAGCCTGAAAATCATAGCGCCGTGGAGAACCTGGGATCTGAATTCCCGTCAGAAACTGGTGGAATTCGCCAAGACCCATAACATCCCGGTACCGGTCACCAAGGAAAAGCCCTACAGTTGTGATGAGAATCTGCTCCACATCAGCTATGAGGGCGGTATTCTGGAAAATCCATGGTCGACGCCGGATGAGGCCATGTTCCAGATGACTGTTTCTCCGGAAAAGGCTCCGGACAAGGCAACCTATCTGGAGATTGAATTCGAGAACGGCGATCCGGTGGCACTCGACGGGAAAAAGATGGAGCCGCTGGCGCTTTTTACCAGACTGAACAAGCTTGGCGGAGCAAACGGCATCGGCCGCCTGGATATGGTGGAAAACCGCTTCGTCGGCATGAAATCCCGCGGCGTCTATGAAACACCGGGCGGTACAATTCTGCGCAAGGCTCACCGCGACCTGGAGACCATTACTCTGGACAGGGAGGTCATGAAGATCCGCGACGCCCTTATCCCCAAGTACAGTGAGCTGATCTACAATGGTTTCTGGTTCTCTCCGGAGAGAGAGTTGCTGCAGAAGCTCATGGACGAGACCCAGAAGACCGTCAACGGCAAGGTCCGTCTCCGACTGTACAAGGGCAACTGCGTACCGGTGGGCAGAAAATCCGAGCAGTCGCTTTATCAGGAGAGCTTCGCCACCTTTGAAGAGGACAATGTCTACGATCAGGGTGACGCCACCGGGTTTATCAGACTTAACGGCCTGCGCCTGCGCATTCAGGCATTACAGAAAAAATAGACAGAACCGGATAGATACCTGGGAGTAAAGCACCGATCATGAGCAAAGAAAAACCAGCAGGATCCGAGAAATTATGGGGCGGCCGCTTTGCCGAGGCAACGGCCCACTCCGTAGAGGCCTTTACTTCTTCGATTCAGTACGATTCACGGCTCTATTCCTATGATATTGCCGGCAGCAAGGCCCATGCCGCCATGCTGAAAAGACAGGGCGTGCTGACTCAGGATGAACTCGATGCCGTTATCGATGGCCTCAGCGCCATTGAAAAAGAGATCGACGGCGGCAGCTTCGTCTTTAAGAGCGAGCTGGAAGATGTTCACATGAATATCGAGAAGGCCCTGGTGGATAAAATCGGACCCGCCGGCGCCAAGCTGCACAGCGCCCGAAGCCGGAACGACCAGATCGCCCTGGACCTGAGGCTCTACCTGCGCGATCAATGCGACCGCTTTGCCGTCCTGCTCACCGATGCCCAAAAAACCTGCGTCTCCCTGGCACGCCACTATCTCGGTGATATTATGCCCGGCTATACCCATTTGCAGCGCGCCCAGCCGGTACTGATCTCTCATCATATGCTGGCCTATTATGAAATGTTCGGCCGCGATCGGCAGCGTATTCTCGATTGCAGAAAGCGCATCAACCTCTCTCCCCTGGGCTGTGCCGCGCTTGCCGGAACAGGGCTGCCCATAGACAGGGAAAGCGTTGCCGAAGAGCTGGGATTCGACGGGGTGACGGCCAACTCCATGGACAGTTCGGGAGATCGGGATTTCGCCATCGAGTTTGTCAGCTGCTGTGCCCTGATCCAGACCCATCTGTCGCGTATTTCCGAGGAGCTGGTGCTCTGGTCCAGCCAGGAGTTTTCCTTTGTCGATATCTCCGATAAATTCTGTACCGGCTCATCGATTATGCCGCAGAAGAAAAATCCGGATATTCCGGAGCTGATTCGCGGCAAAAGCGGCAGGGTTATCGGCAGTCTGATGACGCTCTTCACTCTGCTCAAAGGTCTGCCCCTCACCTATAATCGTGACCTTCAGGAAGACAAGGAACCGGTCTTCGATGCGGTGGACACCGTTTCCGCCTCGCTTTCCATAATGGCTGAGCTGCTCGGCAATCTTCGCTTTAATACCGATAGAATGAAGAAGGCGACTCAGACCGGTTTTATAACGGCAACTGATCTCGCCGATTATCTGGTCATGAAGAATGTGCCGTTCCGTGAAGCTCACGGGATTGTGGGCCGGTCAGTGGCATTTTGCATCGAAAAGGGCTGTGAGCTTGAAGATCTTCAGCTCGATGATTTACAGAAATTTTCACCGGCAATTGGTGAAGATGTCTATGCGGTTCTTTCCGTGGACGGTTCGGTCAACAGCAGGTTATCCACGGGTGGAACAGCTCGGAAGAGGGTAGAGGAAGCTATAGAGAAAGCTGAAAAACAACTAGGAATGGTATAATGAATTTAAGGAAATCAGGTATTGCCGGATCACTTCTGCTGGTTGCTGCTCTTTCATTAAGCGGAGGCTGCGGATATAAAACACCCCCGGTTCCGCCCCAGACCGTGGTGCCGAAGGCTATCGAGGATTTGCGCTACAGCCTGGAAGATGAAGGTGCCCGACTGACCTGGACCTATCCCCAGGAAAAAGTAAATGGCGATAACATCGAAGATATCCTTTCCTTTCAGTTGTACCGAGCAGAGATACCGCTCGATGATTTCTGCAGTACCTGCCCCATCCCCTTCGGCGAGCCTATTGCTGTCGAAGGTGGCGCTCCGGGAGTAGAACAGCGCAACACCGCCGAGTTCTCTTCGGGATTACTGCGTTCCGGCAATAAGTATTTTTTCAAAGTAACTTCAAGAACCAACTGGCTTGCCGAAAGCGAACCTTCCAATATCGTCTCCTTCATCTTTCACACTCCGGCGGCCGCGCCGCAGGACCTGCGCGCCGCTATGGCCGGAAACAACGTGCGCTTAAGCTGGTCACCGGTGAAGACCCTGACTGACGGTGAATCCGCGGATCTGCCGCTCAGGTATCAGGTGCAGAAGAGCACAGATGGACAACAGTACAGCGACATAGGCGCTCTGCAGGAATCGACTACCTATGTCGACAGCGAGGTGGAAAGAGGCAATACCTATTCCTACAGGGTTAAGAGCGCCATGATGCTCGAGGAAACTCCGGTCGAAGGTTCGCTCAGCTCTGCTGTTTCCATAAACGTTACCGATACGGTTCCGCCGCCACAGGTCAGCGGAGTAACCGTAGTTGCCTCCGCCACTAATATCAGGATATTCTGGGACAGTGTCAGCGTTGACGATCTGGCGGGCTACCGGATTTACCGCCGCCTTGCCGACGACAAAGAAAGCAGCAGAATTGGAGAGGTTGGACCTACCCAGACCATCTACACCGATAATGAGATGTCCGGTGGGGACAGGGCGTATTATTCCATCGTTGCCTTTGATCAGGACGGCAATGTCGGGAAGAAATCAGAGGAAGTAACCACCAGGCATTGATTAACGTGGGCCAGTCTTAAACTCAAGCGTTAGACTGAGCCAACGCTGAGCCAATGCAAAATGGAGTAAACTGGATGGAAAACATCTTTCCCATCGCTTTTACCAAGATGAACGGTACCGGCAACGATTTCCTGATCATTGATCACCGGGATGGAGTTATTCCGGTTGATCGGCAGGCGGAATTCGCCGGCAGGGTATGCAGAAGAATGTTTTCCGTGGGAGCTGATGGGCTTATCCTGATCGAGGATTCGGACAAAGCCGATTTTCGCTGGCGCTTCTATAACTCCGATGGCTCCATGCCGGAGATGTGCGGCAATGGCGCCAGGTGTGCGGCCAGATTTGCCTACCGGACCGGCATTGCCGGCAGGAACATGCGCTTTGAAACGCTTGCCGGAATCATTGAAGCGGAGATTTGTGCAGATGAAGATGTCCGTATCCGTATGACCGATCCTTTCGGGCTGCAGGACGATTTCTCTTTAAACATCGGCGGCAGAGAGATGGCGGCATCTTTTGTCAATACCGGAGTTCCGCATGCGGTGCTCTTTGTTGACAACGATGATGCTCCCGTCAGGGAGTGGGGACCGGAAGTTCGTTTTCATCCAATGTTCCAGCCCGACGGCACCAATGCCAATTTCGTCACCATACGCGGACCGGGCGAGATTCTGGCCCGAACCTATGAACGGGGAGTTGAAGATGAAACCAGGGCCTGCGGCACGGGAGCCGTGGCTGCCGCTATCATCGCCTCGATAAAAAAGCATGTCGTATCCCCGGTTGTCGTGGTGACCTCGGGCGGAGACAGGCTGACTATAGAATTTGAATTGAGGAACGGCACCCGCGCTGAAAATGTCTATTTGAAAGGACCGGCGCGTATCGTCTACCGGGGAGAATTGACTGCCGAAGCGCTGCTCTAGCATTCTATCCCAACGTTACCTTGGCAATCAAAGATCACGGAGTTAAACACCAGGTAACTAGATTGCCTTTTATATAAGTAGCATACACCGCCGGCAACAGAACGGCAGAGATAATAAAGAGGTGAAGTATGAAAAAATATAGCGGGGCATTCACAGCGATTGTCACTCCTTTTAAAAATGGCAAAGTCGATGAGCAGGGTTTCATCAACCTGATAGAGTTTCAGATAGCAGCAGGAATTCACGGTCTGGTGCCCTGCGGCACCACCGGTGAATCGGCCACACTGGGCTTCGATGAGCACAAACGCGTCATCGAGATAGCGGTGAAAACAGTTAACGGCAGGGTCCCGGTCATTGCCGGAACCGGCGCCAACAATACCCTGGAGGCGATCGAATTTACCGAGAGTGCCAAAGACTCGGGCGCGGATGCAGTGCTCTCCGTGGCGCCCTACTACAACAAGCCGAACCAGCAGGGAATCTACGAGCATTTTAAAGCAGTGGCAGAAGCCGTCGATATTCCGATGTTTCTCTATAATGTTCCCGGTAGAACGGTGGTCAATATCCTGCCGGAAACAGTCGCCCGACTTGCCGAAATCAAAAACATAATCGGCATCAAGGAAGCCTGTGGGAGCCTCGAGCAGATCAGCGATGTCATTCGCTTCTGCCCTGATGATTTTATCGTACTCTCCGGAGACGACTTTACTTCTATGCCCACCGTTTTCATTGGCGGTCAGGGAGTTATATCCGTTGTTTCCAACCTTGATCCGGCAGGAATGGTGGAAATGATAGAGGCGGCACTGCTTGGACATGTAACCACGGCCTGTTCCCAACATTACCGGCTCTTTCCCCTGATGAAGCTGATGTTCAGGAATCCGAGCCCGGCTCCGGCCAAGAAGGGACTGGAACTCATGGGCAAAATTACGGACAGTACCCCGCGTCTTCCCATTACCCCGGTCGATGAGGAAACCACCAGATTGTTGAAGGAGGCCATGACCTCGCTGGGTATGCTGTAGTAACCCGGAAAATATCATCTCCATTTGGGTGGGATATTTTAACTGAGGGAAAGGGAACAAGGAGAGAAGGCATGACGAACGTAATTATTGCAGGTGCAGCCGGAAAAATGGGCCGGAAAGTCGCGGCCATGGTTGCGGCACATCCGCAACTTGTTTATACCGCCGCCTTTGAGGCTGAAGGCAGCCCGGAAATCGGCAGAGATGCCGGTGAGGCAGCAGGACTCGGCGCCAATGGCGTCATCATCGCCGAAGGATTGGAGGCGGTGATCGGGCAGGGCGATGTGATCATAGACTTTACCTTCCATAAAGCTACCATGGAGTTTGCCCGTCTTGCCGCCCGCCACAACAGGGCCATGGTGATCGGCACCACGGGACTGACCGGGGAAGAGCTGGCGGAGCTCAAGGAACTCGCCCGCAATTTTCCCTGTGTGCAGGCCCCTAATATGTCGATCTGCGTCAATGTTCTCTTTAAGCTGGTCAAGAAAACCGCGGCAATTCTGGGCGATGACTACAATATCGAAATCGTCGAGGCACACCATAATAAGAAAAAAGATGCGCCTAGCGGCACCGCGCTGAAGCTTGGGGAAATGGCGGCCGAGGGAGTCAATCGCAACCTCTCCGAGGTCGGCGTTTATGAACGAAACGGTATTATCGGGGAGCGCAGGTCGGAAGAGATAGGCATACAGAGCATCAGGGCAGCCGATATAGTAGGTGAGCACACTGTTTATTTTGCAGGTCCGGGTGAACGGCTCGAACTGACCCACAGAGCGCACAGCCGTGATCATTTTGCCAAAGGCGCGGCCACCGCAGCCGCCTGGATTGCCGGACGGAAGCCGGGGATATATTCCATGTTTGACGTTCTCGATCTTCATGATCTTTAAAGAGTAATTTTGAAAAAAACGGCGTACATTGGGCTGGGTTCCAACCTCGGAGACGGCCTCCGGACCCTGCAGCAGGCCTGGCGGGAAGTCGGCAATGCTGCAGAAGTATCCTTGATTTCACTCTCTTCCCCCTACCTCTCGGCCCCGGTGGGCATGGAGAGCAGCAATTGGTTTACCAACGCTGTCGGCAGACTGGAAACTTCACTGCCGCCGGAGGAATTGCTCCGTCTTCTTATGGAAGTGGAATCGGCTTTCGGCAGAAGAAGAGACAGCAAGATAGAAGGCTATCAGGATCGCACCCTCGATCTGGACATCCTCTATTTTGGTGAAACAGTGATGCACACCGAGATGCTGACGCTGCCTCACCCCTGTCTTAAAGACCGTCTCTTTGTACTCAAGCCTCTTGCCGAAGTGGCACCCGATTATCACGATCCCGCTGACTGTCTCACTCCCATGGAAAAACTGGAACAGCTGGAGCGACAAATGACGGAAGGACATGTACCCGAGCAGAATATCAGCAGGTCGGAATGGCCCCGGGATGATGTTTAGTACCTTACTCCCCAAAAACGGACAAAAAACAAGAAAAGGAGAATGCATTTGAAATCGTGAAGCTCGATATGCATCCCAAGGTACTTACTTGGCGTTTACCGGCGTTAGAGTCAACTTTTTTGGCTCATCAGACTGAAGCGTACTTTTGCTAAGGCGCACATCATCAGGCTGGCGATGAGCATAAGCATTGGGCTTCCTGGCATCAGCACCAATCTGCCGGATTGCCGCATTCTAACTTTGAAAGAGTAGGTTGGCGGTGAGCCTGGCGAACCCCAACAATTTAAAATTTCTCTGCAACATCATTGATATATATAGCTTTATAATCCGGAAGAACCACTTTTTTGTGGACGACAGAGCCTCGAATATGTTTATCAAAGCCGTAATGTCTGGTAAAGTTGGGGCTGGAGCTGACGATAGAGAGATGAAGCACAGCGCTATTCATCGCGAAGGCGAAAGAAATATACACGGAGTCAGACCGGAATGAGTCCTGTCAAGCTTATTGTAATCGGCATTCTGCTTTATATCGGGTATCTTCTGATAAAAGGAAGTGTCGGAAAATCGAAGAAGAAAAAACAAAATGGCGAGATAAGCAGCTCATCCAATGTTTCGGATGTGCTGGTCGAAGACCCCGTTTGTAAAAAACTTGTCCCCAGGCAGCAGGCAATAACCGCTGAACATGAGGGCAAGACCATATATTTTTGCAGTAAAGAATGCTGCAACACATTTGTAACAGACAAAGGAGCTGAAAAATGAAGTTTTTTATAGATACCGCAAACATTGAAGAAATTACCAAAGGTGTGGAGTTGGGCATGGTTGACGGCGTCACCACCAACCCTTCACTCATTGCCAGAGAGAATAACTCCTTCGAAGAGATTCTCAAGGAGATCTGCAAGATAGTCGATGGTCCTGTAAATGCCGAGGTGGTCAGTCTGGAAGCCGACGGCATGGTGGCCGAAGCAATGGAACTGGTCAAGATTGACGACAAGATCGTTATCAAGGTGCCGATGATCGTTGAAGGACTTAAGGCGGTGAAAAGGCTTGCGGCCGATGGCATAAAAACCAATGTCACCCTGATTTTCTCCTCCGCTCAGGCCCTGCTTGCCGCCAAGGCCGGGGCCAGTTATGTCTCGCCTTTTGTCGGCCGGCTCGACGATATCAGCCAGCAGGGCATGGATCTGGTCGGGGATATTATGACCGTGTATGAGAATTACGGCTATGAGAGCGAGGTTATCGTCGCCAGTGTGAGAAATCCTCTCCATGTCATGGATGCGGCAATGATGGGTGCGCATATAGCCACCATTCCCCTGAAGGTTATCGAACAGCTCGCCAAGCATCCTTTAACCGATAAGGGCATGGAGCAGTTTCTTGCCGATTGGGAGAAGCGCAAGAAGTAGTCGATACGAAAAACACGAAGATTTCTGCACAAGGAAGGGAATGAGAGAGGCGCGATACATCCTGCTTATAATGCTGCTGCTGGCTGTAACCCACCGCAACGGTGAGGCGGCGATGTATCGGTGCACCGACGAAAGAGGCAAGGTAAAATTTACCGATACTCTGGAGTCGGCGGCATGCCGCCCTCTCACGTTCAGTGAGCCGGAGACGGTTTTTTCCCCCGGAGATGGAGGGCACGGAAGCGGCCCGATAAACATTCGTGCCGCAAAATTCGAGGACATCATTCACTACTATGGTGTTCGCTATGATATCGATCCTCACCTGATTCGGGCGGTTATTCGCACCGAATCAGGATTTGACCCCAGAGCGGTATCAAAAAAGGGAGCTCAGGGCCTGATGCAGCTGATGCCTGCGACCGCCAGAGAACTCAAGGTGCTCAACCCCTTTGATCCCAGAGAGAACATCGACGGCGGCACCCGCTATCTCCGCTCCATGTTGAATATTTTCAAACAGGATCTGAGACTCGCCCTGGCCGCCTATAATGCCGGCCCGACTCTGGTAAGAAAGCTGCAGTCGGTCCCCAGTATCCCCGAGACCGTGCAGTATGTCGATCGCGTCCTCAAGTACTATGGCGAGTATAAAAACAGCACGATATAGATAATCCCCTGCTTGGTTCCCGTATAAAAATAAATCTGATTACCCACGAAACTCAGCTAGTTTCATGTGGTCTGTCTTGAAAATTTTACAAAAGCCAATTTCAACTGTCATTCCGCGTATATCTTAATGATTTGACCATAAATTAAGTTTCTTTGGCTCAGTTTCATTGGTAATCAGAAAAAAAATAGCGGCATGAGATTTTGTTTGGGAGCAGTGATTTTCCCAATGAACCACAAAAATTCTTTTTAAATCGCTCATAACATAATCTTTCTTGACTGTAGAGCAGCCTCTATTGTATAAACAACCACATGCCGGAGTGGTGAAACTGGTAGACGCACTGGACTCAAAATCCAGCGGGGTTCGCCCCGTGTCGGTTCGATTCCGACCTCCGGCACCAGAAGATATTCCTAGGACTTCCAATAAAGTCTTTTAAACCCGCAACTGGAAACGGTTTGCGGGTTTTTTCTTGTCTTTACGATACACTTACTTTCATTGCCTTCTTATAAAATCTGTTGCAGATGGAGTACTTTCCAGTGTACCTTTACTTTTTAAAGCGAACTAATGTTTTTTAAAAAGTACCCTTATGGAGAAAGTGTCTATGCCGAAGCTTACAGTGTTGCAGATTAGAAATTTTAAAAACCCCGGTAGGTTAGGTGATGGTATGGGACTTTTTTTTGAACTAACCAATACAGGGATAAAGCGATGGATATACAGATATAAAATTAATGGTAAAAGCGGAAAGTACACCATTGGTCGATATCCTGAAATTTCTTTAGAGCAGGCACGCAAAGCACATATGATGGCCAGGGCACTTGTAAAGCAGGGACAAAATCCAGCTAAAGCGAGGCGAGTTACAAAGCTTAAGAACATCGCTAAAGAGCAGGTTGAAAAAATTGACAGATCAAAATCGTTCGAAAACATCACACTTGAATGGATTGAACAGCAGCGGGAAAGGTGGAGCAGAGATCATACCCTAGCAGTTCTAGCAACGTTGAGAAATGATGTTTTTGTTAGTTTTGGTAGTACTCCTGTAGATGTAATAACTCCACCTGAGGTATTAAAGGTTTTAAGAAAAATCGAAGCACGCGGTTCTCTCGAAATAGCCCGAAAAGTTTTGCAGCGGATGAATGCTGTATTTAGGTATGCCATACAGACGGGAAGAGCTACATATAACCCGGCAGTTGATATGCAGGGAGTATTGAAATCAAAGAGAGTAGAACATATGCCGGCGGTGTTTGATAAGGATCTAGCAAAGCTTCTTAAAGATATAGCTATTAACCAAAATATTCATATCAACACCAAATTGGCTCTTCAGTTTACTGCGCTTACTGCCTGTAGATCTGGAGAGGTAAGGAATGCAAGATGGTCAGAAATTGATCAGAAAAAAGAAGAATTTCATATACCGGCTGAGCGCATGAAAATGAATAGGGCGCATATTGTTCCTTTGTCAAAGCAAGCCCTTGCTGTCATTAATCGGGCCGAGAAGTTATGGGGTACAGATGGTTTAATTTTTCCAAGTGTGAGAGATCAAAAGAAACCAATGTCTGATAATGCAATGTCAAAAGCTCTACGAGATATGGGGTATAAAGGAATAGCGACACCACATGGTTTCAGATCCTCTTTTTCTTCTATGGCATATGAGAGATCCGGTTTCCCAAGTGAAGTTATTGAAAAAAGCCTTGCTCATGAAGAAAAGAACAAAATCAAAGGTGCTTATAACAGAGCTGAGTATTTAGAGCAAAGGCGTCAACTTATGCAGTGGTGGGGCGATCTGTTACAAGCTTTGGAATATGGATCAAGTTTATCGACTGACATAAGGTAATAGAATAAATGAGTTGCCCGAAGTTTGGCAGACTTGAAATACCGTCTACTGATCAACGTCCTGGTTCATATTTGAGTAGTAGTGGGAGCAGTTATTTATGGACTACTTTAAAAAATTTGGGAACCTCTTTAAAAACCCATGGTGTCCAGTTTTTGGGATATCTCCTGGTCAAGGATTGCCATCTTATTATCAATTGGCAGAATCTGGAAAAATAATTGATGAAGCTAGAGGGGTATTAAAAATAGGGAATAGACCTTCAGAAAGAATTAGAAGTAACTATCCAGCAACATCTCAACTCATTAATATAATACGAAGAAATAGCCTCACTCTCTCACCAGAACAGGTTGTAATGTATAGAGATATTTTTAGAGAGGGGCGAAGTATAGGACAATATGCAGCTGAAAAAGATACAGGCGAAGCTCTAGATGGAAGACCAATTCATTTGTTCATTGAGAAAACGTTAGATATAGCAAAAGGTGTATGCTTTAGAAATCTGAACTGTGAGATGGCCAAGATCTACCCAAAAGAATTTGGATACATTTACGACACTACAGAAATTCCTGACTACCAAATATTAGCAATTCTAGCAATCCATGCTGCTTATCGTGAGGCACATGGTTTTGTTATTTATGAACAGAATACAAATCTTACGAAAGCATATGCTCTTTTACGGGCGGCGGACAGTCTTTTACGGGCGGCGGACAGTTTTGCTCATAATGAAAACATTAATAAAATTAGATATAAACTAAAATTAGAGAAAGAAAAAGTTCTAGAATTTAAACCATTAGTCTATACCCACCACAAACAATCTCAAGGACTACAAAAGCATAATAAAAAAGCTAAAAAATTATCTTCGAAGCGCAAAGCCATTTTTTTAAAATGGTATGATCAAATATCAGCTGAAAAAAAGTATTTCAAAAATTCAGAAATAGCTAAGACTATAATTAAACGAATGAAAAATGAAGAATTTTTGAATGAGGATCTTGAGATAGCAAAAACTGTAAATGAAGATGGTGTCCCATCATTTAGCCACCTCCAAAATATTTTTTCTGAACACAGATAAAAAATAGTTTCCCTGGCAATAGCTAGGGAAAAATCAATAGACGATAATGTGTCCTGTAAATTACAAAAAGGCACATTTTTATATAGTGCCTTTTACCTTATTCCTAATCCTAAAGGTGAAAGCATGAACGATCAATCCACTGATCAATCGAAAGAACTTTCCGTTAGTCCTGACATCTTAAACCATCCAGAAAGAATGCTTCGACTACCAGATGTAAAGGCTATGACAGGTTATAGCACGGCATCTATATATGCGAAAATGGCTGAAGGGACATTTCCAGTTGCTCTAAAAATTGGGAGCAGAGCGATAGCGTGGCGTCTGGGAACAATTCTTGATTTTTTAAAAAGTCGTCCTTTGAGTAAGGAGGGCTGAAATGTTGACCGGAATAAAGCCGTCAGAAATACTGTGAAAAATCTTCAGAGTAAGAAGGTGCCACATTGTCTAAATCATTAAGTATGGTTTATTGCGTGAAAAATTTAGGGTTAGTATCGCAATTGACTGCATATTGGAATTAAATAAGAGAATTTAAAAGTTATGAAAGACGCGTATTATTTTCCCCATGATTCTAACGCAAAAGACGACCCCAAGATAGTGCTTTTGATTGAACAGCTCGGTCTAGAGGGTTATGGAATTTATTGGGTATTAATTGAAATACTTCGAGATCAACCTAACTATCGATACCCTTTAACTCTTGTTCCATCAATAGCCAGACGGTATGTAACTACAAAAGAAAAAATTGAGACGGTTGTTATTAATTATGGACTCTTTATCATCGAGAACGACGAGTTCTTTTTGTCTCCCTCCCTTTGCCGAAGAATGGAAGTTATAGACGAGCGAAGGAAGCGATTATCTATGGCTGGTAAGCGCGGAAGAGCGATACAATTACAAACACCTATGGGCCACCCCCAGGCCATGTCCGGGCCACCCCCGGGCAGTAAAGGAAAGAAAAAGAAAGGAAAAGAAAGAAAAGAAAAAAAAGAAAAAAAAGGCACTATTGTCGAGCAAAATATTACTCGACCACACATACCCTACAAAAAAATTGTTTCTTTTCTGAACGAGAAAGCCAACCGGGATTTTAAACACACCACCACCGCTACCAGAATAAAGATTAAAGCCCGTTTCAATGAAGGTTTTACAGAAGAGGACTTCCAAACCGTCATTGAAAACCGGGTGGAACGCTGGGCCGGTGAATCGACCATGGTGCAGTATCTACGCCCGGAAACACTTTTCGGACCGAAGTTTGAAAGCTATCTCCAGGCAGCGGCGGAAGATTCGAAAACTATTGAGCAGCGCGGAATTCATGGACAATGGGATACGACATGTCAGAAAACAAGCCAACATTAAAGCGTCCGCCGTTGGTGACCACACCGCTAACACCGGAAGAAATCGTCGGATACGGTAATTTGGACATATTCAGAAAACATCTGCAAATCTGCTCTTCGGATAGCAACGGGGGGGAATTCCCGGAAAAGCGGCTTAACAAGGAAATTGGCCTTGATAACCGCCGCATGATCGGTGAAACGTACGACAGATTGCGGGACCATGGATTTTCCGCGGGCAGCGTTAAACAGGGAAAAATTATCTGGAAAACAGCCCTTAAAAGTCAAAGCCAGGAAGTAATGGAAAAAGGGCTGGAAGGGTTGCGCGGAAGATCACGCAACGAGTTGGCCAACATTGCCAGGGCTGGATATCGAGAGATAACAAAGCGGGCTGACATGCCAGAGACAACGCCAGCTGACTTGAACTTTGAACAACACAACTCGACAGCATATGCCAGATAAAGCCCTTTCCAGTCGGCAGTTCTGGGCGTCGTTAATCATCCCCGGGATAAAGCCAATTGAAAACAGATCGACCCTTAAAAACTACCTGGGACCGGTTGAAGTTCATGCTGGCCAGAAAGTTGATAAAGAGGAGTTTTTGTGGCTCAAAAAAAAGTTAGGGCGCTTGTTTCACCAGGCAATTAACAGCAATTCAAGTAACCTAACCGGCAGCATGGTTTGCCAGGCGGAAATATACGATTGTGTCGAAAACTCTTGGTCTGTCTGGTTTTCCCGGTCGCACATTTTTCTTTCACAACACCTTTTGCGAATTGCCTTTTACCCATGCCCTGGATTGCTTGGATTTTTAGACAGGTTGGTCTATTTCTTTCCAACTGAGACACTCAAGAATCACTTTTGCTTAGCGATCGAGCATAAATGCAAAGAAATGAGCAAACAGTGCATAACCAGAACTACAAGCATATAAACGCACCGCAAAGGTATATATCAAAATGAGAGATTTAAGACCACTCGACGGCGAAGAAACTAAGAAATTAGAAATCCGTTTTTAGGCTGATGGAGAAAATGCAGCCAGGCCTTTTAAAATTGGTGTCAATACATGCCACCAATACCCGCTCGGTTTGCAATCATCTTGAGTTATGTTGTCGGCAAGGAGAAGGAATTTAAAAATTAGTTTATTGTTTCAGGGCGTTATATAAAAGGAAAAATAGGGGCCAGTGGTGGTCAAACTTATTGAAGCCTAAAATATTTTTCGGGTCCTTTCCAAAGCATTCAACGAGGGTATATTCGACATTGCGAGAATTCTCAATTCATGAAAAATTTTCTAGGGCAACAACAACTTGGTGTTATGGAAGAGCTAGCCAGGCTGTGAACGGTGAATTTTCTGATATTTGGAAACACCTTGCCTCAAGGTATCAATGAGAAGGGAATTGTAGAAGCATATAATGAAGGGTCAATAGTGAATTTTCAAGGAAAAGTTGAAAGTAAACAGGGCAACACAAAATGTTCAGTCTTAATGATCGGTTCTTTTCTGACTGTCTACTGAAACGACCGGATCTCGATCTTCTGGTCTGAAGATTGATTCAGCCTCTAAAAGAAAAAGGTGATTCAACATTATGAATTCATTCAGTTGACTTATTTGATCTTCCTCAATTTCTTTATGCGCTCTTCTATTTCGGAATGCGCCAAAGGTTGCTTTGAATAAATTTGCGCGGTTTGCTGCCTCATTTTTATTTAAATTAGGCCAATACAACACAGATTTTTCACCTAGGAATGATTTTTCAAACAGTTTGCTCCCATGTTCGTCAATATCACAGCGTTTTCGAAGTGTATCTTCAAGTCTTCGATAACCTCTAAGAATTTTGTCACCAGGGTAGTCCCAAAAGGTAATTGCAAGATCAAGAATCCGATGATCAATGATTGCATAAGGAATAACAAAAGGAAATTTTTTTAATAAATCATCTTTATTTAGACCTTTATCTTTAAAATCATAAACATAATCAAACCAGCGTGTCGGTCTAACTGGTTTAGAATTTATTATTTTTTCCAATTCTGATTGTGTAAGGTTTGAATAATTTAATTTTTCAATTGTCTTTTTCCCGACATCATACTCTTCAATTTCAGTCCCATGCTCTTTAAGAATAGATAAAATAACAGCGAACCCTTTCGGACCTTCACCAATATAACCTGAACTAAAGCCAGCCTTGACCACTATAATTTCTTCTTCAATATAAAGAACTAAAGCATGAGAGCTTTGATAGGTTAAAATTAAAACTTTTGATACATGATCTCCGAATTGCAAATGCCTTAAAACTGCATTTATGCAAGATTCTGTTATTCCTTCTACACCTGAGAATTGAATATTCATACTATCACTCATTTATTACGAACAGTCAGTTAACCGAATATCTTCAGCTAATCCGGGCGAAACGAAGTGTAGCGGCGTTAACACTGGTTAGACATTTTGTTCATTTTCTTTTTTTATATCTAATGTTCGACGCCTTCCTTACTTATATATTTTATATAATTTAATAACAGCAGACGAACATCATCTAGTAATAACTCTGGTAATGAATGAGCCAAGTTCAATAATTTACCATTTTGTGATAAATCTATGCGAGGGTTAACAACATTTTGAAGAGCTTCGTTTCTCTCTAATAAAATTCCAGCGTGAACGATTTGTGACCGTATGCTGTATGCATTTTTAATATTATATTCAATACCTTCGTTGCCAAATTCTTTAGAAAAAGATTTTACTTTCTGAGCAATTTTGTAAACTTGCTGATTACAGGTTGGACAAATTTTCGATTCAGTATCTTGTATACTTGCAGCAACCTCAAGGGCACTGATTAATGAGACAATAGCAAGCTCAATATCAATGTTAATTTTTTGATGAACATCAAGTAGTTCTTGATGGCTAGCTGGAATGTAAGTCTTTATGTAATTCTCCGTAATATCAGATGGGTGAGCAACTCTTATTTTCCTATTGTTATAAATAATTTTAAGGCCATTCTGGTATAATGATATTGCTTCAAGGGTTTTATTGTAGATTTCTGATGTTGAATCATAAGTTTTTAGAAATGTGTCTATGGTCTTGAGTTCTTCTGTAAATAGATTTTCTTCTACCTTTATTTTTTCTGGTGGATTTGCTCCACTAAAGATAGGAAGATTGAATGCTAGAGATAATAACTTTTTAATTTCAGTGGTTTTGATGGCAAATTCTTGTTTGCAATCTATCTCGTCAAAGTAAAATGTACCAAGTGTTAAATTCGCTCCATACTCAGTTTTTTCTAGTCTAAAATTAGAGCCATCGTAGCATTGTATTTCATAATATGTTTCTATTTTGGTACTAAAAAAACCGCCTTTCACATGAGATTCACTTTTTATTGATTTTGAAACGCATTTACTAATAAGTTTAGAAATTTCTCCTGATATATCTTCCTTATTCACGTTTATATAAAGGTTATTAATTCTTCCTTTGTATTCATAATCGTATTGAATATGTACTGGGTGTTTTAATCCCAAACTTAGCATTCCCAGATCAACGACATTTTTGCTCCTTACACCCCAATAATTCCAACCATAATTGTCAAAATTTGACCTAAATTGACTCCAAAGGCATCTCAAAAATTGATCAGATTCAAATTGCGTTTTAGAAGCGATAGTAAACTTTAAAATTTCCATTTCATTGTGTCACAAGTTATTCTTTGGTTTCTCAATATCTCCGAAATTGTAAGAATTATCCCGAATTCAGATCAACGAGATAGCTAGAATTCGACCTGATCTCATGAGCAATTTGCAAGCTATTTAGAAGCTGTATATAAATTCACGTCACATTGTTTACCTTGCCAATAGGAAAAGATGCTAGTTGATATGTTAGACTTAAATCAAATCAAGCAAGTGAGTTGGTATTTTTTAGCTATTTAGAGTGTTTTTAGCAACTGGACTGCATCATAATCAGGTGGAGCAAATTTAAAATAAATAATTTCATCCATGGTTATAAATTTACATTCTTCATGTTCACGCAGAACAATTTCGTCATTGTGAATTCGTCCTATCACAGGGATAAATTCTGCTTGAATCTCACTATTTTTGAAAATGTAACTGGGATAAATTTTAAGAATTTTGATTGAAGCTCTAAGCTCTTCAAAAATTTCCCGGGTAAGTGCATCTCCGATTTCTTCTTCAGCTTTGATTTTCCCTCCTGGAAATTCCCATAATCCACCATACATTTTTTCCCTATTACGCTTTGCGATGAGGATTTTTCCTTCATTATCAAAAAGAAGTCCCATTACTACTCTCATCATGATGAATGCTCTCTAAATTTGAAAAACTATTTAAACAAAGGCTACATTACACAGAAGAAACATCGTACAAGTTATCTAAATTAAAAAATTTATAAATTGTTTGACATATAAATACTCCTCCAATAGAAAGTATTAAATGAGGCAACTTGTTTGTTAGCTCCGACCAATTTACTAGGAGAACCTGATATGAGCTTAAATGCAACACTAGGGTTGATATTTGAAGAATATTTTGAGGCTTCTCAGAAACCTTTAAGTAGGAATGCTTTAGCTGAGTTCATCAGAAGTGATTTTCCAGCCACCATCAGATCTATCATTGGGAAGAACAATAGATACTTATTGCAAGGTAGCCCCGGCCAAGGAAACTGGGCTCGAGTACCGTGGGCAGCAATTTTTGATCGTTTCATCACGGGAACCGCTCAAGAAGGTTATTACATCGTTTACCTCTTCCGTGAAGATCTTGCTGGTGTGCACCTCTCTCTTAACCAAGGTGTTACTTCAATCCGTCAAGAATATGGGGCTGATGCTAAACATGCATTAAAAGTTCGAGCCAATGATTTTCTTGCTAGATTGGGCAAAGCTGCTAATGGCTTAGAGCAAGGACCAATTAATTTGGCTTGTTCTTCATCATCCAGCCTTGGCGCTTTTTACGAGGTGGGATCAATCTGCTCAGTCTATTATACAAAGAATAATTTACCGGCAGACGAAGTACTCAATAGGGATCTTAAGAGATTTGTCGATCTATACTTTAGCCTCGTATCAAATGAGAGTAGGCTATTTAAACAAACGGATGCAGAGGTAGACGAGAAAGAGTTGCAGGTTGAAGATCTACGTATCCTCAGAGAGCACAAACGTATTGATAGAAATCAAAAACTATCACAGCGTGCAAAAAAAAAGCATGGATATATTTGCAAGGCATGTGGTTTTGACTTTCAAAGAGTTTATGGCAATATCGGTAAAGAATTCATCGAAGCTCATCACTTAGTTCCACTTTCTGAACTAAAAGGCCAGAGAATTGCCTTAGACCCGGAGGCTGATTTTACCGTTCTTTGTTGTAACTGTCATAGTATGATCCATAAGAGTAATTTTGTAAGTGACGTGAAGGCATTCCAAGAAAACCACCTTAAAACCAAAGTAACGTTTGATTAGTGGAGCATGTTGGTATGAATGAGATTAAAGAATTAACAGAAGAGATTGTGAAATTTAGAGATGCCCGTGATTGGGAACAGTTTCATAATTCAAAAGATCTTTCAATTGCAATTAACAACGAGGCTTCGGAGCTGCTAGACCTTTTTCTTTGGAAGGACAATGAAGAGTTTAATGCTGATAAAATGAAAGAAGAGCTAGCTGATATCTTAATCTTTTCACTCTTACTTGCCCACAAAAACAAACTAGATGTGAAACAAATCATTTTAGATAAAGTAGCTAAGAATGGTGAAAAATACCCAGTTGAAAAGGCCAAAGGAACAGCAAAAAAATACACTGAATTGTAATGCTAATATATCGAGATACAACAGAGCGATTTATCGAAGCTGTTCGAGAAAATAACCTAACTAATATTTTAGAAGACAATTTTAAAAGTAGCTTTGGTCGAGCAGCAAATATCAGTGAAATAAATTCATGGCAAAACTCTCTTCCTCGAGTGAGAGACCTTATTGAACTAGCTGATCTTAAGAATAACTACATTGCTGTTGAATATGAAATTCCATATAATCAAAATCGAATTGATTGTCTTCTATTCGGTACAGGAGGAAATGGAGATAAAAATCTAATCCTACTTGAGCTGAAACAATGGTCTAAAGTAAACGCTTTAAAAGATGAAGGTAATTTTGTTGAAACCTATGTAGGAGGTGGGGACCGTGTTGTTCCGCATCCTTCGCAGCAGGCAAAAGGATATCATAATTATCTCTTGGGTTTTGTAGAAGAGTTTGACAAAGAACCTCCAATGCAACTTTTAAGTTGTGCCTACTGCCATAATTATTCGGAGGATAAAGATGATGGCCTTTTTTCCCCTATTTATAAAGCAATTCTCGAAGACTATCCAGTTTATACAAAGGATGATACTCGTAAGCTAGCCGACAAAATCAAGTCATTGCTCTATAATGGAGATGGTTTTGAGGTATTCAATCGGTTCATGCAAAGCCCAATTCGGCCGACCAAAAAACTTCTGGAAAACGTTTCGAAAATTGTTGAGAACAAGGCTGTTTTTTCCCTGCTTAATGAGCAACTCGTAGCTAAAAATCTGATCTGGTCTAAAGTCAATAAATCAAAAAAAAGTGGAAAGTCTTCTGTGGTTATTGTTCACGGAGGTCCAGGGACAGGAAAGTCTCTTATCGCGCTTAATATACTGGCAGAAGCAGCAAAAAAGAAGATGCATGTTTCATATGGTTGTAAGTCGAAACCATTTACCTCAGGTATCCAAAACCTCGTTGGCCAAGCCGCTCAATTGTTAGTAACTAATCTTTTCCGATACACTCCTTCACGAGTTGAGGAGGAACAATTTGACCTCCTTCTAATAGATGAAGCCCATCGTATCGCTAAGACCAGTAATTTCCAATTTACCAGGCCTGAACATCGCACCGATATGCCTCAGGTTGATCAACTTGTTCGGTGCGCAAAGACATCTGTTTTTTTTATTGATGATCGTCAGAATGTACGCTCTCTTGAAATAGGGAACTCTCAAATCATTAGAGATGCAGCAGAAAGATATAATCGCAGATTGTTCGAAGTAGAGCTTAATACTCAGTTTCGTTGTATGGGATCCAACGATTATTTACTTTGGCTGGAATCAGTTCTTGGATACACAGATGAGAAACGTATTCTCCAAGAAAGTGAGGTTTTTGATTTTAAAATCTTCGATTCACCGGATGAGATATACAAATTAATAGCGGAAAGAGAGCAGCAAAAATCTAATTCAGCCCGAATGGTTGCCGGCTTTTGTTGGCCTTGGAGTAAGCAACTAGATGAGAATGGAGAGTTCGTTAAAGACATTCAAATTGGCGATTTTGCAATGCCGTGGGAAACGCATGGTCAAATCACACGCGTGCCTAAAGGATATGTGAAATGGTTCGAGTGGGCCTATCGAACCGAAGGGGTGAAGCAGGTCGGATGTATTTATACTGCTCAAGGATTTGAGTTTGATTATATCGGCGTAATTATCGGTGATGACCTTGTTTATGATCCAGAGTCGGACTCGTTGAAAGCTGATATTTCAGCCACTCAAGACCCGACACTACGTCGAGGTAAGCAAAATTTTGAGATCCACGTGAAAAACATCTATCGCACTCTAATGTCTCGTGGAATGTTGGGGTGCTATGTTTATTTCACAAACAAGGAAACCGAAGCGTATTTTAGAAAACATATTGAATAGCCTAATGTGCTTATTGCCATGGATTGGCACTTCTATTTCGATAATTTTAAATATTAATGGGGATATAATTCTCAACATTAATAGCAGAAGTTTTCAAGAGTTTAATTTTATTAAACACATTATTGCACCAATAGGTTGACAGGTCGCGCGCAACAAAATAAATCTACTTTATATTCTGATGTCTAAACTTCAATTGTTTGAATCCAGTAAGATATCAAACAAAGAGCCCTAAATAGCTTTCTTATTCAAGAGGAGTTCTAAAATCAATGCACAATCTTACTAAAGAGCTGAATGAGATTAGAAATCAGTTGTCATACTCAAAACGGTTAGGATTGTTTCTAGGTGCCGGCACATCAAAATCTATTGGCATTTCTGATATTGCCAAATTGACTAAAACAGTCGAAAAAAATTTGAATAAAGCTGATGGTGAGGTGTATGAAAAATTGAAACTTTGTTTTCCTGATGACAGTAATGGCTATGAAACAATAGAGGACTATCTCAACCAATTAAGATTAATACGAAAAATTACTTTTGAACAAGCAAATAGAGAATTTCATGAGATTGATGGAGAACAAGCTAAGGAACTAGATATTCGAATCTGTAGTGAAATATATAAAATCATATCAGCCGAAGAGGAGATGGCTGATCCGACAGTTCCACTGAAATTTGCGGCATGGCTGAATTGGTTGAGTAGAGATTATCCAAAAGAAATTTTCACAACGAATTATGATTTAATCTTTGAAAAAGCTTTTGAGAGTTTGATGATACCATATTTTGATGGATTTGTTGGCTCATATGAGCCATTTTTCTTACCAGAAACAATTGAAAAAGAAGCAACTTCTGAAACCCCGCCTTCTTCTTGGATTAGGCTCTGGAAACTTCACGGTTCTTTGAGCTGGTTTTGGAAACCTGATAGTGAAGGGAATAAAGATAGGATAATTAGACTTGGATCAAATATAAAACCAAAAGGTCTGTATGATGAAATTGTTATATATCCTTCTAGAGAAAAATACGAATCATCAAGAAAACAACCTTTTATATCATACTTTGACAGACTAAAGTCATTTCTAAACGATGGGGAGCGCCTTTTTATAATAAATGGGTACTCTTTTTCTGATGATCACATCAATGCTCAAATCTTTGACAGCCTACGCCATAATAACAGGCTTCATGTAATGGTATTTTTCTATTCTGATAAATCGTTAGAAAAGCTTGTTAAGGAAGGAAGAATCTATCCAAATTTAAGTGTATATGGAGCAAAGAAAGCAATCATAAATGGCATCGTTGGGAAATGGGATGAAGAGTCTGTAAGTGAATTAAGTAAAGATTTTTGGGACAATACAAAGAAGAAACTTATGCTTGGCGATTTTAAAGAATTAATTAGGTTTTTCCTTGTTTGCTCTGGGCGAAAAGAGAAACTTGAAGAGGAGGTTTCTTAACATATGAAAAAAGATATCACATATTTAGGTAGAGTGATAAATGTTAGTAGCTCGACAGTGGAAGTTGAGATTGATAAAGAAATACCTTCAGCTGCACCAATCATCAATGGAAGGGTCTATAAACTTGGACAAATAGGAACTTTTGTAAAGTTTCCTATTGGGAATTTAACCTTATTTGGCATTGTTACTTCGGTAACCAATATACCAAGTACAGTTGACATTGACGGCTATGAGCCTGATATAGGCTCAAGATTCTTACAACTCCAATTAGTTGGGGAACGGTTGGGTGATACAGGGTTCCAGAAAGGTATCGGTACTTTTCCAACCATTAACGATGAAGTTCATATTGTTGTGGAGGATGATTTAAAAACGATATACGGAAACAAACAAGATGGGTTGATTGAAATCGGTAAACACTCAGCCTCAGATAATTTATCAGTATTTCTAGATTTGCATCATTTAGTTCTACGCCATAGTGCTATTCTAGGGTCGACAGGTAGCGGCAAATCAAACACGACTGCTAAAATTCTTTCAAATATTTTAAACTCATACCCTGGCTCAAGGATAGTATTAATTGATCCACATGGAGAATATTCTTCTGCTTTTAAAGGAAAGGTAAAAGTTTTTAAAATCAATGGAAGCTCCAATCCATTATATATTCCATTTTGGGCGATGAATTTTGATGAGCTGTCGTTTTTTTTGGTGGGTAGGCAACAAGGTGCAGAGAGACCTGAGGATAAAAGGCTAAGGGAAGAAATTGTAAAACTGAAAAAAGATAGTGCAAATAAGTTAAAAGCAGGAGCTGTTGAGACAAAATATATTACTGAAGACTCGCCGATTCCATTTGACATAAGGAAAATGTGGTACACATTTAATCGAGAAATTTACGCTACTTACAGTAGTAATTCTGATCACCAAGCATCAACTGAATGCCTCACTAGGGAAGGAGACGCTAAGACCCTAACTCCTGCTATTTTTGAACCTTATAGTTCTACAAACACAGCACCCTTTAAATCAAAACAACAAACCATGTTTGCTTATGAAAAAAAACTCTTCTCAAGATTGAAAGATACAAATTATGATTTCATGTTCAATCCTGGTCCATATTACTCAGCTTCAACTGATAAAGATATAGATCATCTGCTTAGGGAGTGGATAGATCATAACAATCGACTAACGATACTTGATTTAAATGAAGTTCCTTTTGAACTGACTGATATTACCGTTGGTTTGATAACTAGATTTTTATTTGACTCAATGTACTGGGGAAGAAACGAAAGCTACACTGGAAGGAATAGACCATTGCTTATGGTATATGAAGAGGCCCATTCATATCTTCCAAAAACAGAAACTTCTCCCAATATTTACGGTTATGCGAGAAAAGCTGTTGAAAAATTATTTAAAGAGGGAAGAAAATTTGGAATTGGTGCTATGGTTATCACTCAAAGACCATCAGAAATTTCCCAAACTATTTTAGCTCAAGTAGGTACATTTATAGCCTTACGGTTAACTAATAGTAGTGATAAATCTACTGTACAGTCAGCTGCTCCCAATAATATGACTACGTTGATGGATCTTCTACCGTCCCTTCGAATTGGAGAGTCAATCATCGTAGGCGAGTCGATCAATATCCCTTCAAGAGTTAAGATTGAATTAATGGAACCTCGCCCAAGTAGCAACGACCCAGATCTAGTAAATAGTTGGACAAAGGAATTTAAAGCCAATAAAAAAAATTATACAAAAGTTGTGAAAGCTCTAAGAGAGAAAAAACATATAAAATGAGGTGGGAATATGGAACGAATATCTGTGGAGTCCTCTAATATAGAAAGTGTTGGTTATGATCCTGATAATGCGATTCTGCAAATTGCTTTTCTTAGTGGAGCTGTATATGAATATTTTGATGTATCTGAGTACATTTATGATGAATTGATGGCAGCTGACTCAAAGGGTAAATATGCAAATAAAAACATATATAAGCATTTTAATTATCAGAGGATTGGCTAAAAATGTCATCAAAGATAAGACTTAATCAAAAGTTAAAAAGAGTAGAACTAAAAAGTTTTGAAATAGAAAATCAGATTGTATTTGAGTTTTTTAACAAGCTACAGGTTGATCAACGAGACGACCAACTATTAAAAGCACTTTATATCGGTGTGTTGGCATTAATAGAAGACCGATTATCTGCGTTTCTAGCGAAAACTTCGAACGAACTTGGTACTGAGCTTGAAAGTTTAAAAATGATTTTCGATATGAAGCAGGAACTTTTTTATAAAACCGCAATCAAAGGAGTGCTTGGGGAAGAAGAGTGTGCTGAATATTTGACTAATCTTGTAGAGGAAAAGAAACTTAATGACACTATCACATTAACGGGAAATTTAGCAGGAGTTTTACCTAAAAATAAAACTGGGGATATAGTTTGTCAGCTAAATAATGATCCTGGAGTAAGTATAGTTGTTGAATGCAAATTTGATAAAAGCTTAAAACTTGGTGATATATCCCAGAAAGATGTATTTACTAAGAAGATTGATACTGCTTGGAGCCAAATGCTGGAGTCTCAAGTAAATAGGGGGTCTAAGGCAAGTATAATTGTATTTGATGTATCTTTGGTAGATAATAGTATTATTAATCGATTTGGGGGTGTTGGGTATATCGAAGAGATTGGTTTTGTATCTATTATCGATTCGCAAAAAGGTGATTATAGGAACCTTAGCATAGCATATTTATTAGCAAGGGACCTTGTTTTAAACTCTAAAGCTATCGAGTATAATCCACAATTATTGCGAATATTGATTAATAGAATTCTCAAAGATATCAAGGATTCATTTTTGATTAGAAGTTTAGTTGAGAGGAACATTTCGACGAATAAGGAAATTTTGAAGCAGTTAGAAAAATCCTTTTTATCAATGGAGTTTAACTATAAATATCTTACAAAGTTCTTATCTGATGGGATCTTGACTAATGAAGACTTACTAGATTTTTATATGTCGGAGGATATTAAGGAGAAATATAAGATTCTTGAAAAAGAGATTATTGACTTATAGATAATTCTTGTCAATTATTTCAGGCCTGTTGCTATTAAGAAATAAAAATTAAAGAAGATCTTCTGAAAACTGCCATTTATTAGTTCTGTATGTTTTTTAGGATTTGTGATTGTAGTTAATGGTAATAAGGAAACAACAGCTAATGATGACATAAAGGGTACCTTTTGGAGTACTTTTTTACTATTTATGGGCTTGTTGTGCTATTAATTCACCGATATCACACATTATTTGTCGTTGGTTAGACTCCGACCTCCGCATCGTCTATAAGGAAGAAAAAGCCGGAAAATACATCGCTGACAAGTTTCTGTGCCCCGAAGCCGATGGCCAGTCCAACGACTCCTGCTCCCGCCAGCAGCGGTCCGATTTCAACACCCCTGGTGGAAAGAATCGTCAAGATCACCATGATTACCAGAACAGTGCCGATGAATTTACGTACCATCGGCAGCAGGGTAGAGGCCCTTCCTCGGGATACCGGGCTGCCCCATTCGCTATCCTGGTCCTCCTCTGTCGACTCATGGGGTTCCTCCTCGAGCAGTTTTTTCTCTATATATCCTGCGATGAAACGCCAGGCGAGCAGGGCAAGGGCAAGGGTCACCAGCGAACGGAAGACAACCTCCGTAACCGTGGAAACATATGGCAACGGATATCCCCACATAAGCAGAAACCAGCCGAACAGCGCAAAAACAATAGCCACCCTCACCCCTCTGAAGATTTTGACAATCAGCAATCGCTCCTTTTCCTCCGCACTCGGCTCCTCAGAGGATACGCGCCTCTCCCCTTCTTTCGGGTCGTGATAAATTTTCAAAATCCTGACAATCGTTGCCACCACCCAATGGCTGATGCGGTCAAGGACCAGAAAGAGGGGGAATACCAGCAGACTGAGCAGGAAGGCCTGTCTTTCCAGCTGTATCGCCATGATCTGGTGATGAAGAAATATGACCCAGACGGTAAGGAGGTAGAGAAGTGCCGGAATATGCCAGAGCCTGGCGAATTGGCGAACAAGCCAGTTGCCCCCAGTGTCGATCGTCTCCGCAGAGATGATATAGTCGGCAATCCTCCGGCGGTTGGCAATAAGTATTATCGCAGTAAAAAGCAGAAGCAGCGAGCCCAGGGTGATAACGATCACAGTCACTCCCTCTGCAGGCATGCCCAGTTCGGAGACCACTGCTATACAGCTGAAACTCACAACGACATATCCCAAAACAAAAAGCATGGTCCTGTGGACAGTCCTGGCTGTTTCATCGCTTATATCTAGGAGCCGCAGGGCTGCAACAGATGGTGAACAGACAAGATGAGAAATGAGCAACCCGATTCGTATGGTCAGAATTGTCAACAGTACTGCCAGAAATAGATAGCGGCTGCCGTCGAGCTCCGTTAGGGGGGTGAGATAAAAGAGCAGAAAGACGATAACTGCAAAAACTGCCAGATCGGCCATTCCCGTAACCATTCGGAGGAGCCCTGCCCCGAACCGCATATAGCTGCCAAGCTTCGGTATTTCGCCCCCCTCTGATTGCTCGTGAAAACTCGGAGTCAACTTTCTGAAGAACAGCACGGCGAAATATCCCGCCACGAAAATCAGCATGATATACATGACATTGAAAAATGCGGAGAGAAAACCTGTTGTATTGCCAAAGCGGAGAAAGACGTTGCCGAGATACTCAGGCAGGCGGGATACAGAACGTACAAGTGCCTCGCCCCTGGTTTCCACCAGCTCCTTATCGTCTGAATCGAAAAGATGCAGCCACCCTACGATCACGCCGTAGGGTGTCGATGCCCCTTTTCCCTCGGCCTGCTCCCGGGGCCTCGCCGTGTCGGTCAGCTCGACAATCAACAGATCTCTTGCCTGCTCATCACTGAGCCTGGCCAGTAGAGAACTGATTTCTTCCTGGTTTACTCCCTCCAGGTTCCTATCAGCTTGCTTCAGTTTCTGCAGAATACGCGGAAGTTGTGATGACGATCAGGAGCAGGACAAAGAAGATCGAGACATTCATATACCGGATGGGCATCATCATAATCGCTACTTCTTGTCATTCACCTTCGCATTGAAAATAGCAGCGTATATTCAATGCGGAGATGGCTTTAATCCTTGAATGCTGACAAAATCCCATAATGCTAATAATACAGGGCACCTGGAAGAAGCATGAAGAATCCGGCCTGAGTTCTTTTTAACCAGCTGGTAGAGGGTTCTTCCTGTAAAAACGATTGTTGGCCGTCGATATCTGCAACCCAGACAAGGCCGTCTGCTTCCAGAAGAACTTGCCAGCTGTTTTGGTGCTGCATATTTTCCAAAATCTGGTCGGCAAGCTCGTCAGCCAACACGGGAGAATCAACGATCATGGCTGCTTCCGTGTTCAGGTAAGCGGAGCGCAGGTTGAAATTGAGAGACCCGACATAGACTACGCGCCGGTCGAAAACAGCCGTTTTGGCGTGCAGGCCGAGTGCGGAGTCATCGTCACAGTATTCTCTGAGACCGACCAGCTGCAGGCATGCCTTCGCATCCGGTCTCATTTCATATAACTCGATGCCGTGCCTGAGCATGTCTTTGCGCACCATGGCATAGCTGACATGATTGGGGAGAACATCATTTGAGGCCATGGAGTTGGTCAGGGCGCGCACGACAACGCCGCGCCGCCGGATGTCTTCGACCAGCTGCAGAACAGCCTCATCCAGCACGAAGTAGGCAGATTCAATCAGTATTTCTTCTCTGGTGTCGTCGGCAAGCTCCCGAAGGTACCCTGCCACTTTTTTCAGCCCCCCTGTATAGGCATCCTGTGTGCCGCCGGGAGCATCCGCCATAAAATCGGCCTGTGCCCACACCACATCCTCCAACAGCATTTGTCGGTAGTGCCTGAGGAGTTTTTCGGTTCCGGCCGGCAGAGGTGTTCTCAGCGGCGATTCAAGCCGCGATTGCATGAACTCCTCCAACGCCTTCGTTTCTCCCGTATATTCTATCAGCTCATCAACGGGTACAGCCCAGGGACTATTCCAGTACTCATTGAAGCTCCGGTTTACCTGTGTCACCACCGGCCCCACCGACAGCACATCCATGTCACTGAAATTGATGTGTTCGTTTGCTGCGAAATACTCATCGCCGATATTGCGGCCACCGGTGATGGCCACCGCTCCGTCGACTGCGAAGGTCTTGTTGTGCATGCGCCTGTTGAGCCGGTCGAAGTCAAAAGCGAAATTGAGCCACTTTCCCAATGCTGATCGCATGATAAAGGGATTGTATATTCGCACCTCGAGGTTCGGGTGGTGGTTGATTACCATCAACTGATCATTCCTGCCGCCTACGCTGAAGTCATCGAGCAGCAGCCGTACTGTTACGCCTCTGTCGGCGGCCCGCAGGAGTCCCTGCATCAAGAACCTGCCGCTCCTGTCGCTGTTCCAGATATAGTATTGCGCATCTATGCGTTGTTCAGCCATGTCGGCAAGGAGCATTCGCTCGGCAAGCGCCCTCTGGCCGTCGCGCAGCAACAGCAGCCCGGATTTTTCCGGATGGTCCTTGTTCGCAGCCGCTGAGAAATCAGCCAGCGTGGTATTCAGGTGCGGTTCCGGTCCAAGGGGCTGGTCTGAGCTTATAGCAGGGAGATTCTGCGCACAGCTGCAGAAAAAAATGAACGAGAACAGCTGTGCCAGGCGTATGCCCCTTGCAAAAAAATGCTTCATAGATGATCAAATTGATAAGTGTTGAAGACGAATCATCCGCCTCGCTCTCCGCTTTCGCTATATCCTCGAGCAGTGTCAATACAACAGTGCTTTCCTTCTCGTCTCAGTTCTGACCTTCTACAAAACACCTGCAGAAGGATATCTTAATTGTAGCCTGTACGTAATTTTTGTTATACTCGGAAATATACTAGTTTACGAAAATAGCGCGGAAGCCACCGACCTGTTGGCGGCAACCTCATTCGTTTCTACACGCATATGCCTAACGCAGATTTCCTATCCACAGAAAAAACGGTTTGCTTTCTTCTCACTTTTCTCTGTCTTATTTTGCCGCAACAGGTGCTTGCCCAAGCCCCCGACCGCTTCGATGAGGAGGAACTCCTCGCGGCAAACAGCACCTTTACAGGGGATCTCGAGGCGATGGTCGAACGAGGGTTTATACGGTTACTTATACCGTATAATCGTAGCTTCTTCTTCTTTGACGGTGCTGAGCCCAAAGGGATAAGCTACGAAAGTGCCAAACTCTTCGATCAGTTTCTCAACAAAAAGCTGGGGGCCGGGACACGCAAAACACATATGCTCATCATTCCCACTCCGCGGGATGAGCTTTTCCCATGGCTGGTCGAGGGTAGAGGCGATATCGCCATTGGCAATCTGACCATCACCGACGAAAGATTGAAACACGTCGATTTCAGCGATCCTTTTGCCATTAATATCAAAGAGATTCTGGTGACACACCGCCGCCAGGAGAAACTCGCCAACCTCTTCGATCTTGCCGGCATGGAGATTCATGTGCGTAAGTCGAGCAGTTACTTCGAGCACCTCGATCTTCTCAACGAAACGTTTGCCGGGGCCGGCAAGAAGCCCATTACCATCATTGAAGCCAATGAACACCTCGAAGACTCCGATCTTCTGGAAATGGTCAATGCCGATCTCATTCCGGCAGTCATCGTTGACGAGCATAAAGCAAAATTCTGGCAGAACATATTGACAAACATTCTCCTGCACCAGGATATCGCCATCAACAGCGGGGGACGGATAGGCTGGGGCCTTCGCAAAAACAGCCCGAAACTGAAAGCTGTCATCAACGAGTACGCCGCAGGCCACAAAAAGGGAACCCTGCTTGGCAATGTAATCATAAACCGGTACCTCAAAAACACCGATTACATAAGCAATATCGCCGCAGATGAGGATACCGCCAGATTCCAAAACACTGTCGACCTGTTCAAGAAATACGGCGGCAAATATTCCTTCGACCACCTGATGCTGGTCGCGCTCGCCTACCAGGAATCAAGACTCAACCAGGAGCTCACCAGTGATGCCGGCGCGGTCGGCATCATGCAGATGCTCCCCTCCACGGCCGGAGATGCGCATGTGGGCATAGCCAATATCGAGAAACTCGAACCAAACATCCATGCCGGGGTCAAATACCTGCGTTTCCTCTCAGACACCTATTTCCCCGCAGATCAGGGGTTCGACCCGCTTAACAGGGCATTCTTCACCTTCGCTGCCTATAACGCCGGCCCCGCCAAGGTTGCGTCTCTGCGCAGGGAGGCTGCGAAGATGGGTCTTGATCCCAATACCTGGTTCAACAATGTGGAAATTGTCGCGGCGAAACGGATCGGCAGAGAAACGGTGCAGTACGTCAGTAATATCTTGAAGTATTATGTAGCATATAAACTTCTCGAAGACCGGCTTGAGGAACAGGCGGATACTCCGCCGGCACGCTGAGGAGTGGTCGATAATCCAGCCTTGGCTGATTGCAGGCTGCTGTGGGCCGGGCGGCCTTTGCCTTACGTGAAATCGCTTTCTCCAACCTGATTAATAAAGGGGAAAAATGAGCCTATGAAGACCCCACCGCTCACGCTTATTGAACAGAATACCGAACGACTGCGATTTGAGGCGCTTCTTGTCGATATTTCAACCAAATATATCAATTTGCCCATTGATCGAATAGATGCCGAAATCGAAGAAGATCAACGGCGTATTTGTAAATGTCTCAACATTGACCTCTCTACACTCTGGCAGTGGGAAGACGAGTTGCGTCGTTTTCTTGTATTGACGCATCTCTACTCCCCTCCAGACGGTCCGGTACGCCCCGAAAGAGTAGAGGCGCAGACTTCGTTTCCCTGGATACTGCAACAGATGGAATTGGGAAGGACACTTACTCTTACAACTGAGGAAATGGTGCCGGAGGCGGCTGTCGATAAGGAATCAAGACGTTTCTATGGTGTGAAATCTGCTGTGGTCACACCTCTTTCTGTGGGAGGCGGCTCACTGATAGGCATACTAAGCTTCGATACGCTGCGGGATGAACGCCACTGGTCGGAAGATATTATCAAACGGCTGGTACTGGTTGCCCAGGTCTTCAGCAACGCCCTGTCACGCAAGGGAATGGAAAAAGCTCTGCGCAGTAGCGAAGCCCGCCTCAGCCTCGCTGCCGATTCAGCCGAAGCCGGCCTCTGGGAGTATAATGTCGAAACCGGACTCTTCTGGGCCACGCAGCGGGCCCTGGAGATCTTCGAGCATACCTCTCGCAGCGAGCCGCTGTCCATGCATAAGGTGGAGCAGCTTATCCACCCTGAAGATCTGGAGCGCGTGCGCCTGGCCGTGGACCAGGCTTTTGAAAACAACAGTTCAATCGACATTGAATACCGTGTACAGGCAAGCGACAAATCCTTGAAATGGATACATTCCAGAGGAGAACCCTACAGCAATACCGACGGCATTCCAGTCCGTCTGCTTGGAATCTCCACAGACATCACAGACCGTAAACTGTTCGAACTTAAACTGAAAATCAGCGAGGAACGCTTAGCCTCCGCCATCGACATTGCCGAACTCGGCTTCTATGAAATGGTTGAGGAATATAATGTGCTGTTCATGGATAACAGAATACGCAGCTTGCTGGGGGTATCCCGCGGAGAAAGGGAGAAGCGCCGGTTCTGGCTGGAACATATACATGAAGACGATGCCGACTATGTCGACGATGTCATCGGCAGGGTGCTGACAGGAGGAGTCAACCGTTTCAATCTTCAATATCGATACCGCCACCCCGAGCGGGGGACAGTCTGGCTTCATCATCTCTCCCGGGTATTGGCAAGAGATTCCGATGGATTGGCCACCCGTGTCATCGGCGTCATGCAGGACATCACCGAGCGAAAAAAGGCCGAATTTTCTCTGATCGAGAGCAAAAAGACACTCAAGAATCATCAGAAAGATCTTCAAAGACTTGCCGGACGACTGATTGCCGTTCAGGAGGAGGAGATGCGCAGGCTCTCCAGGGAACTGCATGACGATTTGACGCAGAGACTGGCTGTACTTGCCATCGAATGCGGCAAGCTGGAGCTGCAGCAAGACAGACAACCTGATGACCGCAAAGCCCTTATTCGCATCAAGGAGCAACTGATTGCCGTATCCCAGGACGTCCACAGCATGTCGCGGCAGCTCCATCCGACGATCATCTCGGACCTTGGACTGGTCAGTGCCATAGAAGAAGAGGTGGCAATGATAACCCGGCGGGAAGGCATCGAAATAGCGTTCGAGCATACCCAGCTGCCTGAAGATATTTCCGAGGATATTTCGCTGTGCCTCTACCGGATTATCCAGGAAGGACTCAAAAATGTGGTGTGCCACGCCGAGTCCGAGGGTTGTGAGCTTGTATTGCACACCGATGAATGCGGCTACCGTCTAACCATAGGCGATAACGGCATTGGTTTCGACCATCGCCAGGTAAAGCACAAGCCCGGGCTGGGGCTGTCGAGCATGCGGGAGCGGGTGCTGCTGGTCAACGGGACGCTCCAGATAGATTCCCGCCCGGGAAAAGGCACAACCGTTCATGTCGCCATACCATTTGAAGGGAATACATCATGAAACGTCCAAGGATAATACTAGCCGACGACCACAGTATCGTCGCCGAAGGTTTGCGGAGCCTGATCGAACCCGAATTTGATATCGTCAAAATTGTCGTCGACGGCCGGGCACTGATTGATGCCGTTGATACCCTTCGCCCGGACGTGATCATCGTCGATATATCCATGCCGCTACTCAACGGAATCGACGCCGTCAAACAGATCCGCAAAACCAACGAAGAGGTCAAGATTATTTTTCTTACCATGCACCCCGATGTGGCCTATGCCGTCAGTGCCCTGGCAGCCGGTGCTCAGGGGTATGTCTTGAAACATTCCGCCCCGCACGAGTTGGGTGAGGCGATACGTAAGGCCCTTCGCGGCAAGACCTACATCACCTCGAGTCTCCAGCGAACCCTTCAGGAAACCCACAAGGATCATTCAAAAATGCGTCACAAGGAGTCTTCTCTTTTGACTAAAAGACAGCGCGAAGTACTGCAGCTGTTGGCGGAGGGTTATTCCGTCAAGGAAATCGCCTCCATGTTGGATATTTCCTCACGGACGGTGGAATTTCATAAATACCAGATGATGAAGGACATCGGCCTGAAAACCGTCGCCGATCTTATTCGTTATGCCATCAAGCATGGCATTGCCTCTCCCTAGCAAATTCTTTTTACTGAAAACCTGGTAATTTTCCCAGTTATTCTTTTTTTCCCCTTCAGCTATCATTAGCTATCAGAGCGGTTAGCTTCGCTGTTTCTGCATTGCAACTGGCTGTTTTCTTGCCTCATAGAAGGGCGAATACACATCGTTCTCGAGGGAGGCAGCAATGGTCAAACAGGAACACGCACTTCTGGCCGAATAGCACTATACCAAGCTCGGTGGTTATGCTGGACAGTTTCGATACAGGGGCAGGGGCTTTGTCCTGAAATGAACGGGAATCGATGACCTTGCCCAGGCCATAGAGGTCGTCCATCAGGGGATGGCGATTTGCCGCCCTGCGATCCGCACCAAAAAACATGATGAGCACACGAATGATCAAAAATGATTGAGACATAGAATATTAATTCACATGGAGGAATCATGAAGCATGGTAAATTGGTTTTCGGACTCACTTGTATTCTCGGCCTCACCATCTTCCAGTCAGCTTCAGCTGCTGATAAAGGGGTGGGGGTATCAAACACCGTAACCAAGGAAAAGGTCGAAAAGGTTTTCCCGCAAAAGCCGTCGTATTCACCCTATGCGGGACGCAACTTCCCCACACGGCCCTACTTCGGCGACACTCATCTGCACACTGGTTTTTCCATGGACGCCGGTGCCTTCGGAGCCAGGCTGACTCCTGCCGATGCATATCGATTTGCCAGGGGAGATGAATTGCAGTCCAATACCGGCCAACCGGTCAAGCTGTCCCGACCGCTCGATTTTCTCGTTGTTGCCGATCACTCCGACGGCATGGGCTTCTTTCCGCTGCTCATGAGCGGTGACCGGAAACTGCTGGCTACGGATCAGGGCCGAAAGTGGTACGACCAGATAAAATCCGGCAAAGGGGCCGATGCTGCAATAGATATTATCGTCAGCTTTGGTAAGGGAGAGATGCCGGATGGATTTCCCCTCCCCGGTACCAAGGCCTATCGCTCGGCCTGGCAACAGACCATAGACGCTGCTGAACAGTACAACGATCCCGGAAGGTTCACTGCCTTTATCGGTTTCGAGTGGACTTCAAACACCGGCGGCAACAACCTCCACCGCAACATCCTCTTTCGAGAAAACGGCAACAAGGCAAGTCTTGTAGAACCTTATACCACCATGAAACCCCTGGGAAGCGATAATCCTGAAGATCTGTGGAAATGGATGACGACCGCTGAGGAAAAAACCGGCAGCGATGTGCTGGCCATCGCCCACAATGGCAACCTGAGCAATGGCCTCATGTTCCCCACTATTGAGGCATTCGGGAAGAAAATCGACAAAGACTATGTTTCAACCCGAGCCAAGTGGGAACCGCTGTATGAAATGACACAAACCAAGGGTACTGGTGAAGCACACCCCTATCTTTCACCCAATGACGAGTTCGCTGACTTTGAGATATGGGACAAGGCCAACCTCGATGGCACCGTACCCAAAAAAAAGGAAATGCTTGAATATGAATATGCCCGTTCGGCCCTGAAAAACGGCCTCGTGCTTGAAGAAAAACTCGGCACAAACCCATACAAGTTCGGCATGATAGGCAGCAGCGACGCCCATACCGGCCTTGCTGCCATGGAGGAGGAGAACTTCTTTGGTAAGACCGCACCACAGGAGCCAGGACCGGAACGTATGACAAAAGCCTTTGTTAGCAATCCACAAACCGGTGTGACAGTCATGGACTGGGAGGTCGGCGCTTCCGGGTATGCTGCGGTCTGGGCCATGGAAAACTCCCGCGCCGCGCTCTTTGACGCTATGGAGCGAAAAGAAACCTATGCCACCACCGGTCCACGTATGTTAGTTCGTTTTTTCGGCGGTTGGGACTTCAAACCAGAAGATGCCCATAACCGGTTGCCGGCCGACATCGGTTACGCCAAGGGCGTGCCCATGGGTGGCGATCTTACAGCTGCTCCTTCCGGCAAAGCTCCCACGTTTATTGCCGCCGCCCTCAAAGACCCTCTCGGCGCCAACCTCGACCGCATCCAGATCATTAAGGGCTGGGTCGACAAAGATGGCAAACTGCATGAGCGGGTCCATGATGTGGCGGTTTCCGACGGCCGTGAGATCGATGAAGATGGCCGCTGTATGACTCCGGTAGGCAGCACGGTGGATCTGGAGAACGCAACTTGGACAAATACCATAGGCGACCCGGAACTGATTGCGGTATGGCAGGATCCTGATTTCGATCCCAATCTTCGGGCCGTCTACTATGTTCGTGTCCTGGAAATTCCGACACCACGCTGGACCGCCTATGATGCAAAGCGATTGGGCACAAAGCCGGTGGAGGGAACAACCATGACCCTGCAGGAACGGGCCTACACCTCGCCGATCTGGTATACGCCGTAAAACACTGTAGATTATGACAACACTGTTAAAATTCCTTAAAGAACCTCTGCTGCACTTTCTGCTGATTGGAGCGGGACTGTTTTTCCTGAGCGGGTACGGTAACGGCCCCGCTCCAATGCAGACCGGGCAGACAGGTGAATCTTCCACCGAGATTGTCGTTACTGGAAGCAATATTGACCAGTTGGTGGAGACTTTTAGTAAAACCTGGCAGCGAGAACCTACGCAGAAGGAAGAAGCCGGACTGATCGAGACATTTATCCGTGACGAAATCTATTATCGTCAAGCCAGGGCAATGGGGCTGGATCGTCAGGACCCCGTGATCAGGAGAAGAATGCGGCAGCAGATGGAGTTCATCTTCGAGGACATATCTTCCCAGGATGAGCCGACCGATGCAGAGCTGAGCACCTTCATGCTGGAGAATCCTGAACGTTACCTGATAGATCCGCAGGTATCATTTCTTCATGTATACATTCGTACAGACGGAGCGGCGGCACAAGCAGGAAACGAGACCGTGCGGCTTCTCTCTCTGTTGCAAGAAGGTGCTGAACCCTCCACTTTAGGCGCTCCCTTTTTGCTGGGAAACGACATCCGTCTGTCACCTCTCTGGGAGATCAGCAACAGGTTCGGCGATGATTTTGGCAGGCGACTGCTGGAGGTGCAGCCCGGCAGATGGGAGGGGCCGCTGCCATCTGCCTATGGTCTCCATCTGGTATTCATCACAGATGTTAAAGAAAGCCGTCTTCCCCCCCTTGCTGAAGTGCGGGAAGTGGTTGCTCGTGACCTGATGCGCATGCGCCAGCAAATGCTCAAGGATGAAACCTACGCCAAACTGAAGGAAAAATATACGGTTGTTATCGAACAGCCACAGGAAGTGGTTGCCAATACAGCTGCGGAGGCGGCGATGGAGTCACCAAATTGACATGAGGCTGCTCTTCTTTTTTATACTGCTTTTTGGGCAATGTACTCTTTGTCTGGAGAGCTCTGCCCATGAGTCACAGCCCGGAACCCTGGAAATCCGGGAACGTGCCGACCAGCGCTATGAGCTGACATGGCGGGCGCCGATCTATTACGGCGGGCCCCATCCCGCCAGGCTCGAATTGCCGGAACTCTGGCGGGACACGATTGTTCCCGAAGAAAAGTTACTTCCAGACTCGCAGGTTTTCCGCCGTGTTGTAGCCCTGGATGGAAAAGGTGTTGATGGGAGTATTATCCGCTTTCCCGGTCTCGAGAAAACAATAACCACAGTCTTTGTCCGCTTGATCCGACTCGACGGTACCTCAACAACGGAGGTTGTCAGACCCACCTTGCCCTCTGTGAGATTGCGCGGAGAACGTCCAGCGAATGTCGCAGCTTTTGAGTACACCGGATTGGGTTTTTACCATATCCTCCAGGGTATAGACCACTTGCTTTTCGTGCTCGGCCTGCTTCTCATCGTCAAAGGCAGAATGATGCTTGTCAAGACGATTACGGCTTTTACCGTTGCCCACAGTATAACGCTGGGTATTGCCACTCTCGGCTATGCCAGCGTACCGTTGGCGCCGCTCAATGCGGCAATTGCTCTTTCTATACTGTTTCTTGGCCCGGAAATAGTCCGTTCATGGAGAGGCCAGTCAAGCCTGACCATCCGCTATCCCTGGATGGTGGCTTTTTTATTTGGACTGCTGCATGGGTTCGGTTTTGCAAGCGGACTGACAACTACAGGCATGCCGCAAGCGGAAATCCCCCTGGCGCTGCTTTTTTTTAATGTAGGCGTTGAATTTGGTCAGCTTGCCTTTGTGTTTACTGCGCTTGCGTTGGTCCCCTCATTTACAATCCTCGAGGTTCATTGGCCAAGGCCGGTTACAGCATTGCCAGGCTATGTTGTTGGCAGTCTCGGGGCATACTGGACCATTCAGCGAACTGTCATTCTTCTGGGGGTCGTATGATGAAAGAAACGAAAAATACAATTCACAGGAAAAGAAGATTTATGAGTATCAGTCTCTGGAAAATATTGGCGGCAATTGCTCTTTTGCTGATTCTTCCCTGGTCGGCTTTTGCGCATGTCCAGGGAGGTCAGGCGGCCGGGTTCATCACTGGCCTCGAGCATCCCTGGTCGGGGCTCGACCATGTCCTGGCCATGATTGCCGTCGGCCTGTGGGGTGCGCAGCTGGGCAATCCCGCCATCTGGATTCTGCCAGTCACCTTCCCCATTGTCATGTCCCTCGGGGCGATGATGGGGCTTTTGGGGATACCGGTTCCCGGTATCGAGATCGGTATCGCCCTGTCGGCCATCCTCCTCGGCATCATGGTGTTGGGAGAAGTTCGGCCCAAGCTTGCCTTTGCCGCAACTTTGGTCGGCTTTTTTGCAATTTTTCACGGTCATGCCCATGGCACTGAGCTGCCGGCGGGGCAGAGCGGCCAGCTCTACTCCATTGGTTTCGTAATGGCCACCGGCTGTCTGCATGGCCTGGGTATTCTTGTAGGCGTTATTCACCGCTGGCCCATGGGCAAGCTGATCCTGCGCGGTTCCGGCGGACTGATCACCTGTATGGGCATACTTTTCCTTTGGCAGGCACTGGCATGAAGCGATCGTTTTCGCCATACTGGCTACTGCTGCCAGTGGTGTCCATGGTGGCGGTTATCCTGCACCCGGTACGCGCCGCGGCCCACCTGGTGACCACGGGTATGGGACCGGTATATGACGGTATCGGCCATCTGCTGCTCACTCCGGAGGATCTTATCATCGCCCTGGCTCTTGCTCTTTATGGCGGATTGCTGGGGACGACTCACGGAAGGCATGCCCTGTTCCTGGTGCCGGCGGCCTGGTTTGTCGGCGGGCTTTTCGGGATGCAGACGGCACCACTCCCTGATTTTCCGGTGGCCGCCCTGTCATTTCTCCTTCTTGGATTGCTGATCGCCGCCGACCTCCGTCTTCCGCTGTCAGCCTTCACCATTACGGCCGTTGCTGTCAGCCTGACGCACGGCTTTTTAAACGGCATCGCCCTGAAGAGCGGCCCGGCAGGTTTGGGGCTTATCGGTATTACGGCAGCCCTTTTTATTCTGGTGACACTGGTTTCCGCCTTAGTTGTGTCACTTCGGCCACCATGGTCCAGGATAGCTGTACGTGTCATGGGCGGTTGGGTTGCTGCGGTCGGTGTATTGATGATCGGTTGGTTCGTGCGGGGCAATATGGCATAAACCCTCCATAGGCTCCTAGCACATCATTTTATTGAAAACCTGGTAATTTTCCCAGTTATCCTTTTTCCCTCCTTAGCCTATCATTAGGTATCAGAGCAGTTAGCTTCGCTGTCCACCCGTGCACCTGACTGCTTTTTCGCCTCTGTTTTGAACATTATTTCAGAATGTCCAATTTTACAGAAGGTCGGAAGCATACCGTTCTCGAGGGAGGCAGCATTCATGAAATTCGAAAAAGTTCTTCTGGCCGATTGTCACCATGACATGCTCGGTGGAGTGCGAACACTTCTTGAGGGGATATTTGAAAGGGTGCACATGGTGGCTGATGAGGCCTCACTGCTGGAAGCAATCGAGAAGATACGTCCAGATCTTGTTATTGCCGACCTTTCTTTTCCAGTTACCAGGGGGCTCAATGTCATCCATCGTCTGCGAAGGCTCTTTCCCGAGGTGAAACTGCTTGTTCTCAGTGTCCATAATGGACAGGTAGCCATGCAGGACAGCTTTGCTGCCGGGGCGGTGGGCTTTGTTTTGAAAAGTACGGCGGTGGATGACCTAGTTCAGGCCATAGAGGCCGTCCATCAGGGAAAACGGTTCAAGTCACCGTCACTGACCGATAATGACGGCCAATAACAACGAATATGAGACCGATTATGAAATTCAATATACTACTGACCTTCGCGATCGTATACCGCCGCCTCTATTGGCCCAAGAAGACCCCACCGTCCACTATCGACGGCACGTGGAAAATACCGGCCATAGAAAAAAGTTGACTGAAATGCGGAGCATCATCCAGAAATCTGTTGTAGATACGGTACTTTACTGCCGCAGCCGTTGGGGTTTTTTATGATTGGCTGGGTGGCGCGCGACCGCTTGCCTTGAGTGAGCGTATTCAGGTTTCACAAATGAATTTCGACAGGAAATGCCAGGCAGTAAACAGAGGTGAAGGCGCACCCAGAGGCTGATTATGAGTGAACAGAACGACTGGAAAAAAAAGCTGACCCATGAGTTAAACGAGTACTTTGTCAATTTCCTCTATCTATCGCTTTTTTTCTGCGTATTCACCACCTATCGCCGACTGCTGATGGCAGAATACGATATCAGCTATGGCGATTATGGCATCAGCATCATCAAAGCATTGATCCTGGCCAAGGTCGTCATGCTTGGAGATATGCTCAAATTGGGGCGTCGGCTGAAAGACAGGCCCCTGATGTATCTTACTCTTTTTAAGACGGTTCTGTTTACAGCATGGGTGTTGCTGTTCCATATGCTTGAAATAACTGTAAGCAACCTTCTCCATAGCCGGGGACTTGCTGGAGCAGTGCACGAGTTCATGGACCAGTTTCCCTATGAACTACTTGCCCACCTTCTCATAGTGCTTTTCGCCTTCCTGCCGTTTTTCGCCGTCAGGGAACTGAACAACATTTTAGGGGAAGGAAAAATTCGTCAGCTTTTTTTCTCCAGCGGATTGCTGGAAAAAACAGCATCGAAAAATGTGAGGAGAAATGATGGATAACGTTAGAAAGCCAATCTTGAAGGTGATGGCCTGGGCTGCAGGAGTCTTTGTAATCATGGCACCCGCATGTCTGTCGGCGGCAAGTGATGCCGAACAGCAGGCGGAGTTGGCCAAAAAGCTCGCCAATCCCATCGCCAGCCTGATCAGCGTGCCGATCCAGGCCAACTACGACGAAAACATCGGACCAGATGATGATGGTTCGCAGTGGCGGATCAATATCCAGCCGGTCATCCCGTTTTCAATGGGTGAAAACTGGAACCTTATCACCCGCACCATCGTGCCGGTGGTGGATCAGAATGATATTCCGGTATCAGGCCAGGGAGAAACAGGGTTGGGGGATATTGTCGCCAGCCAGTTTTTCTCACCCAAGGATGCGACCAGCAGAGGCTGGATATGGGGCGTAGGGCCGGTCTGGCTCTTGCCCACGGCCACGGAAGACGCCCTCGGCAGTGAAAAATTCGGTCTGGGGCCGACCGGTGTCATGTTGAAACAAAACGGCCCGTGGACCTACGGCGGCCTGGTCAACCATATCTGGTCGGTGGCGGGCGATGATGACAGGGTCGATATCAATGCCACCTTTATGCAGCCCTTTCTTGCCTACGTGACGCCGACCCAGACAACCTTCGGGCTGAATACCGAGGCCACCTACGACTGGGAAGGCGAGGAGTGGTCGGTTCCTATCAACCTCACCGTGGCGCAGCTGCTTAAACTCGGCAAACTACCGGTGCAGCTGATGGCAGGGATACGATATTGGGCGGAATCTCCCGATGGCGGCGCGGATGACTTGGGAGTACGGCTTCAGCTGACGTTTCTGTTTCCGAAATGACGACGCTTCGGCCGGCTGAAGGGCTGTGTCCGATGGTCGATCATTCTTCTTTAGCTGCATTAACCATAAACGAATGAGGAATTGAGATGAGAAAGAAAATGATGATGATGCTGGCGGCAATTCTTTTGCTGGTTGGACCGGCGGTGGCAGCAGAAAATCCTGTTGCCCAGGAAATGGAGGCAGCGATGAAAACCATTGCCGAGGGATGTGAGCAGGAACTGACCGGTTATTGCAAAGATGTCACTCCCGGAGAGGGACGTATACTGGCCTGTCTCTATGCCTACGGAGATAAGGTGTCGCCACGCTGCGAATATGCCCTCTACGATTCGCTCCATCAACTCAACAAGACCCTGGCAGTCACCTCCTATGTCATCGGAGAATGCCGGCAGGATCTATCAGCATATTGTGCTGATGTTCAAGTGGGAGAAGGTCGACTGCTGGACTGCCTCGACAGTAATGAATCCACGATCAGCAGGCGCTGCAATACGGCCTTGAAGGATGCAGGCTGGAAATAGAATAGCAAGGAGCTGCCTGGCCGGCATTCCCTGCAGCCATGAAAACGAACAGAGAGAGGTTACCGGATCAGCGAACCTGTCGTGAAACCGAGAACATGTGTTGAGGTGAAAAATCATGTCGAAAATGAGGTTAATGAAAAAAATTTGCATAGCCGGCCTGGCGACACTGTTAGCAGGCTTTGCCCACTCCGCTGCTGCTGCGCAGAACAGTGATGAATGGCAATTTGAGGCAACGCTGTACGGCTGGTACTCCGATGTTGACGGCACAATCAAATATCCCGGCGGTCCTGGGTCGGGAGGTGATTTTTCCATCGAAGCCTCTGATCTGGTCAGCGATCTGGAATTTGTCCTTATGGGTGGGTTTGCAGCCAAACGTGACCGCCTGTCCTTTCTCGTGGACGGCATCTACATGGATGCCGGTGCCAGCGAAACAATCACTGTGACAACCCCGAACGGTACGCCGATACGCGCTTCCGCCGGCTTTGATCTTACGACCTGGATTGTCAGCACCGGAGTCGGCTATGACCTGGTACAGGGCAAAAGAGGAACCCTTGCCGCATTCGGAGGGATTCGTTATCTCAATGCTGATGTTGAGGCAAGCCTGAATCTGCAGGGAGTACCGGCAAGCAGGTCTGATTCCAGTGATGTTTTTGATGGAATAGTAGGGCTGCGCGGCGCAATAAATTTAGGCGAGCACTGGTATATTCCCTATCACGGTGATATCGGCACCGGTCAGTCTGATCTGACCTGGCAGCTCTTCTCCGGAATAGGCTACCGCTTCAGTTGGGGCAATGTGAGGCTTGGCTACAGATATCTCAGATACGAGCAGGACGATGACAAACTGCTTCAGGAGCTTGACCTGAGTGGTCCTGTCATGGGAGTGGGCTTTCGGTTTTAACATTTGTTTACTCTGCCGGCATCAGCGGGTACGGAAACGCAGCAACCGGTTACTCTTGAGGTTTCCGGTTGCCTGTCCGGCATACCAACTTGGCTGAATTGTATAAAACAAGAACATTTTTTTGGAAGTTTTGGCAAAACGGAACGAGTTCCCGAACACGTATTTCAATGCAGTCTCTGTCCCATGCTTTTTACACAGAAGCGAGGAGGATCTATGATTCAATCTAAACGTGTTGCAACAGTAATTATCTGTACATTTCTCTTTGCTTTTTTTATTGCAAAAAACATTTACGCTGCTGAGCCCTCTTACGAGGTGCCACAGGCATATTCCGCCGGTAAGCTTCTGCAGCCAGAATTTCTCCAGGGCAAGTACCACAAGGTCGATGACCATGTCGAATATGACGGTTTCTTCTACCATTTTACCGTTCAGTCGGATTTCGGCAACTTCAAGGCCATATCCATTGCTTCCCTTGTCAATCTCATCAAAGAATTATCCGCGATTGCGGCAATGAAAGAGGTTGAAACCTCGGATACGGCGGTTTCCTCTCTACAGCAGAGCGGGAAGAAAACCGTCGAGGGCGTCAAAAGCCTCTTCACCGACCCAGAGGGAACTCTCAAGGGTGCCGGTCAGGGAGTGAGCAGTCTTTTCCATAGAGCAAAGGTGACCATTGGCAGCCGAAAGTTGACCGATGCCGAAGACAGTCGTATGGAGCAGTTTATTGGCCTGACCAAGTCCAAAGGGGAGATTGCCAACAAATACGGTGTCAGCATCTACTCGCGTAATGAGGTTCTGCAGGAGGAGTTGGATCGTCTGGCCATGGCCGATTACCTTGGCGGAATCAGTGTGGGACTTGCAACCAGCGCTATTTCCGGCGTCGGTGGTTTGGTGTTGTCGGCCTCAGGGACCGCCAGACTGCTGAACGAGACGATAAACATCACTTCACCGTCTGAATTGTGGCTGCAGAATGAAGAAAAACTCATTGCCATAACCAACGAACCGGACACCGTTAAACTTTTCCTCAACAACCCGGTCTTTACCCCGGCCCTGCAGACAGTCATGACTGCCGCCCTGCAAAAACTCGAAGGCGTCGGCAACCGAGATCTTTTTCTCAAAATCGGGCTCCAGGCCAGCACTCCTGATATGGCCAAAATAATGACTGAATTGGCTGTTATGGCAGCGGCATACCATGAGCGGATCGCTCCGCTTGCCGATTTTTCGTCCATGGCCAGACTGCTCAAGGCGAGAACCAAAGACGGTACCGTTGTCGTTATTCTACCTGTCGACCATCTCATATGGTCATCGCGAGTAGCATCGGTGGCGGAGGGAATATCTGAGGAAATACCAAAGGAAAAGGCCTCGAACCTTGAAATATGGACACTTGGAAGCCTGAGTGCAGCGGCACAATCATCTTTTGAGACAGCCGGCTGGCATACCAACGGAAATGCGCATGGTCTTCTCTTTCCGTCATTGCATTGGCCTGTAAAACAGACTCCATAGACACACTGCCGTGGTGGTAGGGAAAGCTCAACAGAAGGCTTCAATGATGGATTTGAATGAGGAATTAAACACAATACGCGAGAAGGAGGTATAGACGATGAACATATATGCCAGATATGGAGGGACGGTATTGGCAATTATCATTATGATTGCTGTAATGTCGGGCCCGGAAGAGGCAATGGCGCAACAGTCGCTTTCGTCGTCATTGCAAATAATTGTCTATCCGGCAAAAGGCCAGCCCCCAGAAAAACAGAACATGGATGAAGGAGAATGCTACGCGTGGGCACAGCAGCAGACCGGCATTGATCCGATTGCAGCAGCACAGTCCCCTGCCCAGTCGCCCGATTCCTCGCCAAAGGGCAGAGAACGTTTGAAAGGTGCAGCCGGTGGCGCTGCAGCCGGAGCGGCGATAGGGGCAATTGCAGGCGATGCAGGCGAGGGTGCCGGCATCGGTGCGGTCGCCGGCACCATGCTCGGCGGGCGCAAGGCCAGGCAGAACAAGGCGGACGCGCAGCAGCAGAGCCAACAGATGCAGTCAGAAAGTCTCGATTATTTCCGGGACGCATTCAAGGTATGCATGAAGGCGAGGGAGTACACCGTCAATTGATTCATCAAACGTGGAATCTTCCATGAAGCATATCGCCTCAGGTATGACTCTTTTTCGTGCTCCCATGAATGTTTTGTCTGCTGCGAATCAGCGCTTTGCAAATATATGCTTCTACTGGCTGGTATCTCTTGTCCTCTCAGGCGTCTTTTTGCCAGGGCTGCCCGCCGCGATGGCAGAAGATGGCATGCGCCCCAGAATAGGCCTCGTGCTCGGCGGCGGTGGCGCCAAAGGTACAGCCCATATAGGGGTTTTACAAGCCCTGGAGGAGTTGCGGATTCCGGTGGATTACATTGCCGGTACCAGCATGGGAGCCATCGTCGGCAGCCTCTATGCCTCGGGCCTCTCCCCGGATGACATCAAAAACACACTGACCCGCGTAGATTGGGGGGACATTTTCACAGGTGATCCGGATCGTCGGGATATCGATTTCAGGAGAAAACGGGAAGATTTCCTCTTTCTTGCTCCACTTACGCTCGGTGTGCGAGACGGCACCATCGTCTTGCCCAAGGGCCTGGTCAAAGACCAGAAAATCAACAACTTTTTCAGATCATTACTCCTCCATGCCACAAGTGTGACCGATTTTGACAATCTGCCCATTCCCTTTCGTGCCGTCGCCACCGATCTCGAAACGGGCGAGATGGTCATTCTGAAAAGCGGCCGACTCGCCGAGGCCGCTCGGGCAAGTATGTCTGTGCCGGGAGCCTTCCCGCCCATAGAAGTGGACGGCAGAATTCTCATCGATGGAGGCCTGGTGCGCAATCTGCCCGTCGATATCGTCCGCGGCATGGGTGCCGACGTCATCATTGCCGTCGATGTCGGCAAGGCATTGCTGAACCGGGAAGAGCTTGGAGGACCTCTGGAAATAATGAACCAGATGCTCGATATCATGATCAGCAGCAATGTCCGTGAACAGATCAAGCAGCTCGACTCAGACGATATCTATCTAAACCCCGATCTTGGTGATCTTGGTTCCGGAGACTTCGCCCGGGGGCAGGAAGGCAGCCAAATAGGTTATGCCGCCGCACGGAACAAGGCCGACAGCCTGGCAAGATACTCCGTTTCAAAAGAGAAGTATGAAGAGTTTCTCGCCGGACACCGCCGGGAGCAGATCGAGCAACTGGCCATTGCCGATATCGAAGTGCAGGTGGAAAATCAGAACAGGACATCTTCCGAGGTGGTGGCCGACAGATTCGGTATAGAAGAAGGCGACACCGTCGATTTAGCCAGGCTTGTCGAGGGTACCGGATATGTCTTTGGCATGGGGGATTTCGACCGCGTCGACATTATGCTGGACAGGCCGCAGGATGAAGGGGCATATGACCTGCTGCTTCGGGCCAGGGATAACTCACTGGGCCCCAACTATTTACGCTTCGGGGTGGCCCTGGAAAGCAATATCGAAGGAACCAGCAGCTATAACATCCTTCTCGACTACACCAGGCGATGGATCAATGCCTACGGGGCGGAGTGGAAGACGCTGGCCTTCATTGGCACGCCCTTCGGGGTCTATACGGAGTTTTACCAGCCGCTCAGCTCCGATGGTCTCTTTTTTATCATGCCGTACGGCAAGTGGATTGAACGACCGGTTTCTCTCTATGATGGCGATGACCGGGTCGCCGAATATCGCGCCAACCAATACAGCCTCGGTGTCGACATCGGCATCCAACCCTGGATGTACGGCATTGCCAAGATCGGGCTGCTTGTCGGCGAGGATGATATCTCTCTGGAAACGGGAGACCGTCGACTGCTGCCGGAAGAGGAAACCTTTACACGACGCGGCATCATCTACAGCGGAACCTTTGATCAACTCGATAATGTGCACTTTCCCAATGAGGGTTCTTTTGCGAGTGTAACCGGCTTTACCTCACTCGATGCGCTGGGTGCCGATGAAAGTTATTCCTGGTTGGAAGGATCGTTCACCGGAGTCGCGAGCTATAAGCGGCAGACCTTTTTGACCCAGCTCAGTGCCGGATCGAGTCTCAACGGAGATCTGCCCTTCAACGAGGATAGGAAGCTGGGCGGTTTTCTCAACCTTTCCGGCCTGCAGCAGGATCAGCTCAGAGGAGACTCTCTCTTTTTAGCCAAAGTCGTTTCCTACTACAAGGCAGGGACATCATATATAGGCGATCTCTACCTTGGCGGCTCGATCGAAACCGGTAATGTATGGGATGACTCCTTTGATTTCAGCGATCTACGACTGGCAGGGAGTCTCTTTGTTGGCTATGACACCATTCTTGGACCGTTTTATATCGGACTTGGCATGATCGACGGCGGCGAGATGGCAGGCTATTTTTACCTGGGAAGAACTTTTTAACAGGATGCCGAACTGCAGAATTTTACTGCATCTGAAGATCTGGCCAAAAACCCGATTAATCCGATCGCCAGTCTGATCCATGTACCACGGCAAGAAAGTCATGCTGAGAATTACGGAAGAAATGATGGAGGCTTGAAGAATGTAACCACAATCCAGCATGTTGCATTCTTCATTATCAATGCTGGATAGAGTATTTGAGCGCACCGAACACATTTGTATTGCATGAAATTCGGCCACACTCCCGAGGGTCCGGATTCCTCACTTCGCGGGGGACGCCATAGACTCGTCCATGTGGGGTTGGCTGCAGCCGTCCAGACTTCAGACACCCGCGAAATGAGCAACCAGGCCCCCTCTAAGAGGTTAGGCTGAGTTTTATAAGTCATCAGATTTGTATTTGACAGCACGCATAATTTCATACCGCCATAGAGGAGGCAAACCTTATGAAACACCGATTCAGTTCATTGACAGTCCTGTTCACCGCTGCCGTCCTGGCCTTGCCCTGCGCTGAGCTCGCGGGAGCTGAGGTGTCGCAGGAATCGCTGAAATCCATATCGATACCTGACAATGTCGAGACGACCTTGGGAACGTTGGAATTCTTCGATGGCGTACCGGAAAAGGCCACTATTGAGAAGATCTACGACAACTACGACCGCATGCGCGGCATGCAGGTGTTTCTCGACAATATCGGTGCCGTGTCGATGTATAGTGTGCGCAAGGGACTGGCCGATGCCGGGGCCGAAGGCGCCAACAGGATCGCCATCTTCGCACAGCTGATGGATTCCCAGACACTGGTGGTCACCGCCAACACCTCGACCCTTTATGCTTATACCTACACCGATCTTGCCAAGGACGGGCCGACCGTGATCGAAGTCCCGCCGGGTATGCTCGGCTTCCTTGACGACGCCTGGCAGCGCTTCGTCGGCAACATGGGCGTGACCGGGCCAGACAAGGGCAAAGGCGGCAAATACCTTGTCCTGCCCCCAGATTACACGGGCGATATCCCCGACGGCTACTTCCTGCTGAAGCCGCCAACGAACAGAAACTTCATGTTTCTGCGCGGCTCGATCAAAAACGGCCTGAAACCCGCGGTCACCAATATCACCTCGAACCTAAAGGTCTATCCACTGAAAGACATGGAGACTCCGGCTGCAACCGAATTCGTCAACATGTCGAACAAAGCCTTCAACACGGTCTTCCCAAGCGACTTCAGCTATTTTGAAAACCTCAGCCGGGTCATTCAGGAAGAACCGATCGAGGCGATCAACCCGGAAGTGCGCGGCGCCATCGCCGCCATCGGCATCGTCAAGGGACAGCCCTTTGAACCCGACGAGCGGATGAAAAAGCTGTTGACCGAGGCCGCCACGCTTGGCAATGCCACGTCTCGGGCCATCACCTTCCATCCCCGGTTCAACGGCGTAAGAATCTATCCGGACGACCCAGGCAGCGTGTGGTCCACTGCCTTCGCCAATAAGAACACCAGCTTCGAAGCCGATGGGACAATGGGCCTGGACGCACGGGTGGTCTACTACTTCAACGCCGGCGGGGTCACGCCAGCCATGGCCACCAGCAGCCCAGGCCAGGGTTCGGACTACGCCCTTGCATTTCTCGATGCCAACAAACAGGCCTTCGACGGCGCCAAGACCTACCGACTGCATCTGCCCAAGGACGTGCCGGTCAAGGACTTCTGGGCGGTCACCCTGTACGACACCCAGACCCGCTCACAGCTTCAGACCAGCCAGAGCTTCCCGACCGTCGGCAGCCAGTCCGAGGGAATGTCCCAAAACGCCGACGGCTCCTATGATGTGTATTTTGCACCTGAACCGCTGGAAGGCAAGGAAGGCAACTGGCTGCAGACTGTACCTGGCAAGAGCTGGTTCACCATCCTTCGGCTGTACGGTCCGCTCGAGCCGTGGATCAACAAGAGCTGGCGTCCGGGTGAGATCGAGATTGTTAAATGAATACGCACTATTTTAGGAAAAATTACATGACACATCACATAAAACAGAATCTTGGTTTACTGGCAATTTCGGTTGCTCTTTCCCTGGCCGCACTCTTTGCCACCACGTCTGTACGGGCCGAAGTGTCGGCGGAAGAGCTTACAACCATATCAATTCCCGACACGGTCGAAACAGCTATCGGTACACTGGAGTTCTTCGACGGGGTGCCTAACGATGCCACCATAGAGACACTCTACGATAATCTCGACCGCATGCGCGCCGTCGAGGTTTACCTGAACAACCAAGGCGCCGCATCGCTCAACGCCATGCGTAAAGGCAATATGGGCATCGGTGCCGATACATCCAGTAAAGTTACGATCACCGAACAGCTCCTTAAACCCGCGTCGCTCTACCTTACAGGAAACACCTCGACCCTGTATGCCCTCACCTACCTCGATCTAAAGGCCGGCGGACCGCTGGTTGTCGAACTGCCGCCCGGCATGCTGGGATTCCTCGATGACGCCTGGTTCCGCTTCATCGCCAACCTTGGCGCGATCGGTCCGGACAAGGGCAAGGGCGGCATGTATCTGCTGCTTCCCCCGGATTACAACGGTGAGGTACCCGAGGGATACTTCACCATCAAGCTCCCCACCTACAACAACCTGTTGTTCCTGCGGGGATCGATAGCCAATGGACTCATACCCGCCGTGGAAAACATCAAAACCAAGCTCCGGATCTATCCTCTCGCCAAGGCGGACAATCCTCCGGCCACCAAGTTTATCAACATGTCTGGCAAGAGCTACAACACGATCGTTACCCGCGACCTTAGCTTCTTCGAGGATCTCGATGCGCTGGTGCAGGTCGAACCCATCGATGCGATCGGACCTGAGTTGCGCGGTCAACTGGCCGCAATCGGCATCGTCAAGGGCAAATCTTTCAACCCCGACGACCGCATGAAGAAGCTGCTGAACGAGGCCGCGACGCTTGGTAACGCCACCGTCCGCGCCATCACCTACCAGCCGCGCATCGACGGTGTGTTCATTTATCCCGACACGAAAAGTGCCTGGACGATGGCCTACGCCAACAAGAACACATCCTTCGAGGTGGACGGTACCATGGGTCTGGACGCACGAGTGCTGTTTTATTTCAACGCGACCGGCGTTACGCCCGCGATGGCTACGACAACCGCCGGAGCAGGCTCAGACTACGCCCTGGCGTACCTGGATGCTGACATGAAGGTCTTCGACGGCTCGAAAACCTACAGGCTTCGTCTGCCGCCCGATGTGCCGGTCAACAACTTCTGGGCGGTCACCCTCTACGACACGCAAACGCGGTCGCTGCTGCAGACCGGCCAGGAGTTCCCCACTGTCGGCAGTCAAGACGAAGGTATCCGGAAGAATACGGATGGTTCCTATGACCTCTACTTCGCGCCCGAGCCGCCGGAAGGCAAAGAAGGCAACTGGCTTCAGACCGTGCCGGGCAAAAGCTGGTTCACCATCTTGCGCATGTATGGTCCGCTGGAGCCCTGGATCGAAAAAACTTGGCGTCCCGGCGAGATCGAGCTGGTGACCGGTGAACCAAGCAAATAAAAAATCAACCACACATGAGTCATCATGAAAAATATACCTGCCAATTATCAAGGAGACAAACGCATGAAACAGTCAAACAACCTGGACACCGTTGCAACAGCCGGCGTGCTTAGTGGCCCGGCAACACCTCGTTCGCGGATGCGAATGAAATCGGCGAGAAGAATGATCTGTAATGTGATCGTAGCCACGGCATTCATCGGCGTTGCGGTCAGCGCGCAGGCCGTCAAGGCGGCCTCTCCTAAGGAAGCCGAAGCCGTGGCCGAGCAGGCATATATCTACGGCCTGCAGCAGGCGATTTATTATGGCCAGCGCTGGACTTACACCCAAAATGACGCCAAGGACAACATCGTCTATGCAGGCCTGAACCAGTTTTCCTGGGTGCGCAAGCAGATCACCCCCGATTACCCGGTGGTCACGCCGAACGCGACCACGCTTTATGGCGCAGGCTTTCTTGACCTGCGCACAGGACCGATCGTCATCGAAGTGCCCGAAATCACCGACCGCTATTTCAGCGTTCAGATCATGGACCAGTACGGCATCTTCCGAATGATTGTCGGTTCGCCCTTCAATGGTACAAGTGCGCGAAAATACATCCTGGTGCCGCCAACCTTCACCGGCAATGTGCCAGCCGATTTCCCGACCACCGAGATCGTTCAATGGCCGACCCTGACCGCTTATGGTGTTGTGCGGATGGCCGTCGAAACGGGGACCGATGCCGAGATCAAGACCATCAACCGCTATCAGGATCAGGTGACCATTACGCCTTTGGCCGACTGGCTGTCCAATGGCAAAAAGGGCATCGCCCAAGCCGACAGAAAGATCGTGAAGGGTGACTACCCCATTCCCGATGGATTGCCAGAATATCAGTTCGGTCAGGTCGACAAGCAGACTCCCGAGCAATATTTTACCCTGCTCAGTGTGATCCTGAACGATCCGACCATGCCGACGCTGAAGGATTCGCTCATGGAGGCCGACATGCTCAAGCAGCTTGAGGCGTTCAACATTGGCAAGGGCCTGCGCTTTGACTGGGCAAAACTGCCCCCCGAGCAGCAAACAGCGCTGGAGAAAGGCTTCAAGGCTGGTTTTGAGAGCGTCCGCAAGACGATGAAGACTAACATGATTAACATGAATGGCTGGGGCGTTGTGCGCAATGACGGTGGCTTCGAAACCCGCTGGATGGACCGTGCGATCATCGCCGATGCGGCCTGGGCGGCACCAGACAAGAACATTTCGCATGGCGGCGCCTTCCTGTTCACCGATGCGGATGGCAAACCGTTGACGGGCAAGAACAAATACACGCTCACCTTCGACATGAACGACCTGCCGCCAGTGACCCAGTTCTGGTCGATCCCTATCTATGACGCAAATGGCTATTTCGTTGCCAATGAGATCAACCGCTATACCGTCAACAGCTTCATGCTGGCGGCCGGTGACCTGGCAGCCCAGGACGGCAAGCTGGTGATCTACGTCCAGCACGAGAAGCCTGCCGATCCGGATCAAGCGAAGAACTGGCTTCCGGCACCGGCGGAAGGGTTCAGGTTCACAGCACGTTTCTATGGACCCTATGCCGCACTTACCAACGGTTCATACAACATGCCCAGGGCCGAAAAAGCGCAGTGAGCACCGTTGAGGAACTCACGGCTTGGCCGGGAGAGAGCCGGGCGATCGCCCGGCTCTCACGAGTTGATCAAGGGCAACCGTCCCAGCGGATCATCGAGCGCAGGCGGAAAGCAGAGTTTCTCACTCCCATTTGTGGTAAAAACTGGACAGATGATTTTTTTGATGAATTTGACATGACATGAAAATCACTATATATAAAGAATAAAATTGATCGTTTCTCTCGTGGATATGTTTTTACCTATGTCGACTTTGTAGGCAAGGTGAAAAGTAAAGAAGCGCTGGTGAAGTCACTGAACAGGCTGGCGGAATCTGGCAGGATAGTGAAGCTTGCCAAAGGGAAATACTATAAGTCTGAGTTATCCCCTTTTGGAGAGCTGCCTCCTGAGCAGTATCAAGTGGTAAAAGATCAGCTTGATCGGGATGGAAAGGCAGTGGGTTACCTCACCGGGCTCAGCATCTACAATAAACTTGGTTTGACCACCCAGATCGGAAGTGTCATCCAAATAGGCAGGCAGGAAGTTCGGTCCCCGTTTAAGCGAGAAAGGTATACCATCTCTTTTGTCAAACAGAACACTATCACCAAAGAAAATATCCCTCTGTTGCAACTTCTTGATCTCCTACGCTTTATCGAAAAGATCCCCGATACGAAAATCGAAAAGAGTATCGCGACCTCAAAACAGCTTGTCGCCGAGTTATCCGACCAGCAGCAGGAGAAAATAATGAGACTTGCCTTGAAGTATCAACCTTCAACCAGAGCCTTGCTGGGGCAATGCTGGCAGATATAGGCAGAGGTGAGAAGACAGAGAGACTGAAAAACTCTCTCAACCCGATTACTACCTACGCTATTCCTGGAGCTTCAAAGGTCCTTTTTTCTGCTTCTGAATGGAGTGTTAGATGAGACTGCATGAGGATGAAAAGCTTTTTCGTCAGGCCGTGAATACCGCTGCAGCGCATTTAGGTATCCCTGAAATATTCAATAGAAAAGGACTACTGGGTTACCTATGCCTTACATGGTTTCATTGCCTCCTTGACGAGGTTGACTCTTCTAGACAAGTCTTAGTAATTTAATTCGAAAGCCAGTTAAAAGTCGGTCGACTTGTCCGAAATGTGGTAATGCTATCGTGTTACGTTTTTAAAAAAGAGGCAATAAAGTCGGCAAAAAAATTCTGTGATTATTCAAAATATCCAGACTGCCGCACCATTCTTCTTCCCTTGCTGCCCGAATTGCACGAATGGCAAGAAGAATGACGCCGGAGGATAGAAAGCAAATCAAGGAACTAATCGGTACCAGTATTGAATAGTTGACCACCAATTTGGTTGTCAGTCTAAAACCCGATACCCACACCGACCGAGCCAAACAGGATCTGGGCATTGATGAACCAAACAGATGCACAAATACAAGCAGCGGCGGTATAGAAAATTTCAGAAGCGATGAAGCCTCTCTATGATCCTAAACTGCGAGCACTCCTGCTTGAAATAAAGGATACCAGTAGCGACAAATAAAGTGGGGTCAGAAAATGGGTCAGAGAAAATAAAATTCATGGCGGCGTTAATACGTCATCCCTCTTTCCTCCACCGATTAAGTCGACATAATTTTAGAGTTAATCTGTTATTAGGCGATTAATCGTCTTTATAGACGAATTAAGTTTAGAAAAATTTATTATCTTGCTAGTCGTAATAACTGTCGATATAATAAGAATATTGTATACAATTCGACATATCTGACGACTATGGAAATATCAAAGCTAATGACAGACGACGCGATTCTTGCAGAAATAGGTGGCCGTATCGCTCGTTATAGAATTGAACAGCAGGTGACGCAAGCAGATCTAGCTGAGCAGGCAGGCGTATCCAAGCGCACCGTTGAACGGTTCGAAGCCGGTGCTTCGGTGCAGTTTTCGACTGTCATCCGGATCTTGCGGGTCCTGGGTTTATTGCAGGGGCTGGATCGTATGGTCCCCGAACCGTTCTCCCGACCTATGGATCTGCTGAAACAAAAAGGTAAAGTGCGGCAACGCGCTTCTTCTGGTAACCGTTCGGATAAGATCCCTAAAAAATGGTCCTGGGGTGACGAGTCATGACCACGGTTGCCGAGGTCAAGATGTGGGGACGTACAATCGGCGCAGTTTCCATGACCGATGGGGAGGATATTGCCGCCTTTGAATACGATCCTGCCTTTACTGGAAGTGGTATAGAAGTTTCACCACTTACGATGCCGCTCGCAGGAAAAGTCTATACCTTCCCCGAATTGTCACGGCAGACTTTTCATGGCCTGCCCGGCCTGCTGGCGGATTCGCTGCCTGACAAATTCGGTAACGCCCTTATCAATGCCTGGCTGGCCTCGCAGGGACGGCAGCCGGAGTCGTTCAACGCCGTCGAACGACTTTGTTACACGGGTGTGCGGGGCATGGGAGCACTTGAGTATGCCCCTGCAACAGGACCCAAAGGCCGGCAAGCTACACGGATCCATATCGACAAACTCGTGGCTCTCGCATCCGAGATTCTCACCCATCGGAACAACCTGAACGTATCATTCGGCGACAAAGACAAAGAGAATGCCTTAAAGGATATCCTGCGAATCGGCACATCGGCTGGCGGGGCAAGGGCCAAGGCAGTAATTGCTTGGAATCCTTCAACCAATGAAGTTCGTTCCGGACAACTTCGGGCTGGAAGTGGCTTTGAGTACTGGCTGCTGAAATTTGATGGTGTCGGTGGCAACAAAGATAAGGAACTCGAAGACCCCGGCGGATACGGCCTCATTGAATATGCTTATTCAAAAATGGCCGCTGATGCCGGGATCACGATGAGTGAATGCCGCCTTTTCGAGGAAAATAACAGGCATCATTTCATGACCCGCCGCTTCGACCGCCTTGCCGACAACGAAAAGCTCCACATGCAGTCTCTTTGTGCTCTGGCTCACTATGATTTTAACATGGCAGGCGCTTATTCATACGAGCAGGCCCTTCTCGTCATCAGACAGCTCGGCCTGCCCATGAGTTCGATCGAAGAGATGTTCCGCCGGATGGTCTTTAATATCATCGCCCGCAACCAGGATGATCATGTCAAAAACATTGCCTTTCTGATGGATAAATCCGGAACATGGTCTCTGGCACCGGCTTTTGACATGATTTACAGCTTTAATCCCTCCGGTAACTGGACGGCCAGCCATCAAATGACATTGAACGGAAAGCGGGATGATTTTTCTCTAGAAGATTTCAAGGCCTGCGCCAGAACCGCCTCCATGAAGCGTGGCCGGGCAGAATCCATTATAAAAGAGATACGGGAAAAGGTTTTAAGCTGGCGGGACTATGCCGATGAAGCCGGTGTTCCTGCCATATGGCGTGACCAGATACAGAATACGCTCCGATTATAAAAGTTTGCATGAACTAAATTGCATTAAGAATTTCTTCGAACCTCCTGCAGATTAATAACTTGAAACATTTCAGAAAATCAGGATCCCTTCTTTTGCATCTATTCCAAAAATCGTGGTCACTCCGGAGTAAAAACCGGATTTCGCAAACCGTACTCAGCCAAAAGGAGCATTGCGGCGTTCCACGACTGCCCCGCCATTCCCCGGGGTTCTCCGCTGCGCCCATCCAGCCATTCATTGAACTCCCAGTTTCCCAGGGAACAGGCCTGGACCATGCCTTGCAGCGCCTCGGCCGCGTCCTTCTTGCGATTCTGAGCGGCCAAGGCCAGAGCCCAGAAGCCGCCGATAAAAGGCCAGATACCGCCGTTATGGTAACCGAAGGGGTGGTTCTGCTGGTGGCGGTCCATATAATCGCGCCACAAAGGGTTGTCGCGGCCGATGGGACGGCACACGGACCGTACCGGATAAGGCACCGCGACCTGCGCTGCTTCCAGCGCCTGCAGAATGCGTGCGGCCGGCCCGGCGTCAGCGAGGCCCAGTAGAACCGCTAATAAGTTGCCGAAGACATCGCCTTCCTCACCCCAGAAGGAGAAATTCACGAAACTGAGGAAGAGCCCGTCATTGTGCCCCTTTTCGAGGACATAGCTAGTGAGGAGACGAAGGCGGCGATAGTCCGGCACGTCCCGGGAAAAGGGGAAGAAAAGGTGAGTAAAATGAAATTTGGTCTCTTCGGCGGTGGGCAGCCCGTAACGCTGCTTGACATAGTACCATAAGGCATTGCCGTAGAGCACAAAACCGGATCGCGGCATAATGTCGGCCCAGTCGCTGGCCTCATTTTGCTGCAGGAGACGCAGACGCGGATGTTCCTGGCAGTGCAGCCATTGCAGCGCCTTACGCACCGGTTCGTCCAGTGTCCTCCGCCACTCCGGGGATGGGAAGCGGTGAGTCAAAAAATCAACGGCAATGAGCCACCATAATGTGGCATCTATGCAGCCCACGTACCAAAAGTCGACCTCCCGCTCATCGGGGTCAACATATTTGGGAATCTGGCCGTTGGCGGCCTGGCGACGCGCCAGGGAATGCAGGCCAGCCCGGGCTCCGGCCAATAAATCGGGGTCGCCGGACACAGCCATCCCCAAGGCACAGATAGCGTGATCGCGGCCGAAAATACGGGTATATCTCCGCTTCGCCGCCTGGGGAGAGGCGGAGGCTGCGAGAACACCAGCCGGAGTCAGGTTGCGATGCAAAAGGGCGATGGCAGCTTCAACACCGGTGGAAATGGAAAGTGTCATAGGGGAAAACCGTAAAATCCTGCCTGGGTTTCGTACATGTTAAGAATTTTTTTTCCGTCTTTTTTCTTCCTTGATCCTCGACTGGCTAAATCTTGACCAGAGGAAAAGAGTAGTTAAAGCCAAACGAGCCACTATCAAACGCAGAAAGAGTTTATACTGGTTGGGATCCCATTGCCATGAAAAACTGGGCCTGTTCTTTGCCAAACCTTGGTCTTTAAACGGGTGATCCCACTCTATTGATTAATCACCTGGTCTGACGGTAAATATTTCGTCCTGTTGGAATATCAGTTTCTTTGCCGCCTCTTTGTGCTAAAAGTCTTCCGCCTTGAAATGATATCTTTGAATATGCCATTCAGACATTTTGATAATGTGTTATTATAACCAGACTAAAACGAAATCAATTGTCCACTGCCGGAAAATTATGACATTATGGAATGGCTTAACTATCATCATCTGTTTTATTTCTGGACTGTAATGCAAGAAGGGAGCATCACAGCAGCCAGCAGCAAACTCAGCTTAGCTCAGTCGACGGTAAGCGCTCAACTATCCAGGTTTGAAAAAAATTTAGGGGCAAAACTGTTCAAGCGGGTCGGCAGAAATATTGAACCTACAGAAATGGGGCATCTTGTCTATCGGTATGCAGATGAGATATTTTCTTTAGGCCGGGAAATGATGGACTCCGTTCGTGGGCGGCCGGTTGCCGGCCCTTTATCGCTGAAAGTCGGCATCGTTGATGTGATTCCAAAACTTGTGGCTCGAAAACTTCTCGAACCAACCGGAAAGTTACCTGAAAAAGTACGCTTGATCTGTCACGAGGGCAAGGATGAACAGCTTGTTGCCCAATTGGCCTTACATAATCTAGATGTGGTTTTATCAGATACCCCGCTTCGATCAAGTTTGAGTATCAAGGCCTATAGTCATCTCCTGGGTGAGTGCGGCGTTTCTTTTTTAGGTGTCGAAAAACTTGCCAAACCGCTTCAGAGCAACTTCCCTCATTCCCTGGATAAAGCGCCTATGCTGCTGCCCATGCTCATGAGTTCATCGCGAGGTATGCTTGATCGGTGGTTTGAGCAAATCGGAGTTCATCCTGTAATTATCGGTGAATTTGATGACAATGCATTAGTTAAAGTGTTCGGACAAGCTGGTGATGGCATTTTCATGGCACCAACAGTTATCGAGAAAGAAGTGGAACAACAGTATCAGGTTCAGGTTATTGGACGTACAGATAAAATTAAAACAAGATTTTATGCTATCTCGGTGGAGAGGATTATCAGGCATCCAGCGGTAGTAGCCATTTCTGAGGCTGCCAAGCAAAGGCTTTTTTTTGAATGAATCAAAGAGACGAAGTTTCTCGGGAACTTTCAGTTGCCCCTGGGCCGCGGCAGGTGTCAAGCCGTTAGGATCAACAGTGATGGACTCGTAAAAAACTCGATCTACGCCTGGTATATCAAGCTTTTTCCAGAATCCATCTCGGAATTTCGATGATTTTTTACGAGAATATCAACAGTGACATCTCCAAAAATATTTCCTATGCTGGTTGATTTGAAGTAAAACAGGTCCTGCCATACAGAATAACTCCGACAGCATATATGGCAGGCATTTCAGGAGGAGAATATATGTAAAGTTGTCAACCAATGGCTATGCTGTCCTGGCCATGATAGGCAACGAAAGTCCGAGATAAAAGGAACACTGTACTTCGTGTATTTTCTCACTTTGATTTCAAGGTAATATCTTCATGTAAGCTCACAAATAAACGATCGGAAATCCATCCTTCCATTCCGATCCTGCTTCCGCCATTAATTAAACAATACAGCAACATTACAATTAGAACAAATAGATAAAATCGTCACTATTGATCGATATTTTCGAAGCGACCGCTTCCGTGACTGCCATCGTTCTTTGATACTTCTGGATTCCGGATCAAGTCCGGAATGACGGTAAAAATGGGCTTTTGTAAAATCTCCAAGGCTGGCAACATAAAACTAGATGAGTTTCATTAGTAATCAAAAAAAAATTGGCTGACTGCTATTATCAAGCTCTGTATCAATTTTTTTCGTTAGTTCGGAAAGCTTGTTACAGCAAAAACTATCTCCTGCTAGAAAGAGTTGATATTGACAATAAACCTGGTATGAAGTAACCGGCCTGCGGACCTATGATTCCAAATTTTCTGTTCTGCAGGTATATCGTCAAGCCAATTGCATGAAGAAAATGACGAATGTCGTTGATGGTGTCTGGAGCAGTGGATGCAAGCTTTTTCATTTCCCTGAAAAAATCGAGTGCATTGGACCAGTTTTCAAATGTTAGAATAGCCTTTCCCTCATGAGCGCGAAAATGAAAGGCGATATCATTAAATTCAACATCCAGAGCCGTGGACAGAGAGGGAGCTTTGCCCGACTTTTGAATGTTCGCCGATATTGCATTCAATAATGGCTGTTGTATATAATTTTCTCCTTTCATTTTTATACCTTCTCAAGACAAATGGGTGCTTCAGATAAAGCACCCCAGGTTTTAATTACTCACCTCACGTGTGGTTATCCTCAAGGTTCCATTGAATTTCCAATGAGCTTGAGGAGCATTCTTATCGGTACTTCCCGGCACATCAATTTCAAAATCATCGAAATTATATGAAATCTCGGCATTATTGCCGGTGAGCCGCTCGTAAAGTCCTACAAACATTTCGGGCCAATTATTGGTATCCTGTATTTTCTGTGCCATTGTATTCACCTCGTTTTTTAAAGAGTTCGTATTGTTATCTACGGGGGTCGCCTTTCCATATGCATGGTCGGGAAATTACCAGCTGTCGCCGAGTACGAGTGAAAGATCCATGCATTTGTCTTTTTCTTTTTCGGAAAGACCCTTGCGTGTATCGCGGTTTTTCAGATCTTCACGGTAGCAAGCGTATTGTTTACCATCAACGTCATCGATAAAAATCATACGCTGATACTCTTTAGAGATTAATTCGCCTCGCATACTCATGGTGTTCTCCTTATTATAATATTGAAGTAGTAGAGTCTATTCTTAAGATGTCCATTAAAGCTGCTATAATTGAAATTTTAAAGTTAAGCTCTTTTGGACATGTCTAGAAGATATGAACGTTACAGGTTCTTTCAATGGAATTAATTAAGTAGTATAATGATAGTATTTACTATTAATTTAATTGGGTTTATATATGTGAACATGCATTTAATGGTTTCAAGAATACAATGACATATCGGCATCATATTCTTATGAGTATCATTTGAGCCGGAAGACAATCTCATTTGGAGGCATAACCATGGCTGGTACGGTGATTATTTACGGTGGTTCCGGGGGTATTGGTTCCGCGACGGCACGTATACTACATTCCCGCGGCAAGAGGTTGCATCTGGTCGGCCGGAATGAGGTTAAATTAAAGGCTGTTGCCGATGAGTTTGACGCTGGTTTTTCCGTCGGCGATGTCAATGATTCCACATTATTTTCCAGAGTGATGGAAGATATGAACTCACCCTGTGACGGCTTGATCTATGCAGTCGGTACCATTAATCTTGGCAGCATTCGCAGACTTGGTGAAGAAGATTTTCTTACCGACTTCAAGGTAAATGCATTGGGAGCAGCACTGGCAGTCAAGGCGGCACTTCCGCTCATGAAAAAAAGTGATCTAGTTCCGGCGGTTCTTCTCTTTTCCAGTGTGGCCGCCCAGCAAGGGTTTACGATGCATACCTCGGTCAGTATGGCTAAAGGTGCCGTCAACGGCCTTGTTCTGTCCTTGGCTGCCGAACTGGCCCCCAAAGTGCGAATCAATGGCATCGCCCCTTCGCTGATCCGGACCCCGCTATCGGAGAATATCCTCAAAAATGAAAAGATGACAGACTCCATAGTCTCTGCCCATGCCATGCAACGTCTTGGTTCGGCTGAGGATATCGCTGAAACAGCTGCCTTCCTCATGTCCCAGGAAGCTTCATGGATCACCGGCCAGATTATCGGTGTTGACGGTGGCCGCTCGATGCTGCGGACCGGCGGTTGTTAGAAACAAACTCAAAGAAATTGATGGCCGATTGAAAGGAATTTGCGGGAAAGTCAGGAAAGGATTACAAAGCGAGTATTTATGCTTGTAATGGGTGACCCCAAATGACCAAATTACTGATAAAGGTACCGATTGAAGAGGTGGACCATGTCGAAGCCCAAACTGGCTCTGGTTACTGGCGGCAGCAGAGGAATAGGTTTTGCTGTCGTCAAGCAGCTTTGCCTGAATGGTATACGGACGATTTTTACCTGTCGGAACCCCCACGACGGTCAGCAGACCCTGAGGGAGCTGGCTCCCTTCGCTGCTCTTCTTGATTTCCATCCGCTGGAGGTGAGCGATAATGGGAGTGTGGCGAAGCTTGCCGAATATGTGCGCGGCAAATACCACAATCTCGATATTCTGATCAACAACGCGGGAGCCAACTACGACACCTGGCAACGGGCCAGCAGTGTTGACATTGCCGAAGTCGAGTACACCTTGAATGTTAATTTAATCGGCCCCTGGCGCATGTGCAACGCCTTCATCCCGCTGATGATGGAGCAGGAGGGCGGACATATCGTCAATGTCACCAGCGGCCTCGGATTGCCGGAGAATCTCGACGGCAGCACGCCGGCCTACGCCATCTCCAAAAACGGGCTGAATGCCCTGACAAGATGCCTGGCCGCGGATCTGCAGGGAACCGGCATCACGGTGAACGCGATTGATCCCGGCTGGGTACGAACGGCCATGGGCGGCAAGAATGCACCGCGGTCGCCAGACGAGGGTGCGGAGTCTGTCGTCTGGCTGGCGACAACTGAAGATTTTAGCGTCAGCGGGGGATTATTCCGCAACAGACAGCAGATACCGTGGTGATAATACAAAGATGGAAAAGAGTTTAGAAATTAGTAACTTTGGCATCGCCATCTTAAAAGGCGCGACACCCATGCCTCTCAATGGTCCGCCTTATTCAACGCGGTCACAATATAATTTTCCTTATAATAATTGCACAGTCATATCTGATAACTTTGTAAAAAGTCACTGAAGGTGCCTGGATGGACTCTGCGATAAGCGCAGACTTCGAGAAAGCTTGATATACTAGGCGTAGTACCTGAAACGACGAATTGGCAGTACATGTGGTATGGCAAATCGTCGTTTCAGATCTACAACGACGCAGATCGAGCTTTTTACGAGTCCATCATATCTCACTGTTGTAAAAGCGCCATAATACAGCTGCAGTCAGCACTCCTGTGTAGAAAACAATATTGCCCCAGATATATGTGGGGGACAGGCCGACAAAGGCATTATTTGTGATCAGCGTGGATGCATAATGCTGAAGCATGTAGACCTTCGGATAGAGGATTCGCCAGAGGGAGACATGGTTTTCACTATAAATGAGTTGCCGAATTTGTTCATTTTGCATGGCCTGGTAGGCCCCGTCCGATATGAAGCTGATCCCGGTAATTCCCAGAGTAAAAATTGCGGCCATGAAATTCGGCAGAAAAAGAGATAAAAAACAGGTCAGGACAATTACATAAAGTAGATTGACCGAACACATAAGAGATGCGGTCAGATATCCAGTGATCATTCCCCCTGTATTGGCCAGGGCAATCAGAAAGATGGCTAGATGAAGAATGAACATAAAGGCAGTTGAAAGAATCCAGGTCCCCAAAATTCTGCCGAGCACATACTGCCACCTGTCAACGGAATGGGAGAGAAACATCACCATGCTGCCATCTTCACGATCCCGAGAAAATATACCCATGGAAAGCATGGACGCCATCAGGAGCATGCCTGCGGCAATAACGTGAAATACAATCAGTGACGCGTACCAAGCCACTGAAACATTGTCAATTTGTCGCCCGTTGACGGAATAATCGCCCTGATAACAACCTCTGATAAGTAAGACAAAAACAATGGCGATTGCCAAAAGCAGATAAAAACTCTTCCGGCGCATTTGGTCATTTATGGTGAAAACGGATATCCGTGTCAGGTTATTCATCTTACGGGTTTTCCTCAACATGTCGGATGAACACGTCTTCCAGTGTTTCATTGCCATGAACGATATGGGAGAGCGGGCCTTTTACCTGGATTCTGCCCTTGTTCATGATGGCAACAGTATCGCAGAGTCTCTCCACCTCTGAAAGCAGATGGGAATTAAGGATAATGGTACCCCCACTCTTTTTGAATTTTTCAAGCAGTGCGCGGATATCTCGCATCCCCAGAGGATCCAGGCCGGAGGCCGGTTCATCCAGAACAAGTAACTCGGGGTTGCCCAGGAGCGCGGCCCCAAATCCCAGTCGTTGTGTCATCCCTTTTGAATACTGGGAGGCCTTTTTCCTTTCACTGCCGTTCATCCCAACCTGTTCTAAAATCTCCCCCACAGACTTTTTTGCACGACTACCGGTCAGACCGCAAAATGCGGCGTGTCGCATCAGATATTCCTCGCCGGACAGATAGGGAGGAATGCGATTTAACTCAGCCAGGTATCCGAGCTTTTTTCGCGATTCTGATCTCCCGGCGGGCAGCCCCTCTATGGCGATGTTTCCGGCTGTGCAGCGCGAAAAACCAAGAAGCAGGCGCATGAGGGTCGTCTTTCCGGCTCCGTTGGGTCCTAAGAGAGCAAAAAATTCTCCTTTATCGATAGTGCAGGAAACCCCGTCCACGGCGACCAGATTGCCGTATTTTTTAATTACATTCTCAAATGAAATCATAGCCAAGATCTTTTTGCGACCGCATGAGTACTAAATTGCATTAGGAATTTCTCAGAACCTCAAGCAGATAGTTCAGAGCTTATTGAAACAGTGGGGCTCCGGCTTTGGTCTAAGTGACACACAGCATCACAACATCGAGCTAAGCGGCGCGTTTTTGCTGTGTTCTTGCTTAAAGGCCTGGCCTGGCTTGTGCGTGAACTAAAGGGTTATAGTCCCCTGTGTGTGATCCTCTTTTAAGTCGTATGCTTAACACGAAACATTAACCGATGGCAAGAGCGTTACTGAGAGGTAATGGTTGGAGGAAGCTGGGTTTTTGGAGGGTGGCGTATGCAATGTATCCTACAATCATATAAAAAACTAACTCGGAGCAATGGAATGTGGGAGAGAAAGAAGGGAAGTGCCGTTTTGGGGGAAAAACGGCACCGATACCGTCGCGCCTGCAATTAGTGGGTGACAGTCAGTTCCGGGAAGGGCCAACCGTCCATCCCCTCTTCAAGTATGAGCAATTTATCTTCGTCGATGCCTTTTTCCTTGAGGTAGTCATAGCTGCGTTTTGCTCCGCCCGCACCGCGGGGGCAGACAATTACCAGAGGCTCGTCTGTCTCCTTGTGCTTCCGGATAGCGAAATCAAGTTTTTGGGTGTCGCTTTGGCTTTTCGCAGGATAGGCATAGGTTGGCAATGAGCCTTTGATATGGTGAGTGGTAAATTCATCTTCAATCTGGATATCCACAATGATCATCTCGCTACCGTTCTCTATGTTGCTCTTTAATGTCTCCGGGGAAATGTAATTGTAGCCTGACGCAGTGGCACTGCAGGTTGCTGCCAAAAGGATGGCAAGGATAACTGGTAAAAATCTCATGCTTTTCTCCTGAAATAGACTAACGTTGATTGATAGCTGATTGTTTGATTCGATTGTGTGAACTGAGTCAGGAAGACAGCATCGAAGATGCGTGTCTTTTTTGTAACCTGAACCTGGCCACAATCTCTGACGCCGTGCCTCATTCATACCAGAACGACGCCCTGAATTCCAATTGGAAAACTCTATCAGAATTTACGAAGTCATAGGGCTAGCTTTTTCGGTTGATTTGAGGAGGGTCTTCTATACACTCCGGTTGCAGTTTTGATGAGAAAATTGATTGAATGGCTTTACCGGCTGTAAAGTCATTAAAAGTGAAAATTACTGTCGTAGTTGAATTCGCTCGTTTCTGCTTTTACTTTTTCCTTATGAAAAAACTGATTAAAAAGATTGCACACCGTTTCGGCACCCAGCCGGACAAGGTAAAGCATGTTGCCGTCTCGGCCTTGCTGGTATTAATGATCTATATCGGATTAGTATTTCAGGACGTCGATGCTGCTATGGCCAATCTGCTGGCACTGGGCATCACTCTGCTTATTGGTTTTGCCAAGGAGGTGGCGGACAGGTTCACAGGGGGCGACAGCAGTGTTGCCGACATGGCCGCCAATGTGGTCGGAGCCTTGCCCATGGCGCTCATTATCTGGCTGTTCACCGCAGTGCTGAGGCAGATGTGAGTGTGAACTTAAACCAAGTACCATAAACCCAATAAGCCCAGAGAAAAGAGCAGAACGATGGTTAAATCAACAACGTGCGGCACCTTAGCAGCATAGAATACATCATCAATTTTGGAAATAATCCTGACCCATCCGGGAATGTGCTGGTCTATCACCGTCACTCGCGAGTCAATAGCCTTGGCGGCTCTCCTGCCGCTTTCCACGGCACCCTCAATGCTCCTGACATGGGCCTGGGTCCGAGTATGCGAACCGGCGAGGAACAGGTTGGTAAGCGGTGTAGTCTGGGGCGGCATAAAGTGCTGGGTAGCGGTAGTGGTCACCCATTTCGGTTGATCAGGCCTGATCCCCTCAGCGGAGAATTCCCACTCATGCCAGACCTCGATTTCCAGTCGGGAATACTCTGCCAACTCTTATCATAAAATCTGGCATGCGTGTTGTCCGGAAAAATGCCGAAATCGATAGGCCGGGAAAGGGCGAGATCGTAGAGATTCCCCTTATCGTTAAAAGGAGTCTTCTTCATGAGATCAAAAGTGTTGTGATACCATGGCCCCACACCGTGCCAGGAATTAAGGGGAAAAAAGCAACTTCCAAGGATTTCTCGGCAGTTCAAAAAGAAGGCAAGTGACAGGTCCGACGAAACAATGACCAACTACGAATTGGTCACCGCTGAAGGCAAGGCAGTCCTTGGTGAGGTAACAACTATACACAGTCAATGAGCTATTTCTCTAACCTTGATTGCATCGATAACTGTATCGTTGAGCTGCGGGTAGTAAAGCTTCTTTTTAGCAGCTTCATTGATGATTTTCTCCCATTGACGGAAAGAATCAACATTTTTTAAGGTGTGCTCGGCAGTTTTGGGATTGCCTTTTTCGGCAATCTCGCGAACACCCTCAAGTGCATGATCGTCGCCTGGAAAATACAGAGGTATAACGCCGGTGTTTTTAGGGATCTCTTCAAAGATCTTCCTCGAATACCGTTCACGCTCGCAGTCTTCCATGAATTTTTCCAGGCTGAAAAAGTTAAGGCTTCCGAGAGCGCCCATGGCATGCCGCACAATATGCACCCCGTACTTGCGCAACGAGTTGCGGCTTAATTCCGATTCGGAAACGGCCTGGGGAGTTACATCGTTCAGGCTGGTACTGCCTCCGGTCTGAGCGGAAGGAAATCCGGTAATCCAGGTGTTGACGCGTGCCAGGGCAGCGTTGATGAAGGTCTGGTGGGGTGAACTGTAAGAGAGATTACCTCCTGCCTCGGTCACGCTGGGAATGCCACCGTGCACGCACAGAACACCCGGGTTAACGGTCTGGGCGATCATCATCATGAACATAACCTGGGCATGGATCTGCGTCAAAAATGACTCCGGGCTGCCGGCGCCCGACACGCCGGCAATCGTCTGGTCGATCAACAGCAGGTTATTGCCTGTGCGCGCACTTAGTAAAAACGGCTCGACCATGTTATTCATGGGCGCCAGGGATGCAATCAGGCTGGTGCCGTCGATCCAGTGCTCCTTGCCTTGCAGGAATGTCACCTCGTCGGCGGCCATGGTATTGGTGGTGATCATCTTCAGCCCCTGATAGGCTTTCTCCATTAACTGAGCCACCTCAAAGAGGGAGATACTCTTGTCGCAGGCCACCGGCAGACTGAAAATGTTTACAACATCTTGTTGTTCAGTCACCAGGCGGATGATTTGCTCATACTCTTTACGATTGGCCGGACGCAGTTCTTCTTCGCCAACCCGCTTGAGAAAGGGCGACGTCGCGCCTGTGCCGAAAGTATTCATTCCCGGGTCTCCAGGCATGTGACGGGGCACCTGCTCCAGGCAATGATCTATGTAACTTCTTTTCAGGGGGATAAACAGCGCTGTTTCATTGTCGAAATCAACACCATCGGCTTCCAGGAGAATATCCATGAGAACCTGGTTCTCCGCAATGTTCATGCCGATTTCCGTCATTACCCGTTTAGCGTTTTCGTCGATACGCCGGTAGACCGCCTTTTCAGCGATCAGATCATCCATATCCTCTATCCGCAAACGAACTTTTTCAAGGATAGTTTCGTCGGTAACATGCGGCAGGATGTCCTCATATAAGGCTTTGGCCTGTTTGAAACGAGCCTCCTTTTCCAGGAGAATGCCTTTTTCCAGAATCGTTTCCGCAGGTGGACTCATTGCAATTATCCTTATTCCACAGCGTTGACACACCCGACAGCAGGTCTGCCAACACTGATCATTTTATTTATTACTCCTGGAATCACCCTACAAATCAGTGTTTATTAAATCAATAACAGAATATATGCCGGGCAGTTTGATTAATATCTCTCCCTGTCACTTTGCACGTTTTTACTTCTAGACCACGAGCCATCGGTATCCTGAAACTGCATTGCCAAAAGTTATTTTATCCAGATACATAAATGGCTCTCGTCGGAAAGTTTCTTCTTCCCCTGCAGATATATTGCAGGGGAAGGCTGCTTTTTTCTATCTTCAGCTTTTGTCGCCCTTCACCGACAGCCGGCCAGGCTTATCGCGATCAAGCGCATTTTCTTCGGTATTTTTTGGGGCTGCCGCCCTGCCCGGAGGATTTTCCTCCATCATATGTGGATCGTATGGCTCCGACTTTTCGGCGTTATAGGTATAGGAAGTATGCCCCTGCTCATCAGAAGATACCGACACCGGGCTGGACTGATCACGATCAAGCACAGCTGCCTTGTTTTCTTCTCCGGACTGTCCGGCCGGATGCGACTTGTGTTCCTTCTGCCTATCCCGAGAAGACACTGACAGCGGGCCCGGCTTATCCCGGTCAAGCACATCGCCCTCGATGTTTTTTGCAGCCGGCGACCTGCCCGGAGGATTTTCGTCTGACATATGCGGATCGTACGGCGCCGACTTTTCAGCGTTATAGGTATAAGTAGGGTGTCCCTGCTTATCAGAGGATACCGATACCGGGCCGGACTGATCACGATTGAGAATAGCGTCATGCTCTCCTCTCCTGTTCCAGTCTGATACGTCATCACTCCTCCTGCCTCGAACAAGGCTGCTTCCACCCTTCAATAAACGCTTCACAACAAAACCCGTGAGCAATGCTCCACCTATCATAAGCAACGGCTGGCGTTTACTCACCCTCTTTTCCTCTCTGTGGACATTCATATAATTGGAAAATTTGCGGACCCTGCCCAAAGCTGAATCTTTTGTATATTTCTTCATAACTGCCTCCTGTTTGTCTTTAAGCATTGTTTTCACCCGCCTTATTGACGGAGCGTGTTTCAGCTCGAATATATACCCATTAGAAAGCAATTATTATGCCAAAAGTGGAATAGGCCGTTCATCGTGTTCTTTGTGCGCCGCACCCTGATCTGACAAAGGTCTCTGCCTCTCCGGGGCAGTACGTTTTTGTTGAGCAGGTGGGGCTACAGCAGACCGGCCTGCGGTTTCGAGTAGTTGGATAGATAGAATGGTCCGGCCCCACTGGAAAATACTGGACCTGTTTCCGCTCCCCGGCTCGGGAACGTCCGGTTCATGTTTTTGCGGTGGAAATACAACCAGTGATGGAGGGCTTTTTTCTCCGAGAGATGAACGGCGAGGAAAATTGACTAAGCTGCTTATAAAGTATACTCTTTGAAGAGTAACATTTAGTTGAGGTCCACCATGAAGGCAAGATCTGGGATTTAGATCAAAACGAATTACTGGATTCTGTAAATTTCTCAATAAGAGTTAACCCAATTAAGGAGATGGATATGAATATTTCACTTACCCCTTTGGTATCGCTTATCGCTGGTATTCTCATTTTGGTTGTCCCCCGCCTGCTCAACTACATCGTTGCAGGATATCTGATTGTTATAGGCCTGATCGGACTGTTCGGCGGCGCCGGTTTTCATATGCGGTAGCAGCCTGTTCAAGGAAACGGGACAACTTCACGCCACACCCGGGACCAGGCCGGCTCGTGGCTGCTGGAATCCCTTCTGGCCAGGGGACTCGCTTCCAGGAAAATGGAGGCGGGGCTCTTGAGTAAAATCGTCCCCGATTAAAGTATGTTTCGGAACTCCTCACCAATCAAAAGCCCGAGCAGTTATCCTGGCCTTCTGGTCTTATCGGCATATACTCTCCTCCCGGCGAAAATTTTTTAAATTAAGAGTCTGGCCATTTGGATGAAACCGAGATGCTGGTCGGCTGGGGCTGGAATGGAATGCAGAGCCATCAGATGCCGTGAGCTCCGCTGGTGCTCACCGGGATAGCGAAGAATCCTGATAAACTTCTGGTAGTAATCGATCCAAGAAAGAGCGAAACAGCAAGCATTGCCGACATCCACCTGCCCCTGCATCCGGGGACCGACGCCTTGCTGATCAAGGCAATGATCGCCATCATCTTAAAACGTGGCTGGGAGCACACAAGTTACCTGGAAAATCATGTTGAGGGATTTGCCAAGATCCGGCCATGGTTTTCGGGAATGGATATCGAAGCGGCAATTTTCGTTTGTAAACTTGATTACGATCAGGTTGTGGAACTCTGCCGCTTAATGACCACCAAACGCTGGTGCATGCATCCGGATCTGGGGATCTATATGGGTCGCCACAGCACTCTCAATTCGTATCTTTTGAATATTCTCGGTGCCATATGTGGAATATTCGGGGTGCGCGGGGGTAATCTCATTCCCGGCATGGTCATGCCTCTGGGTTTCCACGCCGATGAACGGAATCCCAAAACCTGGCGGACTGTCGCAACAAACATGCCCCCTGCGGCGGGTGGATCCTTTCCGCCGGCGGTGGTGCCTGAAGAGATAGAACATCAGCACCCGGAGCGCCTCAGAACTCTCTATGTCAATGGCTGTAATCCGCTACGTTCATATCCGGACACTACTGCCTACGAAGAGGCTTTCAAAAAACTTGACCTGCTTGTCGTTTGTGACATTGTCATGAGCGAAACCGCGAGATATGCCATTACATTTTGTCCTGCCGGAATGCATATGAATCCTGGGATGGGACATTTTTCTCCTGGACGTATCCCCAGGTCTATTTCCAGATGCGGCAACCTCTTGTAGAACCGCTGGAGAATTGCCGTGAAGCATCGCAAATCTTCACCGATATCGCCGATAAGCCCGGAATTATTCCGGAAATTCCTGAAGATGTGCTCCAGGCTGCCCGTGGCAATCGTCTTCATTTCGGCGCAAAGCTCATGGAATGGGCAGCAAAAGAGCCGGCCATACGATCGAAAATGACATTTATCCTGGCACTTTGTACCATGCAGGGTGGAAATGGCATAAAATCAGAACAGCCCAGGCTGGGCTCAGAGTTCCATTCCTGCCAATAACCTAACAACTCTCCCGCATCGAGAATGAACGTGAGTTTTTTCCGTTGTAACAGTTGATTGTGGTGGGAGGCGAAAATGAGCCGGTTTCTTAATATCCTGCTGTTGATATGGTTGGCGGGTTGTACCGCGACCCATACGGTCCGCAAGGATGATGAAGGCGTGACTCTCGCCCTTGACCTTGGCGGTGCCCGGGAGGTTCTTTTTGTTTCTTCACTCGACGGATTCACGGTGCACAAGGCGAGGAAAGGGAGCGACGGAGCCTGGCTGGTGCGTGATCTGGATGATAGGGAGTTTCGCTATTTTTATATAGTTGACGGCAGGTCTTATGTACCGGAATGCAGATTTATGGAAAAAGATGATTTTGGACTGATGAACTGTATCCATCAGCCCTGAAGATCAGGTAGGGATTGACAGGGGATATGGATTGGCAGTATTCGGCCTGACTGCAAAGGGTACAGGTGGTGTTTTTCAAGGAGGCGGTATTATGGAAAAGATTATGTTGATCTTGTTTTTGCTGATGATGACAGCGACGCTAGCCGGCGGGCAAACGATCGACAGTCAGATGGAAATTCTTGAGCATCAGATAGCCCGGTCCGGATTATCTGTTGAAGAGGCGCACTCATTGGTCCACTCAATGCAGCAGGCGGGATTTACCGAAAAGCAGGCGGAAAGGCTGGCCCGTCAATTATCCGCGGGTGATTTTCCGGGAATGGCAGCGGAACCGGTAAGGGATAAAGTGCTGGAGGGTATTGCCAAGAGGGTCTCGACGGAAAGGATTCTGCAGGCGGCAACGATGGTTGAGGAGCGATACGCCCATGCCTATGAATTGACTGCCGGCATGAATCAGCAGAACCGCATGCGGCTAACCCAGGCCTATGCCGACTGTCTGGCCGCAGGTCTTACCAGGGAGGATGCCGCCCGGATAGCTTCAGCGATCCAGAGCAGACAGCAGCATGAGGAAAAAACAAAGCAATTCGGTATCGGCCAAGAGGCTTTGCTTACGGCAAGAGAGATGGTGCGGCAGGGTGTAGCGTCGACTACCACCGCCTCTGTGATAGGAGAGGCTCTTGCCCGGGGGTATGATGAATCTAACATGCATACTCTCCGCTATTCTTTTCGTAACAGGCAAAAGGATAATCTGGAGGAGACCGCACAAACATTCAGGGCTGCAATCGGCATGGGAGTTTCGGCCGATAAACTCGGCACTTTCGAGGGCGGCGGTAACGTCGGAGAAGGCTTCCATGGTGATGTCGGTAGTGAATCAGGTCATGGCCATGAATCTACAGGGGGGCAGGGTGGTGGAAGTTCCGGTGGCGGCAGCGGTGGCAGCGGTGGCAGCGGCGGCAGCGACGGTAGTGGAGGAAGTGGCGGCGGCGGCGACAGTGGCGGTCATGGTGGCAGCGGCGACAGTGGCGGTCATGGTGGCAACGGCGATAGTGGTGGCGGTGCAGGCGGTCAGGGCGGCGATGGCAAACACTGATACTGTTCACTTTTCATAGACCTGAGGGGCGTCGCCAGTATTTATGCATGGTCGGCTTAACACTGATCCCGTGGACCAGTATGGAAAGCGTCACCACAACCAGTGTCAGATGGATCAATTCTATAGCCAGTTCTTCCTGCAATCCGTGCTGGATGGCATACATCAGATAATAGAACGAACCGATACCGCGTACTCCGAACCAGCCGACTAAACCGCGAATACGCCAGGTTGTGCGGGTGCCGATCAGACCAATCATTACGCTTAAGGGGCGTGCAACGGTAAATATGAAGAGCGCAAGGCCAAATGCACGCCAACTCCACGAATCGACGAAGAGCATGCCGCCGATGAGCAGGATCAGAACGAGTTCAGACAACCTCTCAAGATGCTCTTTGAAAACCAGAGAGGCTACACTGACATGATGTTGTGGGGAACCTTCTGGTGGCGCGGTGGCCTGAGGCTGCTGCCGAGTTCCCGAGACGGCTCCGGCAAGTTTAAGCTCGGTGTGGCGCAAAGCTACGGCGGCAAAGAATACGGCGAGAAAGCCCCAGGCGTTGAGCCACAGGCTTAGACCGTACACCGCCCCAATTAATCCCAAACCCAAAAAGTCATTCAGTAAATCCGGATCCTGCCGATTGCCGCGCAGGCGTGTCGCTAAATGGGCAAGCGCCCAACCGGCAATGACGCCGATAGCGACACCCGCAGCAGTCGCCCATAGCACGTCAACCACTATCCAGCGTTGCCCGAAATCACCTAAATCATGCAGCCCGAGCAGACCTAAACCCAGCATGACAAAGGGAAAGGCGCTGCCGTCGTTCATTCCCGCCTCGCTGGTCAGGATAAACCGCAGACGATCGTGGTCACCTGCATGACGTATCTGCACCTCGGTCGCCAGCACCGGATCGGTTGGCGCTATGATAGCTCCGAGCAGCACTGCCGCGCCCAGCGATAATCCCAGGAGGTAATAGCTAAAGCCGGCAACCAGTGCGACCGTGACAGCCATGGAAAAAAAGGCCAGAAAAACCGGCCTCCGCCAGCGCGTGAAAGTGAGCGGCACCGGCATCTTTACCCCGGCTGAAAACAGGGAGATCAGCACTACCACCTCGGTTAATATTTCGAGCAGGGCTGACTGCTTGAGAGGGTTGAAGTGGAAGAGGCCGAAACCTGTCGGACCCACCAGCAGTCCCACCGCCAGATAAACTATGGCCGAGGTGACCGGTAAGCGCTTGATAACAGGCATCGTCAGGCCCATGGCAAGCATCAGACCGCCTACCAGTAAAAACCATCCCGTACTATTCATTGCTGCTCAGCGCCTGTATAGGCCCCGGGTTGTGCAGTCCTCCAGATTGCTGCTTATTGGTAAGCGGGTAAGCGGCTTGTGTGTGACAAAATTTTTGAATTGAGCTCAGATGTGATTGAATCTCTGCTTGGATGTCCGGTTTTCGCATTGGCTCCTTGGATTACGAGATTATCCTGATTGATTGTCTTGGGGGAGATTTGTCATCACGGCTCGCGGTCGGGTTCAGATCAATGAATATTTTGGATCTCCCGGCGGCCTTCTCTTTTTTGGCGTTTCGCAACTGTGCAAAAAAAAATCAGAGTGTTAAGCGGAAACCAGCAGGTCTTTTTAGACCTGTCTTCAGATACGGGAGGAAAGGTAAAGTGAGGTCGCTTTCTTTATTACCTTCTGAAAATCATCGAAGCCCATTGGCTTTATCATAAAATCGCTTGCTCCCGAGGAAAGCGCTTCTGTTTTGTCATTCTCATCAAGAGAAGATGAAAAAATAACCACTGCAAGCATGTCAAACCGCCTGTCAGATCTTATCTCCTGCAGTACCTCCAGACCACTCACCTTCGGCAGCTTCAGATCAAGAAGCATCAGCTCCGGATTTCCCGCGGTTCTCTCGGTATAGTCGCCACGGCGATAAAGAAAATCGAGAGCCTTTTGCCCGTCCTGCACCACCTCGCATTCATCCTCGAGAGATAATTCTTCCAGGGCGATTTTCATCAGGATTATATCATTCGCTTCGTCTTCCGCAATTAGTATACGCTTCAGGCTATCCATTTAATTCCATTTTCTCCTTCGGAAAAGCCAGATAAAAGACTGCGCCTTCATTCAATTTTCCTTCTGCCCATACCCTTCCACCATGACGCTTGACAATACGCGCAACATTGGCGAGTCCGATTCCTGACCCCTCAATATCCTCGACACCATGCAACCGTTGGAAGATTCCAAAGAGTTTATCGTAGTATTGCATGTCAAAGCCGATTCCATTATCCTTTATATACATGACATACTCAGTCTCCTCAACCATAAACCCGATTTCTAAAACGGCAATGGGACGGCTCCTCGTAAATTTCAGGGCATTACCTATCAGGTTCAAGAATACGAGCTGAATCATTGCTGCGTCTCCCCATACCTGCGGCAGATCGGCTATCCGCCACTGAACATTCCTGTCTTTTATGTCGGCAGCATGACTCAATATGACGTCATGGATGACAGCATTGAGATTCACCAGAGTTTGGTTCAGCTCGATGCGCCCCATCCGGGAAAATTGCAAAAGCTCATCCGCCAGTGTGGACATCGTGCCGGATGCCTTGAGAATGGTAGTGAGAAAGGAGCGGCTCTGTTCATCGAGAACAGGCCACGCCTCCTTTTTTAGTAGCTCGGCAAAAATGTTCATGTGCCTGATAGGCGCTCTTAGATCGTGAGAGACGGAATAGGTGAAGCCTTGGAGTTCTTTGTTCGATAATTCCAGTTTTTCGATCAGCTTTTCCTGTTCCTCTTCCTCATGCTTTCTCTCGGTGACATCTCGCGTCGTTCCCGCGATACTCTCTACCTCGCCGTCTGGTCCGATGACGGGTGTGAAAATATATTCATAAACGCCGAAAATGCCTGTAAGCGGGGCCCTGAAAGGCACTTCGCCCTTGATGGGACGCTTGGTTTCAATAACCTCGGCAATCTCACGCATGTGCATATCGTGATGCCACTGCTCATATCCGAGCTCTCGTGGTGTCTTACCGATTATATCCGGCTGCCTCATACCCCATACCTCAAGCAGCCTTCGGTTCGCGTAGATAAATCTACCCAGGAGATCAAAAACATAGACAAAGTCGGGTGTGGTGGAAGCAATTCCATCGAAGAGACGCACTTGCTGCTGCAAACGATCCCTGGCCTGTTCCAAGGCACTTTCTGTCTGTTTGCGCTTGGTGATATCCGCCACTACACCTATTACCCGTATAGGTTTCCCCTGTTTGTCGAAATGCACAATTCCCTGTGGGGCAATCCAGTGGATACTGCCATCCGGCCAGCGCACTCGCGCTTCAAAAGACAGTTTTCCTGTTTTTATAGCTTTGGCGAATGCGTCCTTGATCATTGAACGATCTTCGGGCAGCACGTGCCGCCTCGCTATTTTGATTCCCCATTCAGATTGGAGTTCCGAATAGCCCCAGATCTCGTCGTGGCGCAATGAACGTATCATGGTCCCGGTAATGAGGTCCAGATCCCAGGTGCCGAGATCAGCCGCTTCCACTGCAAGACGAAGCCGTTCTTCACTCATTCTGACTTGGTTTTCCAAGCTTTTATAGCCACTTATTTCGCGGAGGACACCTACCCAGTAGTTCAGATTCAGTTCTTTATTCTGAATAACCGTAAAGTTGTCGCCTAGCAGGATATATTCGCCGTTTTCTGCCAGAAAGCGAAACTCAAGGACTCCTGAGAAGTTTCGCTTCTCCTTGATCTCGACAAGATCTTCACGGATCCGTTCAACATCATCGGGATGGATTCGTGTGAGAAAATCTTCGAGAGAGAAGGATGTGAATGTGTCTGAGGAGATCCCGGTGAGTTTTTCGACTGCCTGACTGATAAAGTCATATTTATCCGTATTCAAATTTCGGCGATAAATGACATCCGTGGAGATGGCTTTGAAGGTTTCAACCAATTTGCGGTGCTCTCCATAGCGTTCCCTCTCGGCTTTTCCAGCTTCCGATGTATCGGTTCTGTCTTCCAGTGTCAGAAGGATAATGGGTTTACCGCCGGCTTCCAGGTCAATACGCCGGCCATTCAACAGTATTATTCTACGGCCGATATCAGGGAAAGTCTGATCGATTCTCAGGTCTTTGAACATCGCTTCATCCGTGAGAATGGTATTAAGCGCTTTTCTGAGTCCGGCAATATTCCACTGACCGTTTCCAAGCTCATAGAACGAGCGCGCATTCGTATCGGATTCGGCCGTCTGGAATTTTCGGGAAAAAGTATCATTTACATAAAGTACCTGCAGCTCTGCATTGAGTATGACCAGTGGTTCCCGAATAATTTCCGCTAGAGCTTTGATTGAACCGAGCAGATCCTGATATGCCGAAATTTCCATTTCATGTCCTTTAATCCGCGACCACCCGAAGTGCCGTTGGGATAGACCCCTGGAAAAAAAAGCCGGCTACCGATTCTTTAAAATTTTAAGTAAGTGTAGAAAATATGGGTGGAAGTGGTTTTACAGTTTACCGGGAGCTTGATGAATGTTCAACTACTCATAGTAGTAGTTCTTCTGAAGGATTATACAAAGATCAGGCGAAGTATCCGAAGCTCTGAAAAGCCTCGGAGCCAAGTCTGGAGTTATAGTCTCTCTCTCATAATTAACCTCAAGGGGTGCATGTGTCAACTAAGGAAGTTTTTGCCGAAGAACGGCGCAAATTGAAGAAACAGAGGCCTAAAGCTCATGATTTTAACGGCTTAATTATGATGGTGTACAGGTATAGGTGAAAAAAATCAATGGGAAAAGCGCGGTCTGTCTCGCTTTTTCTGCCCGCTTTTTCAAGGAGCAAAATCATTGACAATCGTTTAACTGCCGTCTCAGTCCATCACATTTACCTCCACCAGATAATTTTGGTATTGAGTGACTTCGACGCCGGCGCAGCTCGATTTGCTGATATGGTTGATGCGCAGCTCAAGCTGGTATCTCCCCATGCTTTCTGACCGGAACCGCACCCCGCCTGACGCCACCATATATTCCACCCCGTTGTGATCCGCGGCAATCCCGAGCTGCAGGTTATAAAAATCACCTCCCCCGATTTTCGCTTCAGGCAAGGGTACCGGGATGACGAGCCATTGATTTTTCGGGACGGTATAGGTCTGCATCACAGCCATCACCGGTAGGGCCGTCATCAGCATAAAACTAACCGCAAAGAGCTGGATGAGTGTCTTGGCGATAAGCAGTTTTAACGCTGTGCGTGCCCGGTAATATCTCATACCGGGCATGCCTGTCATGAGTCTTTTTTGGCCAGGACCAGTGCCGGCTGGCTTGGCCGGATGAACCTGGTGGAAGGGTTGAGCTCGGTGTGTTTGCCAAATCCCTGTGGATACTGCTCCGCCTTGGCGATGTTCAGTTTTGCCAGATCGACCAGGGTCAGGGCTTTGGTGGGACATCCCAGTACACAGGCAGGCCTGAGGCCGGCATCAACCCTTTCAACACACATACTGCACTTTTCCGCTCTCTCGAGAACCTTGTTGTCCTTCGCCGCTCCATAGGGACATGCTTCGATACAGGCGTGACAATAGATACATTTTTCGGCGGTGTGTACGACAATTCCGTCTTTTTCCCTCTTGATGTGTGCCTGTACCGGGCATACCTCTGCACATACCGGCTGGGCACAATGATTACATGCCAGCGAGAAAAATGCTCTCTCACGATGAGGATAATGTTCAACTGAAAGGGGGGTGAGATCACGCCACACCACTCCGGGTTCCTGGTGATACTGATTCTTGCATGCCATTGCACATGAATAGCACCCCACACATTTTTTGGAATCGACCATAAAGGCCAGCTGTTTTCTCATTGTAATTCTCCCTATGCCTTAGCTATGTCTGCGAACTGATCATGAATGGCCACGCCCGGAGCACCGGTCTTGAAAGTACCCATATCGGAAGATTCGTCATCCACCAGATTCTGAACATTGAAGTTTGCTTTCTTAAACCATGCTTCGTACATCAGCAGGACATCCTCGGCGACGGTGTTGGTGAGTTTGGCCTTCACGGTCACGCTGCCGACTTTGTTGAATACCTTCACCATGTCACCATCGCTGATCTTCCGGGCCCTTGCCGCTGCAGGATGCATATAGACAAACGGTTCTTTATTGAAATCCTCCATATAATCGATATTTACAAACTGCGAGTGCAGACCGAACTGAGTATGCGGGGTAAGTACCCTGAAGGCATCGTACGCCTTTCTCCTGCTCTTGTGCTCCGGTAATCTGGTATGACCATATTCGGCGGCAAGATCCGAGCTGAACTCATATTTGCCGGAAGGCGTTGCAAATTTTTTCTCATGCCAGGCGGCGCTGGAGGTGAGCTTTGCTTTTTGTGGTCCGCTTCGCAGATCCTGCCATTTCCTGATCCCGAAAAGCTTATAGATGCCGTCATTAAACTCTTTCTCCATCCACACCTTGGTATCCATAATCTGCGGGAAAGTACATGACCCGGCTTCAAGTTCATTCATCTTTTTGGAAAGCATGGCAGCTATCTGCAGGTCACTTCTTGCCTCATACTGCTCCGGAATCGCCTTTTCGTTGATACTCAGCCAGTAGTGCCAATACGATGCATTGACCGTGTACTCCTCAAAAAGTGTTGTTGTAGGCAGCACGATGTCGGCATTCTGCACCGTTTCATTGAAAAACTGATCGACCACAATTACCTTTTCCAGGGTACCAAAGGCCTTTTGCAGTTTCGGTCTGTCGAAATCCTGAGCAAATGGATTTTTGCAGGCAACCCACAACATCCTGATGGGCGGATCATTGGTGGTTAAGATTGATTCAGCCAGCTTATTGATATTGATGGTCCTGTCGGCATACTCTGCTCCGCCTTCCTGTTCGGCGGTAAACTCGCTGACAATCTTATCTTTGCCAAGATAGCCGACGGAACCTTCGGGCTGCTTCTGCACCATCGCGTTGTAATTGAATCCCCAGGTCTGGAGGTGGCCGTACCTGACGCCGCCGCCTTCTTTACCGACGTTACCCGTCATTGCCGCAAGAGCATCGATGGCCCGCACATTGACACCACCATTTACATGCCTCTGCAGTCCATATCCTACCCAGATTGTAGCCGGATCCGCTTTGGCGTAATCTTCGGCGATTTGGCGGATTGCCTCTGCCGGAACTCCGCTCTGTTCGGCAGCCCATTCCACGGTAACACTGGTCTTGAGATACTCTACAAAATCATCAAAGCCTTTGCTGTAGCTCTCGACAAACTCTTTATTGTAAAGCCCCTTGTCAACGATGTGACGTGCCATTCCAAGGGCAAGAACGCCATCCTGAGAGGTCTTTACCCGCACATACAAATCAGCCTTTGCTGCAGTCTGGGTAAGAAGTGGATCAATGACTACAAGTTTTGCTCCTCTCTCCTGTGCCTCATAAATGAATTTCATGGTATGAACCGAATTCCATGCCGGATTGCCGCCCCAGATGATAATGAATTTGGCTTTGACCAGATCCTCGGGATCGTTGCACCACATATTGCCCATATCAAAATTCTGGGCATCGATACCGGCAGGCCAGCATGGCGTGCCGACAAAGCGACTGGTATAGCCGAGAGAACTCATCATCCCCTCAACCCCGTAGTGAGTTATACCGAAATTGCCGGAATATTTATCCAGAGCCATCCCAAGCAGAGAGCCATCCTTTTTTTTCATTTCCAGGATTTTTTCACCGATTTCGGTCATTGCTTCGTCCCAGCTGATTCTCTTCCAGTTGCCGGTACCCCTGCCGATCTGCCTCATCGGGTATTTTATTCTGTCAGGGCTGTAAACCCTGCGTGGATAGGCATAGCCCTTTACGCAGAGAGCGCCGTCTGTAAATGTGGATTCCTGGGCTCCCTCGATAAATTCCAAGACGTTATTACGAACATATGACTTTATGCTGCATGTATCATAACAGTTCCTTGGGCAGGCATTGCGGAAAATATCATACTCCCCTTCATACTGTATTCGCTCCCAGGCCTGTGCCCGTAGAATCCCTGCAGGTATTGACGCGAGTACTCCGGCTGCCGCTATTCCTTTGAGAAAGCCACGTCTGTTGAACGGGCATGTGCTTGCTTCTTCTGTTTTATCGAATTCCTTTTTCATCCCATCTCCTTTTGCTGCGCAGTTACGCAAATTTCATTTTCTACCCATTCCGACAGCAGTATCAATACCTTCCTCACAGCCACAGATTCACTACAGTGTTTCATTGCCCTGGCTGTAAAATCAGGCACCCATAAGGCGATATGCTCATGTAAAAAATTGTGGTACAATTCCAGGGCATCGGGAATATTCACTCCAAGAAGCAACAGATGTCTGCATGCATCAAGCTCATAGGCGAGACTGTCCTCGGGTTCCCTGCCGACCTCTTCAAGACCTAGTCCGATGGAATCATAGAAACTGCGAACCTGAGCAGTCACCGGCCCCTGAATCAGCCCTTCCGGGTCAAGATAAATAGAAGCTACGGCCGGAGCCGTCGGAGTCATCGGTCCGATAAAGAGCCGGTTAAAGATAAACTCTTCCTGGTCCCAATCGATAACCTCTGCGTCACTGTCTGTTTTGCAGGCAGCGACAATATTGATATACGCCTGTTGCAGCCGCTCTTTGCGGCCGTAATAAAAAAAGTCTCTGAAGGCTTCGAGGAGATTGACTCTATTCATACTTAACACCCTTTCCCTTTTGATTTGCACAGAGGTTACACGGGTATGCAATGGAAGTAAATGGGAGGAAAAGGGCATTTAATGGGTATATGTGCATACCCATTGCTAGGCGATGAAAATTCGATGGAGGGGGTGAGTCTTTTCGTTATTTGTTCAGGTAGGCAAAGAGATTCACATCTTTTCCGCTCAATCCGAGTTTTCTCCGAATATTTTTGCGGTGCGTCTGGACGGTCTCTATGGAAATGGTCATGGCATCGGCAATATCCTTCGAGGAGGCTCCGGACTGAATCATCTGGCAAACGTGTACTTCCGATTTGGTTAAACGAATAATATCTTCGTTACTGATCACTCCGGAAGCTCTGCTTAATCCAGCCAGTTGATCACGGACTATTTTCATGTAAACATGGCGTATCTCGCTGTTTTCTTCAGCCGATAGTTTCTGCAGAGACGGGATGATTCCTGTTGTCACTTTCTGGGCTATCGAAAGCTCGAGATCCTCCTTTTCCCGGTCGATGGCCTTCATGACATTCCTGAGAGTGACATTCATCTCTTCAGCCTTTAACTTCTCCTCGCGAAGATATCTTTCCATTGCTTTCTGCTGAGTAATATTGCGCACAATAAGATGAAGAAGAATCTCGCCCCCAAGCCGAAATTTGTTGACCGTGATACTGGCGGGAAAAGTATCGCCGCTGCCGGTAATGCCGTTGAATTCGCCATTCCAGACATCTCCTTCTTCTATCGATGCGGCTTGGCGGAGACTGTCGATACTGTCCGGATGAATTATTTTAGCGCAGTTTGCACCCTCAAGCCACAGACTGGTCATGCCGAAAATATCGGCAGCCTTTTGATTGGCCTGCACAATCTGGAGGGATATATCCACCAGCAGAATACCTTCACCAGCCGAAGTAAACAATGAGCGGAATAACTGCTCCGATTTCTTCAGTGCTTCGGTCCGTTCCGATACCAGCTGTTCAAGCTGTTTTCTCTGGTCGACGATTGAGCTGATATCGCTGAGGATAAGGACATGTCCGGCAGAGGCGAGAGAGACTTTTTTCAAGGGCACGATAACCATTTTGTATATTGCCTTGCCCGATTTCATTCTGATCTCATGGTTACAGCCGTATGGATATTTAGCAAGAAATGGTTCAATTTTATAACCTGGATGGTCGATATGGCTGAACACTGTCTGGCCAAGAGTTTCTGCACCAAAATATTGCCTGGCCGCCCCGTTCATCTCGAGGATGCTCCCCTCATCATCGATGACCAGCACAATATCGGAGGTTGATTCAAAGATGTTCTCATACTTGTTTTTTTCCAGGGTAAGGCTGCGGTTTTTTCCGGCCAGCTCGTTCAGCTTGTCATTGTGGCTGGGCGCTTCCCAGTCTGCAATGGTAATAGTTTCCATGGCATCCACTATCCGGCGAAACTGGAAGTAGCGCGGGAGTTTTTCGCCATCGGACAGATCCGATTGGAGTATGATGTCCTCTATGGCATGCAGCAATGTCTTAAAGCAGCCGAAAAACATCTCCGGCTTCAGTCCGCGGGCCCGATGTTTCCTGCCGGTCTGCACAAGAAAATCAGCAAGTTGCCTGTTGCTCTGCAGGATTGACGGGAAAAGCAGCGATGAATCGTGCTCAAGGTTCATCATCGGCTCAATAAGACCCCGAAGACTGAGAATACAGTCCTCTTTTTTCGCAGTGGTATGCTCAAGGTATCCGGCCTGTTCCATATAGTCCGTCCACTTCTCGAGAAATGTCTCCATCTCTGCAAGTATGTGCTGTAGAAAATTATCCACTCCCTGTCCTCCCTATGTCCCGGAATATGGAAAACCTCAGCGTAGCGGCGGCCCATATCTTTTTCCTTCTGAAAACAAACTGCATACCATTACCTACTACAATAACCAGGCCTGGACAATCAATTGATGGACTCTTAAAAGAGCTCTATCCGCGCCGTTTCAGATACAACGTCTAGTATATCAAACTTTCCAGGATAGTGCTCAAAATGCTAGCAGCACAAGGTAACTGGAAGGGCAGAACCGTAAAGGGGGTCATTTACGCAATCCTGTTTGATTTTTATTTTTTTTTGCTTACGATCTTTAGAAGAAGTCCTTCTTGTTCATTACACGCCAAAACTTGACAGTCAGAGGTTTAGCGTCTTTTTTCATGATAATATCTTCAAGCTTCGAGGAAACCTGAATGCCCGGAAGCATAGAATCATTTGTGAAAAAATTGCAGGCCGAAGGTGTTGACGCCGGCAAGGAAGCCGCTGAGAAAATTATAGAGGATGCAAGAAACGAGGCGGGAAAAATAATCGCCAGTGCTGAAGCCGAGGCGGAACGAATTGCCGCCAAAGCCAAAAATGACGCAGACAGCTATTTTTCCCGAATGCAAACCGAGCTGGAATTCGCCGTACGTGATTCAATTCTGAAACTTCGTGAGACCATAACCCAAATACTCTCCTCAACACTTACCCGAAAAATCGACAAACATCTATCCAATCCGGATTATCTCGTCAGGATCATAAAGGAAGTTATTATCGCGTATGCCAAATCCGATGCGGCACAACAGGCCTGCATGGAAATTAACATTTCAGATACGATGGATGATGAATTCAAAAACAGCCTCATCAAGGACATTTTGCAGAATATCGACCAGGAACACGAGAGGATAAAGTTTCAAGCCACGCTTTCCAAAGCGGGGTTCGAATATACTATCGATGGCGCGACTGTTGAGGTGAGCCCCGAATCCGTGGCGGAACTGATTTCGGAAATGGTCGGCCCTGTTCTTCAGGAAATGATCGACAGGGTTGTTGATGACAGTGAAAAAGCATGAAAAGAAAAAAATGAAGCGATATTTTTATCTTTTATGTGTTCTTCCCGGACTAAAAAAAATCGATGATCCGCCGCCTGTCACCCAAAAAGAGTTATTGGCCGTGGTGGAAAAATCCCAGGGACCATTGGAGATCGTTCGTTCGCTTCTGTTAAATCATGACCTTCTTCAGCGGGATGCGGTCATTGCCGGTGAAATTGAGCCTGAACAAACAGACTTGGTCGTTCTTTCTCTCAAACAGGCCAAATCGGAACCCCCCCTGCCGGAGCTTCCGGTTTCCATGCGGGAAGTTGAAAATGAATCCGGGAGTAATGTGAGCGCGGCTGATCCTGTCTGGCAACGCTATTTTCATCATGTGTCAAGAACCGCTAAAATGAACCACTCACATTTTCTGAAGTTCTGGGTGCAATTCGAGGTGGGGCTCCGTAATGCCCTGGCCAGGGAGAGGGCCACAGCCCTGCAACTCGATCCGCAACTGTATCTGGTGGCACCGGAATTGGAAGATGGAGCCATGACATTTGAAACCATTCTGGCCGAGTGGAAAGATGCATCGAATCCTTTGCAGGGCATGGAGGTCTTGGACAGAGCGCGCTGGAATCGGCTGACCGAACACGAACGATGGTATAGTTTCAGCAGCGACGAACTCGCTGCATATACGGCCAAACTGATGATTCTCCACAGATGGCGGCGGATTGCCGGAAATAATCATAAAGACAACCGATAACATGGGAACAGAAAGTGTGGAAGGACAAATTGTTTCCGTATACGGAAACATGGTCGTTGCCGAGACCACCGGACGGGTCGTCAAAAATGCCATTGCCTACTGCAACCGTTCCGATGGAGCCAGACTCCTGGGTGAGATTATTCGGGTGCGCGGCAACATGGCAGATCTTCAGGTTTTCGAAGAGACCAGAGGACTGCGGGTCGGGGATATTGTCGATTTTCAGGAAACAATGGTATCCGCGGTCTTGGGACCGGGTCTTCTGGGACAGATATACGACGGACTTCAAAATCCTCTGCCGCGGTATGCGGAAAAAACGGGTTATTTTCTCACACCCGGCACCTCATTATATCCGTTGGATATCGAGCGGAAATGGGAATGGAAGCCTTGCGTAAAAGCCGGCGATACGGTTTTTGCCGGTGATTCACTTGGGACCGTTCCCGAAAGGATTTTCCAACACCCCATCATGGTGCCTTTCAGTTGGGCGGGGGAACTGGAAGTGGAATGGATCGCCGGGGCAGGAGAACACACCATTGAGGAAAAAATCGCCACACTGACCGACATGGAAGGGAAGCGACAAGATGTCAAAATGCGACAGGATTGGCCGGTCAAACGTCCTTTATGTTTTGCCCGGGAACGCCTGATGCCTTCGGAGCCACTGGTCACCCGCATACGCATCATCGATTCCATGTATCCTGTTTCCCTTGGTGGAACCTATTGTATTCCAGGCCCATTCGGCGCCGGCAAAACCGTGCTTCAACAGATCACCTCCCGGCATGCGGAAATCGATATTGTCGTTTTTACAGCATGTGGGGAGCGTGCCGGGGAAATTGTGGACACGATCCGTGAATTTCCCGAACTGAATGATCCCTGTACGGGTCGGAGCCTGATGGAAAGGACTATCATTGTCTGTAATACTTCCGCAATGCCGGTGGCGGCCAGGGAAGCCTCCGTATATACCGGTATCACGCTGGCTGAATATTACCGCCAGGCCGGTTTACATGTTCTACTCTTGGCGGATTCCACAAGCCGTTGGGCCCAGGCACTGAGAGAACTATCCGGGAGGTTGGAGGAAATTCCTGGGGAGGAAGCATTCCCAGCATACCTGGAAAGCCGGATTGCCGGATTTTACGAACGTGCCGGCATGATTCGCCTCAGAAACGGGAAAGAGGCCTCTGTGACCATCGGTGGAACCGTCAGCCCGGCAGGGGGCAACTTCGATGAACCCGTCACCCAGGCGACGCTGAAAGTGGTGGGTGCATTTCATGCACTTAGCCGTGAACGAAGTGATGCACGACGTTATCCGACCATAGATCCCCTGGAGAGCTGGAGTAAATACCCCGGCATTATTGGACCGGAAAAAGCTCGACCGACTCGCTCCCTGCTCCGGCGGGGTGATGAGATTCGACAAATGATGACCGTCGTGGGAGAAGAAGGGACAAGCGTCAAGGACTTTACCATCCTACTCAAAAGTGAATTCGTCGACTCCTCCTATCTGCAACAGAACGCCTTTGACGATGTTGACGGGGCAACTTCCCGCGAGAGGCAGCAGTTCGTTTTTGAAAAGATACTTGAAGTAATCAACCTTGATTTCGCTTTCGAGGAAAAAGATGAAGCAAGAACCATCATGATGAGAATCGGAAATCTTTTCAGGGACTGGAACTACGCGCCATGGGATCCGGATGTTGTCGAGGCGGTTGAAAACAGGCCACAAGATGACCATTCCGGTCACATAAAGGAAAATGGGGGTAGGGCTGACAAAACGGAAAAGGATCAGGAAAAGAACAGGCATATTGTTCAACATCAGGGCCGTAAATATGATCGGGGCGAATTCGGCAAAATTCTCAAAAAGATAAATGATTTTATCAAAAACACCGGCAGGATGCAGAGTGGAAAAGGGGAAGAGGCTATTGACTGGCCGTCCAGCCACCGCTTTGAAATGGCCAAGACCATGAAAACCGATGAGAGGCCCAGGAGCAGGCAAACACTTTCGGGAAGAACCGAGGGTGAAGAAAATAATCGTTCATCGAAGCAATGAGATCATACCGTGAAAAAGATATTTGATAAAATCACCCGCATTGCCGGAAACGTGGCGACTGTTAAGGCAAAAGGTGTGGGATATGAAGATCTCGCTGTGATCACCACGGCTTTTGGTCCGTCCCTGGCCCAGGTGATCCGGCTGGATCATGACGAGGTCAGTCTTCAGATTTTTGCCGGGACTGAAGGCATTTCCAATGGTGACCGTGTTCATTTTCTGGGGCACCCCATGCAGGTGTTGTTCACAGATGCGATGTTTGGCCGGGTTTTTAACGGATCAGGCAAACCTCGCGACAAACGGCCGGGGATCGAGAGCGTGAAAGTGGAAATCGGTTCCCCCGCCGTAAACCCGGTCAAAAGACGGCGTCCCAATAAAATGATCCACACGGGTATTCCCATGATCGATGTTTTCAATACCCTGGTGGAATCGCAAAAGCTGCCCATTTTTTCGGTTGCCGGCGAGCCGTATAACGAATTGCTGGGCCGGGTAGGCCTCCAGGCGGATGCGGACATTATTGTTCTTGGTGGCATGGGGCTGAGGCATGATGACTATTTGAAATTACGTCGGTTGTTTGAAGAAAGCGGCGTTCTGGGAAAGACCATCATGTTCATTCACACCGCCGCTGATCCTGTTGTCGAATGTTTAATGGTTCCGGACCTTTGTCTGGCTGTTGGAGAGCAGTTTGCTCTCCGGGGGAAAAGAGTGTTGACCTTGCTGACCGATATGACCGCCTTTGCGGATTCGCTGAAGGAAATCGCCGTCACCATGGAACAGGTTCCTTCCAACCGGGGATATCCGGGAGACCTTTATACGCAGATGGCCAGACGATATGAGAAGGCCGTTGATTTTGACAATGCCGGTTCCATGACGGTGCTTGCCTGTGTTACCATGCCCGGTGATGATGTAACCCACCCGATACCCGATAATACGGGGTATATCACCGAAGGGCAAATCTACCTGCGAAATCATCGCATCGAACCATTCGGTTCATTATCACGCCTTAAACAGCTGGTGAACGGTAAAACCCGTGACGATCACCGGGCAATCATGGATGCCTGTATTCAACTCTATGCCCAATGTGATGACAGTCGAGAAAAGAAAGAGATGGGTTTCGAAATGACCCCATGGGATCAAAAGCTGCTGAAATACGGTAATATTTTTGAACAACAGATTACGGATCTCAGTGTCAACGTCCCACTTTTTGACGCCTTGGACAGATGCTGGGAAATTCTTGCACAATGCTTTGAACCCGAAGAAACGGGAATCCGGCAAGCCGTTTATCAAAAACACTGGCCGAGGGAAATCTCTGCGGCAGCATCTTCGGATCACGTAACCGATCATCAAGGATTGCAATAAATTCAATAACCTGAGACGTGTAAGTGTTCCAAGGTGACAATCAGTTGGGGTGAGCAAGATGCCGAAGCCGAGAAAAAAAACCAAACTGACTCGGGCAGAGTTGCGACAACAACGAAGCGCTCTTGAACGTTTCGAAACCTATCTTCCCTTGCTTCAACTCAGAGAGCAGCTGCTGCAATCCGCAGTCCTTGAGGTCGAGAAAGAGTATCAGGCCCTCAAAGAAACTTTCGATGCCCTGGATACAAAAATTACCACATACAGTGCCGTTTTTAAAGACATTTCCGGAGTCAATGCAGACGCCTTGTCGGAACCGGAAGATATAAAGACCGTGCTGACCAATATCGCTGGTATAAAAGTGCCGGAATTTATATCCGCCGTATTTCCGAAGGCCGAATACAGCCTGTTCGCCACTGCTTCCTGGGTTGACCAGGCATTATCGGACCAACGTGAGAAAAAATTGAGTGGCTTACAACTTGAAATTCTGGAAACCAGACTCTCCACGCTTAGGGCAGAGTTAAAAAAAGTAGTGCAACGGGTCAATGTGTTTGAAAAAATAATCATCCCGGAATCTAAAGAGAACATCAGGCGCATTCGAATAGCACTGAGTGATAGAATGACCGCCGCCGTAGCCCGAGCAAAGATTGCCAAAGAAAAAACCCAGGAACGGAAAAAAAGCTGACTTGGGGGGATCCGCATGATCGTAAAAATGTCCAAAGTCTTCATCGCAACCCGCATAGCCGACAGAGACAGGATATTGAATCTGCTGGGCAAAATGAACATCATGCATCTGGAGCCTGTCCATCCGGAAGATACCCTTGCTGACGAAAGCACCATCAAATCGTTTAACGACCTCTCTCTTGCGGTGCAAATCCTGTCGTCTTTCAAGCCATCCGGCGCCGCATTTTTCCAAAATCCAGTTGCTGCCGCACGAGAGGCCATCGGCCTCCATAGGTCCATATCGGAAAATCGACATCGTCTTCTCGAATTACATCAGAGGATCAGGGAACTGGAAATCTGGGGCAATGTCAGTTTGAGTCAACTTGCGGATCTTCTCAACAACGGCGTCGAGGTTGAGTTTTACACACTTTCTCGGAAAAAAGCAGATAATATCCGGGCCGAATGTGTTGAAATTCTAAGCACCTTGCCCGGGGAAAAATTGCTGGTGGCTATTGTTGACCGACGCGGCCAACTCAAAATGCCGGAGGAGGCTGAAGCTTTACCGTTTCCGTCGAGGGATCGACCATCGTGTCTTGCCGAGGCCCAAAAGATCGAAATCGAATTACAACAAAGCTATGATCGCCTGTCGCAGCTTGCCGCCCTGGCCGTGGCCATGCGGAAGGAACAGACACGTCTGGCCGGAGAGATCACGTATGTCAAGGCGCAACGAAGCGGAATGAGCCAGGGGAAAATCTTTGCTCTCCAGGGATGGTTGCCGGCGGAAAAAGCCGATACAATCGAATCGCACCTGGCCGGGAGTAATTTATATGCTGCTGTCCGCATAATGCCGGTGGGAGCGGACGATATGCCTCCCACTTTAATTCACTATCCTTCCTGGACAAAGCCGATCAAGGGTTTCTTCGACATACTCGGCATTCTGCCCGGATATCGTGAGATCGACCTTTCTCCTTCTTTTATGCTGGCGATGCCGGTTTTTACGGCGATGCTGATCGGTGATGCGGGTTACGGCCTGTTGATTTTTCTTGCCGGTCTGTTTTTCCGCAACAGGATAGTGCATGCCGCGGGCAAGTCTGCAACACAACTCATGATGGTGTTCGGTTTGGCAACCTTGACGTGGGGCATACTCACCGCCAACTATTTTGGGATTACACCGGAGACCTTGTGGAAGGCAGGAGAGTATGGCCAATTTCCCGGAACAGATGTCCCTGTTGATCATAAGGCCTTTTGGCAAAGTTCTGGAATCTGCAGCCTGATCGCAGGAATAATGAGCGAGGTTGGTATCCTCTGGAGAGAGGACCCGAGTGCGGCAAGGTTTATAGTCATGAAGGTTTCTCTCGTTGTGGGGTGTCTTCATCTGTTCCTGGCGCGGCTTCGGAGAATGGTGGCCCTTTTCCCCGACCAGCGGGCTTTGGCCGAGATCGGATGGCTCATCATCATCGCCGATATGCTGGTTGTCACATGGTACCTGCTGTTTATCGGGGTGGAACATACTCCGATGGCTGTATGGTTGTTTCTCGGGGGGGGGATGTTCATTGCCGCGTGTTTCGGAAAGCCGGATAAAAACCCGGCAAAGCGGTTTCTGGTGGGAGTATTTTCCGCAATACTTCCCCTTTTAAACACCTTCACCGATACAATGAGCTATCTCCGTCTTTTTGCCGTCGGGCTTTCCAGCTATTATATTTCTTCGGCTTTTAACGCCATGGGATTGCAGATTGCGGAAGCGGCAACATGGTTTGCCGCGGTACCCATATTGATTCTCGGCCATGGACTCAATATCGCGCTTGTAACCATTGCCATCTTTGCCCATGGTATTCGATTGAATATACTGGAATTTTCAAATCATGCCGGTGTCCAATGGGACGGGTATCCCTATCGCCCCTTTGCCATCAATCAACGATCTGCTTTCGGAGAGGATATACAATGACAATCATCGAATTTATCGGGCAACTATCAATCGGATTGGTCATGATCGGTGCAACCATTGGCAGTGCTGTCGGAATCGGAGCAGTAGGGCAAGCGGCAGCGGGAGCTTGGGAAAAAGAGGCCAGGGAGGGAAAAGCACTTAATTTTTCATATATTATCCTGATGGGCATGCCTTTGTCCCAGACCATTTACGGATTCATTCTCGTGCTCGTGGGCCTTACCCCTCTTGTTACGGGAGATAACCCTGTTACCGACGTTCATGCCGGCACACTCCTGGGTGTCGGGCTTGCAGGGGGATCGGCCGAATTTTTCAGCGCCTGGATGCAAGGGCTGATCGGGGCCGCCGCCTGTCGGGCCTTATCCGAGGGAGGGGGCAAAGGACTGGTGTTTATGATCATCGCCATGGGCATCGTGGAAACAATAGGCCTCTTCGGGTTTGTATTTCTGCTTATGGTACTGCCCTAAAAAGCACTCAAAATGCAAGCAGCACAAGGGTCATGGCTCCGGCGAGCAGACCATAAAGCAGAAAGGGCAGTATGTTTTTGCGCAGGACGATCCCCTCCATACCGAATAAGCCGACGACGGCTCCAACCGCCACGATATTGTGGATGCAGATCATATTTCCCATGGCCCCGCCCACCACCTGGGCGGCAATGATGATATCCCGGCGGAAACCAAGTTCTGTTGCCACTCCCCATTGAAATTCGGCAAAAAGCAAATTGGAGACGGTGTTGGAACCGGTAATGAAAGAACCTACTCCGCCGACAAAGGCTGCCGCAACCGGCCAGGCGCTGCCGACCAGACCGGCTATGGCCTGGGCCATGGCAATCGGCATGGAGAGATAGGCATGAGGATTCAGTAATTCGTCCTGAATGCCGGTACCCCGAAAAATCGAAACGATTGCCACGGCAAAGAGCAATGCAATAGTCGGGTTTTTTATGGCCCTGAATGAGTCTTTCCAGGCCTGGACGGCATGTCCGGCAGGCATGGCATGCAGCCATACCGTCAGCAGCGCCACCACGGTAAAGGGGAGCAAGCCGGGAAGATAGAGATAGGGAATAGCCGCATCAACCGTTGGAAAGCCGAGAATATCCACAAAATCAATGGATCTGGCGGAGAGAAAGCCCTTGAGGCCAAATTGCGGAAGACGGGTGAAAACCAGGATCAGACCAATCAGCACATAGGGGCTCCAGGCCCGAAGCTGGCTCATATGCTCCTTGGGCAGCTCCAGGCTCTGTGGCGGCAGGATACCGGTCCAGTTCGCTGGCCACTTTTCTGCAGGTCCGAAGGAAAATGACTGTCTTGGCAGGAAAAATCCGCGTTTCACACCCCAGACAACGATTATCAGGGCCAGAAGGGAGCCGACCAAAGAGGGAAATTCCGGCCCCACATAACAGGCCAGGAGAAGATAAGGAACCAGGAAGGAACAGGAGGCGAACAGACAGAAGCGCCAGGCCGAAAAGCCCTCACGCCAGCTGCGCCGTGGCGAGAAGTGGCGGCTGAGAAATCCGCACATGAAGAGCGGCAGCAGCATGATCATCGGCACATGGATCAAGGCCACCAGTCGGCCCACCTGATGATTGAAGGAGGCCACATCGTTAAAGGGCAACCCGGGGGTACCGGCTTTGACGGCATCGACAACCAGAGGCTGCAGGTATTCAAGTCCGAGAAAAATCGGTGTACCCACCGCCGCAAAGGGCACCGGCACAGTATTGAGCACAAGGCAGACCAGGGCAGCTGCAAGCGGAGGAAATCCGAGGAGCATGAGTAATGGAGCCGCCAAGGCTGCCGGGGTTCCGAAACCGGCTGCACCTTCAATAAAAGCCCCGAAAAGAAAGGCGATGATTACCAGCTGGACCCGCGGGTCGGGCGACAGACGATGGAAGCCGGCCTGAATTGTCTCCATGCCGCCACTGTACTTGAGGGTGTAGAGCAGAACTATAGCCCCAAAGACAATGATGAGCAGATTAAAGGCGATTACAAAACCCTGCAGGGTCAGGGCGGCGATATACAGGGGAGTTGTCTTCCAGACCAGAAGAGCTCCTGCCACGGTTGCCAGCCAGGCAACCGGCATGGCGAAGGTAGCCGGTTTGCGCAGGCCGACCATCAGGAACAAGGCGACCAGGATCGGTACAACGGCAACGATTGCCAGAATTCCATTAGACATGATGTGCTCTCTGATTAGTGTGGTCGGTGATTTTTTGCTCGATAAAGCGTTCATAATCCAATCTGCTGCAGGTGATGTGCAGGCGCGCCAACCTCCTTGCTTCTTCCTGGTCACCGGCACGTATTGCTTCGAGAAGGGGAAGGTGCGCCGCCAGCACGGCCGGGGGATTGTTTGTCTGTTTCACAAAGCCGCGAAGGAAGAGGTGGATATGAGAAATCAGCGCCTCATGCATGGAAGCAAGAAAGGGGCTGCAGGCAAACGCGGCCAACTGCTGATGAAATTTCAAGTCGATATCGGCTATCTCTTCCCAGGGCGTTTCCATGGTCACCTCCTGGTCGAGCAGCTCTTCGAGGCGGCGCAGATCTCCGGTTGTGCGCCGCTGTGCCGCAAGACCGGCGAGTTCGCTTTCCAGCATGGTCCGAGCCTCGACAAACTCCGCCAGTCGTTGCGGATCGTCAAGGGCGAAATGAGGGATCAGCACATTTTTTAAGGCCGAACTTTTCACCCGGTCCTGGACATATGTTCCCCGCCCGTGAGCAGTGGCAATGATTCCCATGGCATTCAGCCTGCTCAGCGCCTCCCGCAGCGCCAATCTGCCTACCCCGAACTCCATCTGCAAGCGGCGTTCGCTCGGCAGTTTCGATCCAGGAGGATAGATTCTGTCATGAATCCGCCCGGTCAATAGATTGACCACCGCCTCTACGGTCGATGTTTTCTTAATTAATACCAATGATTTCCTCTTTCCCGAACAATTTAACTGAAGGCTGCCTTATAAAAAAAACCGTTCTCTTATACTACTCATCATACCAGTTGTCAAGAAATATCAATTCCTGATCAGGTTTGCAACTCAACTATGATTGTCATCGGGAGACGGATCGGAGTCTGCCTTTACCTGAATTTTAGGGCCCTTCCGGATGTAGCGCAATTTTGCACCACACTTTGAAAAGAATGCCCTGAAGGCAATCTATCTTTTGATGCTGCAAAGAAGCTTCAAATTGTTGGGGTTCGCTGCGCTCACCGTCAATCTATCCTTGCAAAATTCGTTTGTGGCAGTCCGGTAAGTTGGTACTAACGCCAGGAAGTCCAACGCTTTAGCTCGCCGCCATCCTGATAATTGTTCTATATGGCAGGTTATTGCTTTGCCTCCCGAGCAGCTCGTATACAAAAAAACAATGTAAAAAAAAAACCGGGGGGGTAGTCACTCTGTGATAACCCGGGTATGGCATAATGGATTTGAAAGCTGAGGGTTGTTGTCGCAGGCCAATATTAGAAGGAGTAAGTGTAATGAATTTAGAAAATGAACATAAACTGTTTGAGGAATTTCCCGATCTATTCAAAAAAGATTTACTGTCTCGTGGATTTGAGTGCCAGGATGGTTGGTTTGCTTTGCTTTATGAACTTGCAGGGCAATTGGAAAATTATCTCGCCGGTAACAAGGGTTGTGAAAAGCCGCAAATCCTTATGGTCAGGCAGCAGATGGGTGAACTGAGAGTCGATGTCTTTGGAGGTGACCAGGTTATTCTTAGAATGATTCGCCAAACGCAGGATAAAGCCAGGGCTGTTTGTGAATTAGATGGTGAACCTGCAATTGGATTATTTGTCTGCGCTCCATATTGGTACCGGTGTCTCTGTAGAAAATGTGCAGAATTACATGATTGCATGGATATTGAAGACTTGCGGCATGAAGACTCCACGGTTGCCATTATCAATGAACTTCACTTGAAAGAAATCAATTTATCGGAAGAACTTTTTCTTTAAAGCTTTTTATTGCGGAGGTGCCGACATGTTATCTCAATCAAAAGCAAATGAGCTGAATACTCTTTTTGGAATCGAATTCAATGACTATGCTGAGCGACAATCGGGTAAATGGACTTGTCCGCTATCCGAAGAAATTATCGGAGATTATTTTATTATTCCCCTGATCTCGGCGAAGATGCTTAAATCTGAAGGCTACCTGATGGATAATTGCTGCCGCGACTATCTTGAATTATGCGAAGTGCAGAAATATCGGATATTTTCAATGCGAAACCTGTCAGATGAACGTGTCGCAACCCTGGGGCTGAGGAATGACAATGGATATTGGTGCTTTGACCAATGTTTTGGACCATCAAATGCAGATGTGCTGGAAGAAACCATCGAATATCTGGATGAGGATGCTGAGCTGCAGACTGAGGTACTTCCGAGCGACCTGTACTATGTGGCTCATGAAGTAGTGAGATTGATGAATGCTGGTCATGGCAGCCATTAGTGTTTGGCTTCTGCAAAGCCACTGCAATTAGCTCCTTTTCCAGTTGTGGTATTTTTCAAGCCAGGCAAGCAATTTTTGCGGGGCATGGGCGCGCTTCCATTCTCCTGCCGCGTATTTATTGGCTTCGGCAAGAGTCGGATAGGTGTGGATGGTGCCCAGAATCTTGTTCAAGCCGAGTCCCTGCTTCATGGCCAGGACGAATTCGGCAAGAAGGTCGCCCGCATGTTCACCGACGATGGTCACTCCGAGGATCCGATCTTTTCGGGGGACGGTGAGCACCTTGACAAAACCATGGACGGCACTGTCGGCAATGGCCCGATCAAGATCGGCCATATTAAAACGGGTGACCTCCACCTCGATATTCTTCTCATGTGCCTCCTGCTCGTTGAGGCCTACCCGCGCAACTTCCGGATCTATGAAAGTGGTCCAGGGGATAACTGAATAATCCACTTTGAATTTCCAGAATTCCCCAAACAGGGCATTCACCGCGGCGTACCAGGCCTGATGGGCGGCAGTATGGGTAAACTGAAAGGGACCTGCCACATCTCCGGCGGTGAAAATATTGGGATAGAGAGTTTCCAGATATTCATTGGTTGCCACGGTACGTTCCGTGGGGATGCCGAGATCCTCGAGGCCGTAGCCCTGCAGTCTGGCGACTCTGCCGACCGCGCAGATAAGAGCATCAAATTCGAGGCGGAGCTCCTGCCCCTGATGTTCGAGGACGATGAATTTCCGCTCCCCCTCACGTTCGCAGCGCAGGGCCTTGTGGCCGGTCATCACCTGCACACCGTCCCGGGCCAGAGATGCCTTGGCACTTGCTGAAACCTCCTCATCCTCCCTGGCCAGAATCCTGGCGCCCATCTCTATCTGCCACACCTGCGAATCCAGTCTGGCAAAGGCCTGGGACAATTCGCAGCCGATCGGGCCGCCGCCCAGCACCACCAGTCTCCGGGGCGCCTCGTCCAGGGCGGCAAAAGAATCCCACAGGGTATCGCTGGTAAGGTAACCCACATCATCGAGACCGGGCAGCGGTGGTATAAAAGGTCGTGCCCCCGTAGCGATGACGATGGCGCGGGAGGTTAAACGTCTGGTTCCGCCGTCATTGAGCTGAACTTCCACAGTCCAGGGATCCACCAGTCTGGCGTAGCCAGAAAGAACCTCGACCCCAAGTCCGGTGTAGCGTTCGATACTGTCATGCGGCTCGATGGTGGCGATTACCTGGTGAATCCTGGCCATCACTCTACGAAAGCTGAAATTGGGCGTACTTGCCTCAAGACCGTAATCGTCACCATGGCGGATACGATGGGCAAGTTTGGCGGTTTTTATCAACGCCTTGCTCGGTACGCAGCCATAGTTGAGGCAGTCACCGCCCATTTTTTCCGCCTCGATGAGTGTCACCTTGGCCTTGACAGCTGCGCCGATATAGGCACTGACCAGGCCTGCCGCACCTGCTCCAATTACTATTAGATTGCGGTCGAAGGCCGCCGGTTTTGTCCACTGTGAGTAGACTCGGCGCTTTTTGATAAAATCGACGATTTTCTTGCCGATCAGGGGAAAGATACCGAGGATGGCAAAGGATATCATTAACGAGGGCGACAGTATGCCGCTGAGACTGTTGATCTGGGCAAGCTGCGTGCCTGCATTGACATACACGACGGTACCTGCCAGCATACCAACCTGGCTGACCCAGTAGAAAGTCCAGGTGCGGATAGGTGTCAAAGCCATCAGCAGGTTGATCAGAAAGAAAGGGAATACAGGGATTAGGCGCAGGGTAAAAAGATAGAAGGCTCCTTCCCGCTTGATGCCTTTATTGATGATATTGAGCCGATCGCCGAAACGACTCTGAACGGTATCACGCAGAACGAAGCGGGCGACGAGAAAAGCAAGGGTCGCCCCGATCGTTGAGGCAAAGGAAACAATGACAACTCCCAATGTCAGCCCGAAAAGGGCTCCCGCCGCAAGGGTCAGCACTGCGGCACCGGGCAGGGAAAGCGTGGTAGCTGCAATATAGAATGCCATAAAGCCAAAAGTTAATGACAGGGGCGCATCGCTGGCCCAGTCGTCCAGCCAGGCCCGGACTTCCTTGATCCCTTCCAGGGTCAGGTAGCGATCCACATCGAAAAACCAGAAGGCGGCGAGTCCAATTACAATGAAACCGACAATGAGATATTTTTTCATAATTATCATTCAATTGCTGCTCCGGTCTGCCGGAGTAGGGTTATCTGGGAACAGCATACCTTGTCTGAGCTGTCGTTGCACTGGGGTTCTTTTCAGGTGGAAGGGAACAACAGGTCAGCAGAGAAAAGAGGAAGTGAACTATAACGGCCGGGCTGTTGGCCCCAGATGAAAAAAACGGAAGAGTTCGATAGTTCAGCTATAGCATAAATTTCTGAGCGGTGTTCTCAATCCCGATTCTGTTTCCATTGATATTTTTGACAATATAGCGTCCTTCAGCAAAAATCGACTTATTCCAGGAGCACTTTAAATATACTTGTTCGCCTTTTCTGATCCCTCGGCCTCCTCCCGCTGCAACATCTATGCTTATCCCTCCGGGAGAAATGTCATGGACATCGGCCGAAATCTCTTTCCCGTTCAACAGCGTCATGGTTATTTTGCCGCTCTGCTGTTCACGCCGCTGCACTCTGCGATTAAGGGCACACCGGGAGAGAGTGCTGCATTTGTAACATCTAATCACTCTGGTGCGGACATTTGGAGCAACAGCAAGGCTTCTTCTGGTTTTACATTCTCCGCATGTAAATAATATCCGGTTGTTTTTTACCTGGTAGAGTTTGGTTCTTGCCATTATTATCCTCTATCGAAGAGTTGAGAGACCATTTATTTTTCTTATGGATGCTCATGTGAGTAGGTGGTTCGTCAGGTTTTGATTGAAGAATGGCTCAGAATTGCTTGTTTTTAAAGTATATGTTTAAATTATTTGATAAACAAGAGCAAGTATTGATTACTTTTATCGTATTCTCTTCCATAAGCAAAAAATCTCCCAGTTATATCCATTCAATGGATGATAGTGTATTTTCAGCACAAAGAAGTGGAGTGGCAGCAGTTTTGAGTTATATAGAAGGAACAAGACAATGACAGGTGGGATTTTTGCCGTACTCGATGATATCGCAGTCCTTCTCGATGATGTAGCTTTAATGGGCAAGCTGGCAGCCAAAAAAACAGCGGGTATTTTGGGCGATGATCTGGCGGTCAATGCCGAAAAGGCTACAGGTTTTCCAGCGTCACGGGAATTGCCGGTTCTCTGGGCTATTACCAAGGGCTCTTTTGTCAATAAACTGATTATCCTGCCGCTGGCGTTTCTGCTGAGTGGTTATGCGCCATGGCTGATCGTGCCGATACTCCTGCTGGGTGGTGTCTATCTGAGTTATGAGGGTATTGAGAAGGTCTGGCATATGATTGCACCTAGACCTCATGCTGCACCGTCAGTGAAAAAGATCAGCGATAAGGCGGAACTGCTCAGGATGGAAAAGACGAAGATACAATCGGCGGTGCGAACCGACTTTATCCTCTCGATAGAGATTATTATGATTGCGCTGGGCACCATGATGGAACACTCTCTGCTGCTTCAGGTTCTGGTGGTCAGTCTGATCGCCATTCTCGCGACTGTCGGGGTGTATGGGCTGGTAGCAATTCTGGTGCGTATGGATGATATCGGTTTTCATCTGATTGCCCAGGCCACCAGGATGCGCGGGCGCTGGGCGCAAATGGTCGAATGGTCGGGGTTGTTGATGGTCGCCTCTTTGCCGAAGATTATTCGTGCCCTGGGCATTATCGGAACAGTGGCAATGCTGCTTGTCGGCGGGGGAATGTTTACCCATAATATCCATATCCTGCATCAGATTCTAGATTTCATGCCGTTGTTTCTCGCCAATCTGCTCATGGGAGCGGTGGTTGGCGGAGTGGCGCTGGCAGTATCAAAAGTTGTACAAAAGGGTAATAGCAGTAAAAAGGCCGGTTAGGGGATAAAAAAGAATCAGATGAAAGCTTTTTTTTACCCCGCTTCCGGCTTCATTTGTAACTATTGAGGTTGATCCTCATTATTTGGGCAACCACCTGTCTGTAACTGTTTAGAGGTAAGCACCCTGACTGGCATAAACTCCGACTCCGGGTGTGCTGCTATATAGTTACCTTCATTTCACAAATTATAACTATAGGAATAGTGGGTTCCGGGTCTGTCGGTCGATCAGATATGGTTCACATTAAAAGCTTCGCTCCAGCCTTCTATAAGCTTGTTGGTTCGATTGGTGAGGCGATTTGAAATAATCTCCGCCAGTCGTTCCATGAAGGGATATCCAACCTCGGGATGTTGGATGAAAAAATTCCTGAGGGTGCCTGCTGGAAAGGCGAAGACTTTAGTTGGTTCGACGCAGACGGCTTTAGAGGTGAAATTCCCTGCCGGAGTGAGAGCGGACCATCCGAAGATTTCGCCGGGTTCTATGGAATCGACAGCAATTTCCCTTTCGACTATTTCGGTTTTGGTGCGTGTGTAATCTTCAAAATGAACATCTGCTTTCAATATCTGATCACTTGCTATAAGCCGAAGTTCCACTTCTCCACTGAGTACACCGTAAAACTTATCGGCTTTCTCTTTCTCCCGAAAAACCGTGTCATCGGCATTGAATTCCAGGACCTCGAGATATTGGGCGATTTCCAATAAATTATTTCGTGAGAAATCTGAAAAAATAGAAAAATCTGCAATCAATTCCGGGGTACCCATACTCTACCTCTTCAATGTAAAAGTTCATTTTAACAGCAGCCTGTTAATGCGTGGCTCCCACCCGTCTCCTATGTTGAGGACATGTCGCAAAGATTCTCATCATCATTGTCCCTGACCCGCAAATGAATAAACATTTCTGATTACCGCTGAAACTCAGCATTCCCGACCTTGAGCTGAGGATTAGTTTTAGTCAAACTTTAATGGTGTCGTAATTGTAATGATCTCTGCCACCTGTTGCGTTCATTGGCTATGATTTCCTCTTCATCGTAGGCCTTGCGCCTGGTAAGCACTACATCCCAATCCACCTCGTGGCCGTCAAAATGAGGGCCGTCGACACAGGCAAACATGGTTTTTCCTGCAACGGACAATCTGCATGCACCGCACATTCCGGTACCGTCTATCATGATAGGACTCATGCTGACAATGGTTCTGACCTTGAAAGGCCTGGTTGCCTGGGATATGCGAAAAACCATAAAGGTGCAGCCAACGGCCAGGATCCGGTCGAATTTTTCACCATCCCGCAGATTTTTGTCCAGCAGATCATGGGCATGACCTTTGCTGCCCAGCGAGCCGTCGGATGTGGAATATCTGACTTCATCAGCGGCCTCTTCAAGCTTATCATGCCAATAGAGCAGGAAACTGCTGCGGGCCTCGAGGTATACAATCACCTCGTTGCCGGCTTTTTTAAATGCCCTTGCTGCCGGCAAAATGGCACCAATGCCGAAACAGCCTCCGGCCAGGCCGACCTTACCGACTTTTTCTATGGCAAATGGTTTTCCCAGCGGACCGGTAAACGAATAAATCTCGTCTCCTTGCGAAAGTTCAGCCAGTCTTCTGGTGGCAGCGCCAACTTCGAGAAAGACGACGGTCACCTCTCCTTTTTCGGCATCCCAGTCACAGAGTGTGATCGGGGTGCGTTCGCTGTGTTGATTGGGGATGGCAATGGCAAACTGTCCGGGCAAGGCCCTCCTTGCTATGTTCGGTGCGTCCAGGGTCATCTGGTGAATGTTTGGCGCGATGATCTTCTTTTCCAGGATTTTCATTCTTTCTAATCTCGTAAAAAGTTTGCCACAATGTCAGATGGCTAGATAAAAAGTTCGATAGACAAGGCGCGGGAGGTCGGGCTTTCTCGAAGTCGGAGTTTATGCCCGTACGGATGCTTATCGTGACGCCATCATTCTTGGAGTACCTCCTGCAGATCGGGGATGACCTTCTCCAGATTGTTGCCCAGGTAATGGAAATGATGTTTTTTCAGCATTTCCCTGGTCATATAGCTGTTTTTTGATTTCGATCGCGGGTGCGGTTTTTTTTCTTCACCGATCCGTGGTTTTTGCCCTGTAAGCAATGATCTTTCGGCAAGTGCTTGAATGTGACGGTCAAGGTCCTGGGTACCAAAGCTTTCCTTCACATCCAATATGGTGGCTATCCTGCCGATGATCTGGCTGGTTGGCAGGGTGTGATCATTTTGATGAACCGGGGTGAATCGTTTTAGTTTTCCTTCCAGGTTGAAAATATGCCCATCCGATTCCATGCTGGTGGTCAAGGGGAGGAAGACGTGGGCATAATCTGAGGCCGGGGTAAAGAACATGTTGTGCTGCACCATGAATTGTAGCCCTTTAAGGGATTTGAGGAGTCTCTGGTCCGAGATATCGCCAACCAGATAGAGAGCTGACAGCACCTTTCGCTTTTTGAGCATCTCCTCTGTCGTCAGTCCTTCCTGCCCGGCTGCGGCGAATCCGGGAAGCAGTGCCGGATTCATTCCGGCCATGACGGCACCATAGCGGTTGCCTTCAGGCATCAGAAAAAGCATCTTGATCTCTCCCGGCAGTTCGCCGATGCGCATCAGGTTTTTGATATTTTCCTCGGCACGCGTTGAGTGCAGGACCTCATCGCCAATGACCATTATGTTTTTCCCTGCTCTTTGAGCAGCGGCAGTCTGTTCAGCCATGAGCTGGTGCAGGAAAATATGTTCCCGGCCTTTCTTGTAGAGCCGGTAATCAGAAGAGAAGTTCATGGTTCTGGTTATCGCCAAATTGGCTACGGTGACTTTTTTACCGGCCCTGTAGGCTTTTCGTATGTGGTTCTCGATGATGGGGTGGGACCAACTGGCCTGTGCTCCTATGACGTATATATGGTCGGCCTCGAGAATATCGTCGATCTCGGCAAAACCATGAGTTGCGTGGTAATCATAAATATCCCTGATAATGGTTTTGTAGGCGTTGGTCGGATGGATATCCACATTCGCTGATTTCATGGTCCGGCGGACGAACTGCTGTAGAATAAAACTGTTTTCAATAGTATCGTGAGCAGAACCGATCAGGCCGAATTGCGGGCCACGGTGGTGTGCAAGGTTTTCTGAAATCAGGTCGATTGCTTCATCCCAGCCTGCCTCGGCCCATTGTCCTTCCTTCTTGATATGAGGCCTGGTGATTCTCTGCGGATGATGGGTGATGTCGCCCGGAATAAACTTGCCGCGCAGGCATGCCTGTGGAGGATCTTCCTTTTTCCCCGGTTCCGGGCCCACATTGACTATCCTGTTCCCTTTGGTATTGATGGTTATTTCGCATGCTATGCTGCAAAAGGCGCAATGGGTTATAGTTGATTTATCGGGCAGGCCAACCCAATTGCCCATCTTTTCCGAGAGCGAACCTGTCGGGCAGACATCGACACAGGCCCCGCAGAATTCACAGCCCGCTTCCTTTTGCGTTTCGTTGAAGGCCGTCCCCACCAGGGCTGAGTTGCCCCTGTTGATGAAGGCCAGGACTTCGCTGTACCGCTCCTCGTTGCATATCCTGACGCATCTGCCGCAGAGAACGCAGAGGTTGTAATCCAGATCATAGAAGGGATTATCCTTGACGGCAGGAAGATTCCTGTAGGCGATGGGATATCTGATCTGCGTCAGACCGAGGTATTCTGTGAGTTCCTGCAGCTCGCAGTTCCCATTGTTGGTGCAGAAGTTGCAGCCGGTGGTGGTGCTGACCTTCCTGGTGGTATGCATGAACTCGCTGCATTCTTTTTTATCCCCGCAGACCAGGCAGGTATATGGATGTTCCGAGAGGATCAGCTCCAGTATGTCCCTTCTCAACTCCTGTAATGCCGGAGTGCTGGTGGAAATTTTCATGCCCGCAGAAACCGGGGTGGTGCAGGCGGTGGGGAAGCCGCGCATATTTTCAACCGCAACAACGCAGAGGCGGCAGCCGCCATAATCGGGAAGGCCTTCCAGATAACACAGGGTCGGAATGTAAATCCCGCCCTCCCGGGCCGCCTGCAGGATGGTGGAGCCTGCCGGTGCATGGATCTCCCGGTTGTCGATGGATACCGTTATAGTTTTTGTCTGGGCCATCGTTTTACTCTATGTGGATAGCATCGCCTGCAATCGCATCAAAACGGCAGATTTCATAACATGCCCGGCACTTGATGCATTTATCCTTATCCAGATTATGGGGTTCGCTTCGCGGCCCGCTGATGGCGCCTGTGGGACATACCTCCACACAGCGTTGGCATCCGGTACATTTTTCTTTGACGACCCTGTATTGAACAAGCTCGCGACAGACCGCGGCAGGACAGCGTTTATCTTCTATATGGGCAAGGTATTCATCCCGGAAATAGTTGATGGTGGTGCGCACCGGGTTGGGTGCGGTCTGGCCCAGTCCGCAGAGAGAGCCCTTGCCGATAGTGGTGGATAAGGATGCAAGGGTATCGAGATCTTCCAGGGCACCGTTTCCTGCGGTGATCCTGTCCAGTATCTCCACCATTTTTTGTGTGCCGATACGGCAGGGCGCGCACTTGCCGCAGCTCTCTTTACTGGTAAAGCCGAGGAAATAACGGGTGACATCGACCATGCATGAATGCGCGTCCATGACGATGAGTCCGCCTGATCCCATGATGGTACCGGCGTCCTGCAGGGATTGATAGTCGATCGGCAGATCGAGATGTTCCGCTGAGAGGCAGCCGCCCGAGGGGCCGCCGGTCTGCACGGCCTTGAAGGGGTTGCGTGTGCCACTGCCGATGTCGAAGATGATCTCCCGCAAGGTGGTGCCGAGAGGAACCTCTATCAGTCCGGTTCTTCTGACCTTGCCCACCAGGGCGAAGGTTTTGGTGCCCTTGCTCTGTTCGGTGCCGAAACCGGAATACCACTCTCCTCCATTTCTCATGATGTTGGGCAGCGTGGCCAGGGTTTCGACGTTGTGGATGGTTGTCGGTCTGCCGTGCAATCCCGATATTGCCGGAAATGGCGGCCGGCTTCTCGGCATCCCTCTCTTGCCTTCGATGGAGGCGATCAGAGCGGTTTCCTCGCCACAGACGAAAGCTCCGGCTCCTTCCTTGATCTTTATGGTAAAGTTAAAGCCACTGCCGAGAATATTGTCTCCAATCAAGCCGATCTCTTCCATCTGCGCCATGGCGATCCGCAGCCGTTCTATGGCCAGCGGGTATTCGGCTCTGATATAGATATAGCCCGAATCCGCGCCGATCCCGTAGGCGGCGATCAACATGCCTTCCAGTACCGCAAACGGATCACCTTCGATAACCGAGCGGTTCATGAATGCTCCCGGATCACCTTCATCGGCGTTGCAGATCAGGTATTTCGAATCGCCTTTGGCGTTTCTGCAGAACTCCCATTTTTTGAAAGAGGGAAAACCGGCCCCGCCACGGCCCCGCAATCCGGAGATTTTTACTTCTTCAATGGCCGCCTCCGGCTGATTTTCAAGGGTATTGATGAGGCCTTGAAAACCATCGCGGGCGATATAATGCTGAATATTTTCCGGGTCGACTATACCGCAGTTTCTCAGGACGATCCTCATTTGGTTTTTAAGCATGGGCAACTCCCAGAATGATCTGGTCCCATCCACTTTCGAATCGCGAGCGCCAAAATGCCCGATTGGCTTGATTTTGATTTTTTCCTTGCCGATATATCCTTTAATCAGTTTTTCGGCCCGTCCTGAATCGACATTGTTGAAACTGAGCCTCGGCAGGCCATGAGCCTGTATATCCATGAAAGGTTCGAGATAGCAGGGGCCGATGCACCCCACCTTGACCAGTTTGATTTTGTCGTTTTTATTCGCTTGTTGCAGGGTATTCCAAACTGCTCCAGCGCCGGAAGCCAGACCGCAACTGCCCATTCCCACATAGACCACAGGATCCGGACTCTGCTGTAGAGCCAGCCAGGTTTCGGCGGATCTTTTCTGTAGAGCGATGAAGTCATTCATATTTTTTCAGAACCTGCTGCAGTTTGAGTACGGACATGCGGCTGTGGATTTCCTGATCCACCATCATAACCGGGGCCAGGGCGCAACATCCGAGGCAGGCGACCCGCTCCAGATCGAAACGGCCATCTTCGCTTGTCTGGCCTGGCTCGATTCCAATTTGAAGCTGGAGAGCATTCAAGAGGAAGTCACCATCCTGGACATGACAGGCGCTTCCCAGACAAATTTTTATGGAGTGACGGCCCGGGGGATTAAAGCGAAATTGCGAGTAAAAGGAAGCTACACCAAAGATTCTGCTTCTGGATATTCTCAGGTGTTCTGAGATCTTGCGGATTGCGGTGGGAGATACGTAGCCCTCAATGGCCTGCATTTGTTGCAGGATAGGCATCAGATTGTCTGTGCCTCCCGGAGGATAGGTATCCAGAGTTTGCGTGATCGGGTTTTTCATAATCAGGTGACAGGTGGCAGAGGCAGTTGCTTTGCAAGCAGAGCTAATCCTTCATATTCTCTCCTTACCCCGATATATGTATCATCCTATCGCATTTTTGGTGTTTTTACAAGTTCCGGATCATCGCGATTACATAGGCCTCAAGGAGAAAACGCTTTTTTTCTCCGCTGGTTTGCTCAAAGCTATTTGACAGGACGCCATCAGAGCATTGACAAAATGAAAGAGCAGCGATATTGTGAAAAGTGATTCACAATTCACAATCTATAGTGGGAAAGATAGGGAATGCGAGCTCAAAAGACGGAAACCGAACTGCGTAAGGAGCAAATAATAGAGGCTGCTCTGGGGCTGATCAGTACTGAAGGGGTGTCAGGACTAAGCATAGTCGGCATTGCCGGACAGGTAGGCATCGTTCCGTCTGCGCTGTATCGCCATTTCAAGGGCAAGGATGAGGTGCTGGATGGTGTCGTGGAGTTCATAAAGAGGCGGCTGCTGATAAATGTGACGGAGGTCAGAAGTGAAGTGTCCGCAGCACCACAGCGCCTGCGCTACATCTTGATGCGGCATGCCCGCCTCTTAGCCGAAAATCGAGCCATTCCCCATGTTGTTTTCTCGGATGGGTTTTATACCGGAAATCCTCGACGCAAAGCAAGGGTTGGCGAGATTATAATGGCATATTTGGATAAAATTGAGGAAATCATTGAAGAAGGCCGGCAGGAGGGAACCATTCGTAAGGATATTGTTCCCGGGACCACCTCCCTTCTGTTTCTGGGAATGATCATGCCGGCTGCAGTTCTTGGTAAGGTATGCGGGGAGGGTTTTGATATGATAGCACATGCGGAGAATTCCTGGCCCCTTTTTGAACGATGCATCGCCGTAGATGCTCAAACCGCAATGGACCCTGAAATCGGAGAGGATCATGAATAAAGCTTTGAGAAGAATATTGACTATCCTGCCGATTGCGGCGGCAGTTATACTGGTGGCCTATCTGGTGACGCATCGCCCCGGGCCAGCAAAAAAGCAGGTTGAAGAGTCAATCCGAACACTGCGTGTAATCACTGTTCCTGCCGTGGATCTCATTCCTCGGGCAATCGGTTACGGGGTGGCCGGACCCGGCTTGATCTGGGAAGCGGTTGCAGAGGTTAAGGGTACCGTGAATTTCGTCGATCCACGTCTGAAATCGGGCCAGCTGATAGAGGCGGGTACTGTATTGGTTCAAATCGATCCCTCGGAATACCGGCTTTCCGTGGCTCGGCTGGAGGCGCAAATTGAGGAAACCAAGGCGAAAAGAGCAGAGCTTGTCGAGGACGAAAAAAACATCGGGAACCTGATTGCCATAGAGTCCCGGTCGCTGGAGTTGGCCCAGAAAACCCTGGAACGTAAAGTCGAGGCACTGGCGCGTAATGCCATCTCGCAGGATGAGGTTGATCGAGAGGAAAGAAATTTTCTGCAGCAGAAACAGCAGGTCCAGCAACTCAGCAACAGTCTTGCTTTGATTCCCGCAAAGAAAAAGGCGCTGGAGTCTTCTCTGGCCATGTTGCGCTCCGATCTCGAGCAAGCCGAAAACGATCTGGCCAAAACAAAAATAGCCGCTCCGTATGATTGCCGGCTTGGTGAAGTGAGCCTGGATGTCGGACAGTTCTTACCGGCCGGCCAACTCCTTTTTCAGGCCCACGGCATAGAAGTTGCCGAGATTGAAAGCCGTTTTCGCATTGAAGAGCTGCGCCATCTTCTGGGTGAGGAGAAACGCAAGCGGTTTCTGCCGGGCATGAGCACCGGAATCTTTGCACAACTCTTTGGCGATATCAGAGTTTTTGTGAGTTTGCAAAGCGGAGACTGGTCTGCACATTGGCAGGGCCGCGTCGATAGGCTGCGGGAAAGCGTGGATAGCGGAACCCGGGAAATGAGAGTAGTGGCCGCCGTTGATGACCCCTATGAGAAGGCCATACCCGGATTACGCCCGCCATTGACGGCAGGTATGTTCTGCCGGGTTGAGCTTCAGGCACCCATTCGTGCCGGAAGTGTTGTCATTCCCCGATCCGCGATACACAACGGCAGCGTCTTCGTGCTTGACCGGCAAAACCTTCTGCAGGCCAGGAAGGTGGTTGCAGATTTTGTGCAGTCGGAGTTTGTGGTGATAAAGTCCGGCCTCTTGGCTGGAGAGACCATTATTGTTTCGGATCCCTCTCCGGCCATTATCGGCATGAAAGTGGCGCCTGTTGCCGATGAGGAACTGGAAGAGCGGCTGATCGCTGTAAGTCAGGGAGAGAGGGCTGAGTAATGATCCATTTTTTTAGCCGGCATCCGACCGCCGCCAATCTGTTGATGATCGCCTTTCTTGTCGCCGGTGCTCTGTCCATGCCGCGAATATTGCGGGAAACCCAGCCTGATTTTGCCCCGAGCGAGGTTGAGATACGCATCCTCTATCCCGGTGCCACAGCCCAGGAAGTGGAAGAGGTGATTTGCCGGAGGGTGGAAGATGCACTGGACGGTATCACCTTCGTGGAAGAAATCCGTGCCGATTCCCGGGAGGGAATGGCCTTGATCGTTGTTGAAATGGCGAGCGAAGGGGATATCCAAACCTTTTTAGGCGACATAAAGACGGAGATAGACGCCATAGACGATTTTCCGGCAGAGGTGGAGGATCCGATCGTCTCCGAACTCGGCCGCACCGATCCGGTAATTTCCCTGCTGGTCTCGGGTCCGTTGAGTTTGCCTGATCTTAAGGCATATTCCGAAGATCTGAAAGAGAGGATGCAGGAGGCAGGGATTGCGCTGATTACCATCGAAGGATTTTCCGAGCACCAGCTCCGCGTTTCACTTTCCGAAGCCTCCCTGCGTCTGCTGGGGATCAGTGCCGCTCAGGTGGCCGAAGTGATTATCGCTCAGAGCAGGGATACTCCGCTGGGCAACCTGGAGACCCGTGAAAGGGATATTCTGCTGCGTTTCGCCGATCAGCGCCGCACCGCCGAGGCTCTGGAAAAACTGGTCATTCTCGCCACTCCTGAGGGCGGGGAGGTTCATTTGGGGGATATCGCCGTTATTGAAGATGTTTTCAAGCTCGATGAAGACAAAATCATGATGGACGGCAGGCGCAATGCACTGCTTAAAATCGAGAAATCAAAAACCCAGGATGCCATCCGGGTGGCGCAGATGGTCAGGTCCTTTGTGGAGAGTGAGCGTCTGCGTTTTCCGCAGATGGAGTTGACCCTTACCCAGGATCAGACAAATATCCTCGTTGATCGCCTGAATATGCTGGTGAAAAACGGTGCCCAGGGACTGCTGCTGGTTTTTATGACCATGTGGCTGTTTTTCAATATCCGGATTTCCTTCTGGGTAGTCATGGGCCTGCCGGTCTCATTTCTGGGAGCATTCATCCTTGTGCCCCATCTTGGGCTCAGTATCAATATGTTCACCATGGTTGGCATGCTGATGGCGATCGGCCTGCTGATGGATGATGCCATAGTTATCGCTGAAAATATCATGGCGCATCGACAGCGCGGGAAACCGCCGCTTGCTGCCGCGGTGGACGGTACCAGGGAAGTGGCCTCGGGTATTATCTCTTCGTTTCTCACCACTATCTGTATAATGGGGCCTCTGGCTTTTATCGAAGGCCAGATCGGCAATGTCCTCAGGGTGGTTCCCATGATGTTGATTCTGGTTCTGGCGGTCAGTCTCATCGAAGCGTTCTGGATCCTTCCCGCTCATCTCAATCACGCCATGCACCGTTTCGCCCCGCAAGAGGCCAATCATTTTCGGCAGCGCTTCGATAGTTTTTTTGAGTGGCTGCGTGAGCGGCTGCTGGGCAGAACCATCGATGTGTTATTGAAATGGCGCTATCTCTTTGTTGCGTCGGTAATCGGCCTGTTCATTCTTTCACTGGGTATGATCGTTTCCGGAAAAATCAAGTTTCAGGGGTTTCCCGAGCTGGAGGGCGATATCGTGGTGGCACGGCTGCTGATGCCTCAGGGAACCCCGCTGCAGCATACCGAACAGAGAGTTAATCATATTCTGGAAGCGCTGGACAGGACAAACAGGAAGTTTAAAGCGCAGCAGAAAGACGAGCAGGATCTTGTCAGGAACTCCTATGTCCAATATAATCTGAATACGGAGGCCTTTGAAAATGGCCCTCATGTGGCGACCATTACCGTGGATCTGTTGACGGCGGAGAAGCGCTCGGGAACCATTGATGCGTATCTGGCCGAATGGCGCAAGGAGATAGGGGAACTGCCGGATGTGCTCAGTCTGACCTTGAACGAACCGGGTTTCGGTCCCGGCGGCCGCCCCATAGAAGTGCGGCTGCGAGGCAAGGATCTGGTCGAGATGAAACAGGCTGTTCTCGACCTGGAGGCCTGGTTCTCTCAGTTTGAAGGGGTGGTGAACCTTGCCGATGATCTTAGAACCGGCAAGCCCGAGCTGCGCATGCGAATGCGTGAAGGAGCCTACGGACTCGGCATCGATGCGGCAGGGGTAAGCCGCCAGTTGCGTGCAGCCTTCCAGGGCATAGAGGCCGATAATATTCAGGTTGGGCCGGAGACCTATGAGATTGAGGTACGTTTGGCGGATATGGGTCGGAACAGCTTGCAGGACCTCGAAAGTTTTAATCTTATCCTCGATGACGGCAGCCGCATGCCATTGAGTGCAGTGGTGCAATGGGAAATGGAGAAGGGCTGGGCCAGAATAGCCCGCTTCAATGGGATGCGGGCGGTAACCTTGCGCGGTGACGTAGATACCCGGTTGATTAACACCAACGAGTTGATGAGGCTCTTTCAGAAGAATTATCTTCAGGATTTCAATAAAAGATATCCGGATCTGCAGTTATCCGTTGCCGGTTCTCTTGAAGAAACCAATAAAACGCGGCTGTCGATGCTGGCTTCCCTGTTTATTGGCCTTATAGGCATATTCTTTCTCCTTAGCTTCCAATTCAGGACCTTTACCGAACCATTTGTGGTAATGCTGGCCATTCCTTTTGCCTTGATCGGAGTGGTCTGGGGGCACGGCCTGATGGGAGTGCCCGTGAGCATGCCGAGCCTGCTGGGGTTTATAGCCCTTGCCGGCATAGTGGTCAATGACTCCATCCTTTTGGTACTCTTTTTGAAAAATGCCCGGAGAAAAGGGCTTACAGCGCAGGAGGCAGCTGCCGGAGCAAGCCGGGCCAGGTTTCGCGCCGTTCTATTGACTTCCACCACAACCATAGCCGGACTGCTGCCGCTGTTGTTCGAAAAGAGCCTTCAGGCCCAGATATTGATCCCTCTGGTGATCAGTACAACATTCGGACTCATGGCCAGCACGGTGCTGGTGTTGTTGGCCATTCCCTGCATGTATCTGATCCTGAGCGATTTAGGTATTGTGGAGAAAATCGGATTAGATGAAGCGGTAGAGTGATTTTTAATACCTTCTGGTCCCTAAAAGCAGTGATTGCCAATGTTGATGGTCTTATAAAGGTCACCGATGTAGTCTTTATTCGAAGGAAATGTTGCATTCCTGTCAAACTGTCGATACACTCTGAGAAACATTCTTTGGCTGGTTTCGGTGTTGTTTTGCCGGAGCCTCAAATCTCAAGGAAAAATGGAAAGGAGCGAATGCTATGGTCGGTTTTCAAAAAAGCAACTCCAATACTACCCTGGAAATGCTGAATAATGGCCGGATACAGGAAGTCAATCTGGAAAAGGATCGTATCACCATATTGAAATTTCTGATAATCGTCCTTCCCATGTGGATCAGTGCCAAATTCTACAGCGGACCAAATCTGGAATTCGTCCGCAATTATCTGGCGGCCATCATCCTGATGGTTCTGCTTGCTTTGGTTTTTCAGTTTATTTATACCAGATCGAGGGAGAAAGTCGTCCTCGTTTCACTTTTCATTGTTCTTTCCCTGATACAGACTGCCTTTATCGCTATGCCTTCATTATTAACGGAGCTGACTTTTACAATAGGTCAGGGAACATTTTTCGGTGGCGAACCCACCTTCCATATGATTCCTTATTATGGAGTCGGTGGTTTTATCGGGTATTTCGTGTTGAAGGGATGCAGGAAGAAGGAGATCCTTCGCAAGTGAGAGTGCAATTCCGCTAGTGTGATCGCAATACCACCTATCCTGGAAGCTACACTGGTAATAAAAAAAAATCTGCTGCCGTTTCAGATCTACAAAGACGTAGATCGAGCCTTTTACTGATCCGTCAAACAAAGGAGCCGGTTAATTGTATTAACCGGCTCTATTCGATTTATTACACATTCCCGCAATTATATCAGGGAATACAGGGAATACAGTCTATTCTAGCCCCACAATCCCCATCCGAAAGAAGCTGTGAAGAGAATGGCAGCCACAACCACCACAATCAGATATATATCTTCCCTTGCCATAGTATTTACCTCCCGGCATATACGAATTATATTTCATCAACAACAATGTTTTGGTTTTCATCGGCACGCCTGATCTGTGTTGCCGAGGTTGTCGACATTTCAGCTTTGAAGCAGAGCGCCCACATCATCACTATACCCACGATCCACCATACTATCTGCCAGGACCAGAGTGGCGGGAATCCCGCAAACTCAAAGGCATTATTGCCGATGATACAGAAGGGTCCGATAGCACAGAGGTACCAGAGAGGAACGAGGACTTTCATGGCATTCCGCCATTTCTGGCCGCTCTCGGAAGGACCGTCAACATCATCGAGCCATGCCCGTACTTCGGCCTGACGCTCCATGGTCTCCTTAGAATCCTTCATTCCCAGGGCACGGCAGAGATAGGCTATGACCAGTCCGGTGAAGAGTCCCCAGAAGGCGGTATGCATGGAGAGAGGATACTGATAAACGAAGTAGGTGATGAAACAGGCGATAATGGCACCGAGCAATCCGATGACAACGCCGATAGAGGGATATTTGAAACCGTAATGCACACCCAGCAGCATCAGATACATGATAAAGCCAAAGGCGGTAGCAAACCCGCCGATCATAACAATTGCACCGGGAGCGGTGAGGCTCACCACAACTGCGAGAACGGTGATAACCGTAACGAAAAACCGGTTGGCCCAGATCTGTTCGGCGTGGCCCGCCTTCTTCTTCTTAAGATAGCGCCAGTAAACATCCCGGAGAACAATGGTTCCGCCGGTGCCGATATATGGAGCGGCGGTGGAGTGGATGGCGGCAATAATACCAAGGAAAACGATAGCCATTACCGGTCCGGGAAGAACATAGTTCATCAGCATCGGCACCACATCACCGTCAACCTGAGGAGCTATCTCTCCCATATTCTGGAGGATACGGGCACCCATCCCCTGAAATGCGGTAAAGAAGAACAACGCGATACCAACGATGAAAGTAGACATGAAGACCTGCTGCCAGGGCAGCGCCTTGGGATTAGCCATGCCGAAATTCCAGAGAATAAACGCTGGTGATGACTGGATTCCCATAAGGGCGAACATGTAAGTGAGGATCATGACCGTTGTCCAGCCGCCCGCGCCAAGACCGAAATGGATCACGCTGGGCACTGTCACATATTTCGCCTCCAGCATTCTGATGTTGTTGCTGAATTCGGTCCAGCCGCCGAGAGCCGGTGCCGTGATCGTGAAATACCCAAGCAGGACGATACTTAAGACAAGCAGGATGAACTGGATAACTCCAACCCAGGTACTTGCCTTGAGCCCTCCCGTGACCACATAAAACCAGACGATAAAGGCCATGAAAAAGAGACCGGCGGTATAGGGTACTCCGGCAACGATTTCAAAAAGTTTGGCCGCGGCGATAAGCTGCAGGCCCGAGTAAAACATGGAATAGAGTACCGCTGAAAGAACCGTCAGCCAGCGGATAGCCTCGTTGTTGTAATAATAGGCAAACATATCACCCGGAGTAACGAATCCGTAATGCTTGCCCAGCAACCAGTTTCTTTTGGCAAAAAAGGCTCCTGTGATTGGAATGGTGAGAACATAGAACGAAGCGAAGGCATAGGCAAGGCCATCGCGCCAGATAAGTCCCGGGTGACCAACCGTAGTCCAGCCGGAAAAGGAAGCGGCTGTAGCCGCCATAAGAAATGCAATAAACGGTATAGAACGTCCCCCAATGGCATATCCCGATGCGGTTTTTTCAGTGAAATAGCCTCTAAGTCCCCACCAGAAACAGTAGATGATATAGATACCTAGAAAGGTAAATACCCAGGTTTTAGGTTCCATTACGGCTCTCCTCCTGTCTTTTTTAGTTAATCTTTCTGAATACTAAAAAACCGACATTTTCGTTTCTGTAATCACCTCCTTCTGTGTATCCTGAAAATAGATTCGTTGTTTTTTTGCAGGAAATCAGGGTTAGCGGAGATCCTGCTCCCGTTCGGCTTTTGCTTAAAAACGACTATGATCCCGTCATCGAATCGTCCGGAGACGAGGACGCACAAGAAGGATGAAACAGTCGTTTGCAAATGGTGCGCTGCTATAGCTGATATTTTTGAAAAAGTTCGAACGACCGACAACACCGGCACCATTTCCTCATGCCGCCGCTTGCCTGCTCGACTAAACGCAGAGCAGGTGCCGCCGGTAGAGAGAATAGAAATGCCTGTTTGTTGTTAGCGGTTTGGGAATTGCACCAAGCCGCCTCTGTTGCCGCTATCGCTAATATTGATCCGGTTCTTGTAAAACAACAAGAAGACGGGGAGTTCCTGAAGATTATGAAAGGCAGAGTCTATTCTGAGCACTCTGATAATTACAATCTATTGTATAATAAATAATGATAATTTGCATCATAAAAATTTATTCTATATTTTTAACATGTTGCAGAACATTAACGACATAGGGGCAGGAATTTTTGGAAATACCGGAAGATATGTTTTTTAGGCGGTTCAATTTTTACAAAGAGAGAATGATCCGAAAATATTCCAGGTTGAGATGACTATGCAACTACGCCAAAGAGGAGATCTGCTTTTTGCCGTGTATCATGCTGGCCTTTTCATGTGTATAATGTTACTACATTAAAAATGATGAACTCGTAAAAAGCTCGATCACAACAATCTCCACCCGAAAGAAAATGAAATGGAACGATTATTGATAATATGTTTTTCAGCAGCTCTTGGAACCGGCTTCTATTACTGGTTCTCTGTGATGATCAAGAAGAAGTGGATGCAGGAGTATATCTTCACGCATCAATGGCTGCTTTCTCCCAATGCAATATGCTACTGGCGTACTGTTCTTGCGATTGGTGGGTTTTTTCTCTACTTTTTTTCCGGCTATCAACCTGTTGCCATTCTGATCTTTACCTTCGCCGCCATCCTTGACGGAGTCGACGGAGTCGTGGCCAGAAACTGCAACATGATTTCACGGTTGGGCGAATGGCTCGATCCGATGTGCGACAAGCTGACCTACCTTCCTCCTCTGCTAGGTTTTGCATATATAGGAATCCTGTCGGTTAAGCTGGTTTGGATACTCATCGCGATTGAACTTTTCGGGCAGTTTTTTGCCAGAAGAGTACTGCAGTATTTCAAGATTTCCGGAGCCGCCAATAACTTCGGCAAAATCAAGGCAATCATCTGTTTTGCACTGGTTATTTTTTGCGCCTTGCTTGATGAGAATCGCGGAGTCGTTGATATTGGCGACGAAATTCTTCTTGCCTGCATCATTCTCTCGACCGCCTCGGTGGTCTTCAAGTTTGTGCCAAATAGACTGTATGCCGATATTCTTTCAACGCTGAATTTCATTTGTGGTGTAACCAGCCTGGTTTTGACCTACAACGGGTATATTGCCAGAGCGATAATCGTTATTATCGCCGGACAGCTTTTCGATCTCTTCGATGGACGGATGGCTTTAAAACATGGCGGAACAATTTATGGTCCCTATCTAGATGATATTGCCGACTTTGTCAGCTTTGGCCTTGCCCCTGCCTATGTAATGGTCAAACTAGGTGTACCTGTTTCCTATATTTTTGCTTTAATCTATGTCAGCGGGGTCGCCTACAGGCTTGTACGTTTTGTGACAACCGATAAGCAGAGAACCGATCTGCCGGAAGGAGTCTTCAACGGGTTGCCCAGTCCCGCCGGAGCGTTGCTCGTCCTGGGCGCTTCCCTGGCTGTTCCGCCAAATTATCTGCCGTTGGTAGCTTTGCTCTCCGTCGGACTTATGGTGAGCAAAATTCGTTTCGCTCATTTCGGCAGGGTGATTATGAAAGAGATACCGCGGCCTTTGTTTTTCATGGGAAGCGCAATGATAATCGTCATTATTGCCCTTGTCTTCAAGACGAGAAGTATAGAGATGTTCGGCTATCTTATTCTTGGCTCGGTATTTCTGTATATGATAGTAGGAAGGAAATTATTGCAGAAAAAAAGCGCCTGAATTATCAGACGCTGTAAGCGCAGCTTTAATCGCTCTGCGCCTCACTTTCATCCACCTTGCCAAGGATCACCGCGCCGAGAACAAAGAGGACGACGATGCTCAGCACTCCCCACCTGGTATCTCCGGTGAGTCCGCCCACCATCCCCATAAGAAAGGGGCCGCTGATGGTTGCAAATTTACCGAAAACATTATAGAAGCCAAAAAACTCAGCACTTCTCTGCGGCGGGATAAGCCTGGCAAAATAGCTTCTGCTGAGTGCCTGGATACCGCCCATAGCGGATGCCACCAGAAAGGCAATTATCCAGAAAAGCATCGTTTTTGATTGATAACTTGCCAGCGAGGGCAGGAGAAAGGCCAGCAGGGTTATCAGGCAATAGACCATTATGCCGGCAAGCAGCATATTCCTGGTGCCGAAAACAAGAGCGAGTCTTCCGTACAACAAGGCAAAGGGGAAGGCGACAATCTGGATAAACAGCAGGACGGCGATCAGAAGGGGAATATCGAAGCCCAGGTCTCTGCCGTAGGCGGTGGACATCGTAATAATGGTACCTACGCCGTCAATGTAGAAAAAATACGCCGCCAGAAAGAGAAAAACCTGCTTGTGTTTTTTGATGTCGGTGAGTGTATGCCACAACCTTTTAAAACCTGCTGCAACCGGTGTAGCAGTGGATGGCAGAAAGTGTCGTTGTTTGAAGTTTTTCATGGCCGGAATGGCAAGGAGCAGCCACCACACGGCGACGATGACAAAGCCAATCCTGGTCTCCGTGGCCGGCAGACCTCCGCTTAAACCTCCTTTGAGGATAAGCCCGATTATCAGGAGAAAGGGGATGACGCTGCCTATATAACCTAAAGCATATCCCAGGGACGAGACGCTGTCCATCCGTTCCCTGGTGGTGACGTCGACCAGGAATGCATCGTAGAAGATATTGGCCCCGGCCCAGCCCACCCTGGCGGCGACAAACATGAGCAGACATAAGAGCCACTGTCCCTCGACGATAAAGGAAAGTGCTGTAGTGAAGCTGAGTCCCAGTGCCAGAAAGCAGAGAAAAAACAGCCTCTTTCTCTGCCGGTAGTCGGCCATGGTTCCTAAGAGAGGGGCGAGCAGGGCCAGTATCAATGATGCAGCGGAATTCGCGAATCCCCAGTGGGCGGTCGATATGGCGTTTGGCAGGTGGGAGGCGGCGATATCCTTGTAGAATATAGGCATGATGGCCGTCACCATCACCAGGACAAAGGCGGAGTTGCCGACATCATAGAGGACCCAGCTCCGTTCCTCGCTGGACATTTTAAATAGATTCTTCATGTCAAAATATTGTATCCCTATATCCAGGAACGATTGCTTCAGGTGATTTTCGGGCTAGCGCGATGTTTCCGGGTGGTGGCAGCCTTTAGTTACAATACCATAACAGTGTCTGCAAATATAGAGAGACTGTATAGACTGCAGTCTTATTCCCTCCTGTCTGCGGTATAACCTGCCGGAACCGGGAGGAAACCGGCGCCTGATTTGAAATTTACCGCAATTTTACTGTATATTTATATTGCCGGGCTATGTAGAACGGCAAGTGTTTTTTCGGCTGAATCTTAAAATGTGCAGGAGCATGGTTTCGAATGAACTGGTAAGCCGGTCTTCCTGCGAAACCGGCTGAAGAGGAGCTACACTCATGGAAAAAAAACGAATTGCCGTCGCAGTCGACGGCTCCAGATTCTCTCCAAAGGTTATGGATAAAGCTATTGAATATGCAAAGCTTCTCGGAGCTGATATGGTTTTTGTCTACTGCCATAAAAAATATCCGCGGATTCTGGGACAACCGTATCGGGATCAGATTATTTCAGAAATAAATGATCAAGCCAAGGAAACGGTAAGTCCATATCTGGAGCAGCTTGAAGATTCCGGTGTACCTTTCACTGTGCGGTTAATGGAGGAACCCGCCGGAACCATGATTCCCGAAGTTGCCCGGGACGAGAAATGCGACCTTATTATCATGGGTTCAAGGGGGTTGTCGAATCTGCAGGGACTGATTATCGGCAGTGTTACCCATCGAGTGCTGCATGTGGCGGAATGTGATGTCATGGTTGTCAAATAACCTGGTGAGCTGGATAACTTCTCTGGTGCATTTGAGATGTTCGCCTTTAAAGTGGAGAAATTCTTTATCGGGTATTATGTTTTTTAGATGAGTCAACCGACCTCGATATATGAAATAAACCTTTGATTGCGACATGACAGTTCTGTTGGAGGATGATGTGACGTTATGGAATTGAATAGATTATTACAGCGAGAAATTCTTATATCTTTAAAGAAAGTCTATCCCGACAGCCTACTGGTTTCGGCATTGCCCGGATTTTCTGATGACAGACAGTTTATGGGAAATCTATTCTATCTGCAGGAACATGGATTGATTGAAGGAGGAGATGTACGGGAACCGGGCAGGTGCCGAAGCATGATTGACGCTCAGATTACCCGTTCGGGGCTGGACTTTCTTACTGATGACGGTGGCTTGTCGGCAATTCGGGATGGTGTTGCGGTGAAATTGACAAGCAGCGAATATTTTGGTGCCATTGACCAGGCCCTGCTGCATGCAGATCTTGATGATCATGAAAGAGATGTAATTCAGAAATCACTGCTGCAGATGGATAATGAAACTGCAAAAGAGCTGGTCCTGGAGCTGATCGGCCTCAGCGTCCGCGAGAAAACCGAATTTTTGGCAATCCTGGCGCGGCGGGAGAAAACCCTGCATAATTTCAGTGGAGAATAACAGAAAAATGAGCGAAGAGAAAAAGCGTTGTTCCTGGTGCAGACCGGATTCGGCTTCCTATGTGCAGTATCATGACACCGAATGGGGAGTGCCGGTTACCGAAGATGACAAACTTTTTCAAATGCTGGTTCTTGAAGGAATGCAGGCAGGTCTTTCCTGGTTGACCATTTTGAAAAAGCGACAGGCCTTTCTTGAAGCCTTCGATAACTTTGATCCGTCGATAGTAGCGGCTTATGATGGCGGAAAGCTCGATGAGTTGCTGCAAAATACGGCGATTATCAGGAACAGGCGGAAAATTGAATCGGCTGTAAAAAACGCCCGGGTTGTACTCCAGCTGCAGCGCGAGTATGGCTCCTTCTCCCAATATCTGTGGCGCTTCGTTGATTTTAAACCCATCCGCAACAGCGTGGCCGAGCCGGGTGAAATTCCTGCTAAGACCGAACTGTCCACCGAAATTTCGAAGGATCTGAAAAAAAGGGGAATGAACTTCGTGGGACCGACTATAATCTATGCCTTGATGCAGGCTGTTGGTATGGTAAACGACCATGAAACCTCCTGCTTCAGGTATAGTGAGTGCAGCAGATCGGCCCGGGAATCCGGAAAGGCCGGTAAATTCATGGAAAACAACACCAATTGAGATGGCTCACTGAGAATTTGCCGGATGGGCGTTTTCACAAGGCCGAAGGATTTGGAATATGAACAGTATGATTATGACGGAATCACTTTTTTATGACCGTCTGCAAACCAATGTTGGCGATCTGATTGTAGCGATGAGTGAGGAAGGGCTTAAGTTTGTCAATTTTGCAGATCCGCACAATCCATCAGTTCCGGCCGGCTGGATCCATGATCCCGTTAAACTGGAGGATGCCACCTCGCAATTACGAGAATATCTGAACGGCGGGCGGCATACCTTTGATTTACCGCTGGCCCCTGCGGGTACACCTTTCCAGCGCAGGGTTTGGCAGGCGCTCACGGAAATTCCCTATGGCAAAACAATCAGCTATCGAGAACTTGCTCAACAGGTGGAATCTCCGCGTGGCTTCAGGGCCGTCGGCAATGCCAATGGCCGCAACCCCATTGTCATTATCCAGCCATGTCACAGAGTCATTGCGATGGATGGCAAAATCGGGGGGTTTTCGTCTGGAATTCACAGGAAAAAATATCTGTTGGAAATGGAAGGGGTGTGCACCCTTTAGCTCTGCTTCATTTGGTTAATTCGACGGTTCGGCAACCATACTGTTGTTTTGCAGAACGGTGATAAGGTCCGTCATGTTCACAGGTTTGGTGATATAGTCATTCATGCCGGCGTCCAGAAAGCGTTCCCGGTCTCCCTTCATGGCATGGGCCGTCAAAGCGATTATGGGAACATCCCGGCAATTACCGGAAGTGCTTTTCCGAATGGCCCTGGCGGTCTCAATTCCATCCAGTTGCGGCATCTGGATATCCATGAGAATACAGTGGAACTGCATATATTTCAGGAGCTCCAGGGCCTTGTGACCATTGTTGACCAGGGTTGGAAAGTGTCCCAGCTTTTTCAGCATCGTGGTAATTACCAGGGCATTTATATTCTCATCTTCAACTACAAGGACCCTCCGGTTATGGACCGCCGGGCGTTCGGCCGCAATCGAGGGAATCTCGGGGCAATCTGCGGAACGTGCGGATTTTACCAGAACAGAGAAGATGATCATGGTTCCCTGCCCTCTCACGCTGTGAATTTCAACCTCTCCACCCATTAGTTGAACAAGCTGCTTGACAATACTGAGGCCCAGTCCGGTCCCCGTATATTTTCGTCTGAATGAGCCGTCTACCTGGACGAAAGGTTCAAAGAGCGTATCGATTTTATCCGCCGGTACTCCCACGCCTGTATCTCGAATTTCAAAGACAAGTTTAATTTTATTTTCATAGCAGCCTTCCGAGGCCACATGAACGGAGATAGTTCCCTTTTCGGTAAACTTGGCGGCATTGCCGATGAGGTTGAAGAGAATCTGGCGCAACCGCGTCTCATCCCCGATAACGTGGGTGGGCAGGCTTTGATCGATTTCCGTTATCAAGCTGACGTGTTTGTGGTCAATGAGGTTTTCAAAGCTGGCGGCTATGGATTGGATGACGGCCTGAAGGGAGAAGGTGTTGTCTTCCAGATCGATTTTTCCTGCCTCAATTTTGGAAAAGTCCAGAATATCACTGATTATTTTAAGTAAACTTTTTCCTGAACTGAGAGCGGTATCAACATAGCTCTTCTGCTCGCTGCTCAGCGGCGTTTTCTGGAGAAGCTGCATCATTCCCAGAACGCCGTTCATCGGCGTGCGGATTTCATGACTCATGTTGGCAAGAAACTCCGATTTGGCATTGCTGGCCAGCAGTGCTTCTTCCTTGGCCTTTTCCAAATCATTTTGGGCCAGGACTTTTTTCGTGGTTTCGCGGGTAACGCAGACAAAGCCGTCGAATTTGCCTTCGGCGGTGTAAACTGCAGAGGTGCTCGTTTCCACCCAGATCCGATGACCGTTTTTATGGTACCATTCAAATTCCCAGAGCCTGGTGATGGGTTCCTGCTTCTTTGCCTCTTTGAGGAGGAGACGGGTTACCAGCCGATATTGATGGCGAAAGTGGGGTGTAAGCTGTTCCTCCTTGGCCAGCCGGACAAATTCTTCCGGGGTGAAACCCATCAGGTTTTCAATGGAGGGAGTGACATAAGTTATATCAAGCTGGTCATTGGTGGTCCAGATGACATCCCGGACATTATCCGCCAGCAGCCTGTACATGGCCTCGCTTTTACGCAGGTCATTCTGTATGATATTGTCGAGAGTGACATCACGGCCTGTTCCGACAGTGCCTATAAGTTTGCCTTTTTCGTCAAACATCGGGGCCTTATGGACTTTCAGGGCCAGATATTTACCGCGAACAAGGCCATCTTCAAGAAACTTCTGCGGTTTCCTCGATTTTTTCACCACCTTATCGGAGTCTATGCATATCTCACCGAAGGTATGGTTGTGCCCCCTCTCCCTTTCCCGCTGAGCGAAAAAAAGGTCATTTTCACCAAGAGGATTTTCGTCGGGAGTGCACATCAACAGCTTGTCGCAGATAGCCTTGTTGGCAAAAAGATAGCGATCGTCAAGATCCTTTGCCCAAATCAGATCAGATACTGTATCCGACATCAATGTCATGAGGTTGGAGAGATTCCGGTGGCGTTCCCGGCTTTTCTTAAGAGCCTTTTCAGCTTTCTTCTTCTGCGTTATATCGGTAAATACCATGTAGATGGCCTCCTGCTCCTGATGAGTAACCAGGTTGGCCGAGAGAAGAACATACCGTTTCTCCATGGCATTATTAACCAGAGAAGTCTCGTAGTCGGTGACTTGCCCTTCCTGCTGCACTGCCCTGATGAACGATCTTCTTTTATACAGATCAGGCCAGAATTTTTTAGCGCACATCCCTTCGGCCTCTTCGGCCGAAACACCAAAAAATCGTGAAGCAAAATCATTTATATAGAGGATGGAGCCGCTTTTTAAAGAAGTAATGATGACCGGGAAAAGTGTCTGTATCTTAGCTATTTTCCGGCGCAGAGAGTGTATGTCTTCGAGAAGTTCCGCTATCTTTTTGTCTTCGTCTGAACTCATCAACGTTTTCTCCTCAAAATGATGACAAATTGATATGATTTTGCATTCTATCAAAGACTCCTCATCGGTTGCAATGTATTTTATCGGGATTCCGCTTTTGTTCTTTTGCCTCTATGTCCTTCAAGTTCCGATGTCTTTGAAATGATTTTACTATGTGGAATTTGATGATGGACACATTTGGAAGAGCGTTGTAGAAAGAAGATTCTACCACTACCGTTAAATTGTTTTCTTGGTTTTTTTGCAAGGAAATAGTTTTCTCGAAGGTGCGTAAACTTCTTAACTATGCTAATTGTTTGGTATTTTTTTATGGCGGTTTTTTCAAGAGTGAGACATTCTAAAATTTATGACCGTAGTGCTGCAAACAAAGAATACAATGGAAAAATATAAAGGAGTGAAATTCAAGATTCGCCGGGTTGGTGAAGAATTCACTTTTGATCATCGTTTGGAAATTTTAAATGCCTGGATCTTCACGCTCGGTGAGCTGGGTTTGGCCCCCGTTCATCCTCAAGGCGCCTACGGCAACCATTCCTACCGGGTCTCTGATCAATCTTTTATTATCACCCGCACCGGCATGATTCCCTGCCGGGAATTACGTCCGCAGAACTTCTGTCTGGTCAGTTATGATGAAAAAGAGGAAATGTTCTGCGTCAAGGGTAAGCATGAGCCTTCCTCTGAGTGTTTTCTTCATCACACCATTTACCATCACCTCTCCGGGATAACTACGATCATGCACGGCCATTCCCTCTTGCTTAATGTTCACGCCGGGACACTTCAGATACCTCAAACAGATAAAGAATATCCCTATGGAACACAAGAACTCGCCCGCTCGGCCAAATATCTGGTGGAGAAGGAATCCTCTTTTTTTATCTTAAAAAATCATGGCTTTGTGGCCACGGGGAGTGAACTGAACGGTACCGGAATTATGGTGCTGCGGCAGTACAGACGTCTTCTCGATCTGCTTCTGGAAGAGTCGAGGCCTTAGTGGTGCTGTCAAGGAGCAGGAAAATTGTACCGAATAGTTCATTTTTCCGGAAGAAGCACTGGCTTTTCCTCTTATCACCTTCAATTGCTGAGCCCCTGCACCGTCCATCCGGTTGATATGTGAAATCAACTTCACTTTGGCTCTACTCGTTTTTGGCAGTGGCCTGGGAATTGCAACTATTCTTTACCCCCAGCCGAGCTGGAGCAGCCCGTCAACTCATCGTGAAATGATGTGCTGAAATGGGAATGTGTAATTTTAACGAGGTTGTTATGGGAAACAGAGTGTATCAAAGGTTGGAAGTTAAAGGGATTAGTGCCGATCTCTCGGACGGGAAAGGCTTTTTCCCCGGCGTCGTCAGCGATGTATCAAGATTCGGTGTCGGCATGACGGATCTGCCTAAACGTATTAATGAAAATACCCGGAGAATGACTGTGGTGATTTCCGGAAACGGAAAGAACTTCAAAATGCTTGTCAAGCCAAGGTGGGCGGAATCAGTCGGACGTCGTAAAATTATGGGTTTTGAAATCATCAATACCCCATTCGAGTGGACTGATTTTATTATGAAACTCGAACCCATGAAAGACAGAGAAGGTTGGACTTTTTCCCGGTAAGCATACCATGTCACGCAGCCGTATTGTCAGAAACCGACCCGGCAATACGGCTGCTGATTTTTCCCGCCCGCTCAGGTATCTTCCGAAGGTTCATAAAATAATCATTCACTTGATAAAAAATATTGTCTCCGGACCCGTGAAATAACCCCTGTTAAATCTTCTTGCCTGATAATCACAATAATTGTAGATATTAGCCCAGTCGAAGGATAAGGCCGGGCAGATACCGGAATTAAACAATAGCAGCTATAGGGAATTGAAATATGGAGAATGATGTCGGGGCCAGATTGGTGAAAGCATTAAAAAACCCCCAGGATTCCGAAAGCCAGGAGAGCTTTGCCAAGGCTTTGGAAATCACCAAGGCCTACGCAAGTTCGGGGGCCGCCACTCATTTCAGTGCGGTTGGAAGGCTTTTTTACGATCTTTTCGAGATGTTTGAGACCGGTAAGGATCCACGGCAGAAATAAAAATATTTGAACCTCTCACAGCTTGGTGGGAGGGGGGGTGCGCCGCAGATATGTTGCCCAACAGCTAAGATCAGCCGAGCAGACTTCTGCGATTCTTTTCAGGTAATCGAGGTTAAGACCGATGTTATCCAGATAGAGGTTCTTGTCTATATTCCAGCGCTTTTGAAAATGAGTCCGCATTGACGGGGCGAGGTTGCCTAATGTCTCCTCAAGTCTTCTCTTTATTATTTTATCGTGAAAATCAAGCGTGCTGCTCATCAATTCGATGGCTGAGGTGTGCTTGTCTATGCCGCTGTCCTGGTGTTCCTGAAAAAGCAGGGGCAGGCTCTCGAGATAATAGCGGTCAGCCATCTGAGCCAGCAGGTCCGCCGTGCCAATGACCTGGCCGCAAAGATGCAGTCTGCTGTCGGCTATGTCGCCTTCTTTGGCTTCCCAGTCAAGAATCGTATGCTTGATGATTGTTTCGCAGTTGGTGCTGTAGTCTAAGGGGAAATTGTTGGTTTGCAGATAAATGTCGAGAATGGCAATAGAGCGTTTTTCATGCTGCTGAGCATAACCTGAATTGTTTTGCGCTTCTTCCGGGGACTGCGGCAGCATGCCGGAATCGTGAAAATAGGCGCTGAGCAAACCTTGAAGAATAAGCTCATCGGGAAGATTTCTCCCTTCATGATAGAGACCATGAAAGAGGCGCATAGTCGCAAGTACCACACTGTAAGTGTGCCTTAAATTGTGATACTTGGTAATACTGGCTTCGAACCCGGGATAGTTTCCGGAAAAAATCGCGGTAACGTCACCGTGGACTTGGCGCACGAGCCCGCAGTCGATTTCTGGACAGATTTGAGAAATAAGTTCAACTACTTCATCAAGCGGATCAGTAGTTATTCCTGATTCGAAAATGCAGTTCTTCTGGATGTTGGTTAAAAAGATTTTTTCCATACTTCGATATTCTCAATATCTTCGTGTCAATAGACGATGCTCCCGTACATTAGCGGCAGGAAATGGAGATAAACTCCGTCTGTGGCGCAGACTGCACTGTATACTTTCAGACGCGGTAATGCAAGTTGGACGGTAAGTGGTAGTAACTTCAGTCCATTTTTAATCATTTTGCAATGCTTTTTTTCGTCTAGAACTGGACTTTCTTCATTTTAAAATGTATTGTAACAAACAATTGTGGTAAATGTTCCAGGGGATAGATACAAAGAGATGGGCTTGGCGTATGCCTGGCCGATAAGGATATTGATTGCCAATCAAGCTCAGGGGAAAATGTTTTTCTTGTCCGTTTATTTTTAAGTATTTAAAAATAAAGATTAATTAATATGTTTTGGTCCGGGTTTTTTTTTGTTTCCAATAACTCCGGATTCTAAAATACTCCAGGAGGGAATGAGCTGGATTTAAAAACGCTGACATTATCGAGTTCATCGGCAATCGGTAAAAGAAATAAATATGGCACTGCAATGATAACTGACAATGAGTCTACAGTAATACTGATTGTAGATGATGATGATCTTGTTTTAAAGACATTGAATGTGCTGATTTCAGCTTTGGGTTACCAGTGTCTTCTCGCCGGCGATGGTCTTGAAGCTGTCGAGGTCCTCAAAGAAAAAAGGTGCGACCTTATTCTTACGGATGTTTTGATGCCGAACATGGACGGTCTGGAGTTGCTGGCTTATGTTAGTGAAAATTTTCCTAAAATTGATGTTATTGTCGCCACAGGATTCAGCGAACGGGCAAGCTATGCCGATGTGATCAAGGCCGGAGCGATCGATTTTATCAAGAAGCCGATCGATCAGGCCGAGCTTGAAGCTAAGCTTGCCAGAGCCATGCGTGAGCGGAAGATGGTGAGTGAGTTGGAACAGCTTTCCCTTAGTGACAGCCTCACATCGATTTACAATCGCAGGGCCTTCGATAAATATTTTGTTCATGAGGTCGAAAGGGCTTTTCGTCAGGATTATCAGCTTTTCCTCGCCATTCTCGATATTGACAATTTCAAGGAATATAACGATAAATTAGGCCATCCGGAAGGGGACAAGGTTCTGGTGTCCCTGGGTGAGATTCTGGTGGAGTGTACCCGTCAGAATGTCGATATGGCTTTCAGGCTGGGGGGCGATGAATTTGCCGTCTTGCTGCCGCAGACCAGTGCCAACCAGGCAACGGAGATTGTCCAGCGTATTCTGCTCAGGTTTATCGAGGCCAACTACGGCAAAACCACATTGTCGATCGGTATCGTCTCTTGTGACCGCAATCCGGAGCTGGAGCTGGAAGTGGATATTGTCAGAATGAAGGCGCGCGCCGATAAAACCATGTATGAAGCCAAAAGCAACGGCAAGAGTTGTGTGATCTGCCGGTTGTAGTCTTTGGCATTCCCATCAGTCAAGCAAGAAAAAGCATCTGATTACCATGAAACTCAGCCAGTTTCATGCTGCCTGCCTTGGAGATTTTACAAAAGCCTATTCTTACGTCATTCCGGACTTGATCAAGCCCGGAATGACGAAACTAACACATTCCCGAAGATTCTTGGGACTTACCTGAAATGCAAGTATCTTTGGCTGAATTTTATTGGAAATTTTAAACAAGTATCGCTGCCGTATTTCCGCCTCCGGCTTAAGAAATCACCGGTCCAGCACATTCTTGCGAAAATTCGGGTTCGGAGGTATCGGATAATTCCCGTCAAAACAGGCCAGGCAGAAATCCTTGCTTGCCAGTCCCGCCGCCTCAACCATACCCTCTTTGCTGAGATAATAGATAGAATCAAGGCCAAGCGCTTCGGCAATCTGCTTCCTGTTATTGTTCGAGGCAATAAGCTGATCGGTCGAGGGAAAATCTATGCCGTAGTAACAGGCATGCCTGGTTGGCGGGCAGCTGACAACCATATGGATCTCTTTGGCGCCGGCATCACGCAGTGAGCGGACCCGGCTTTTGCCGGTGGTCCCTCTGATTACCGAGTCCTCTACAATAATAACCCGCTTGCCCTTGAGAAAGGAGCGCACCGGATTGAGTTTGACACGAACATTGAAGTCCCTCATCGACTGGGTGGGCTGGATGAAAGTCCTGCCGACATAGTGGTTGCGGATCACCCCGAATTCCAGAGGAATGCCTGATTCCTGAGAATATCCCAGCGCGGCGTAATTGCCGGAATCGGGAAAGGGCATGACAAAATCTGCGTCTATGCGATACTCCCTGGCCAGAATACGGCCCATTTGTTTCCGTGCCTCATAGACATTGGTGCCGAAGATTTCCGAATCGGGTCTGGCAAAGTAAACGTGTTCGAAAATGCAGAAGCTGGTGTCCCTCTTGGGCCAGGGGTAAATCGATCTCATGCCCTCCCTGGTAATGATCAGCACCTCTCCCGGCTCGATCTCACGCACATAGTCGGCTTCGATAAGATCGAGGGCGCATGTTTCCGAAGCCACCACCCAGCCGCTGTTGTTGAGCTTGCCCAGGCAGAGCGGCCGGAAACCATTGGGATCACGTACCGCAACCATGGTGTTTTCGCTCATCAGCAAAAGAGAATAGGCGCCTTGCAGAGAGGAAAACGATTTCATCAGAGCCTTTTCAAGGCCGAGATGGGCTGTTCGCGCCATCAGATGAAGAACGATTTCACTGTCCATGGTGGTCTGGAAGATGGAGCCGTTTTCCTCAAGCTCACTTCTCAGCTCGATGGAATTAACCAGGTTGCCGTTGTGGGCAACGGCGAGGGTGGTCCCCTTGTGGTTGACCATCAGAGGTTGGGTGTTGATGATATTCGAGGCCCCGGTAGTGGAGTAGCGCACGTGGCCGATCGATATATTGCCCACCAGCTGACTGAGGATCTGCTCGGAAAACACTTCCGGCACCAGCCCCATGTTTTTATAGGAGTTGACCTTGTGCCCGTTGGAGGTGACGATACCGGCACTTTCCTGCCCTCTGTGCTGCAGGGCGTAAAGGCCGAAATAGGTGAGCTTGGCTGAGTCTTCATGGCCGAATACACCGCAGACGCCGCATTCATGCTTCGGGTAGGAAGATGTGTCCTGCTCGTTAAAATGGTGTTCCATTATTGTTTCCTTGGTAAGTTCCTGCTGATGAAAAAATTCCTTTACAAAGAAAAGGGAAAGACACAAAGATAGCGCTCTTTGTGCCTTTTGTCACATACCGTTTTATTCCAACCTGAAAAGATAACCGGAGACGCTGTCATTTTCAGGAACCGCTATCGGTCACCATGGCGTAGATGAGTTCGGTGAGCGCCACCATATCATTCAGATCCACCTGTTCGTCGGTGGTATGCACGTTTGCCATGCCGGTCGGAACGATAGCCGTCCGCAGGCCACTGCCGCAGAATATATTGGCATCGCTGCCGCCGCCGGCGATATCGAAGTAAAGAGGGCGGTCAATAATTGCGGCGCCACTGTGTATGCGGCGCAGTACCGGCTCGCCGTCCTCGAGCTGCAGAGCCGGAAAATCCTCCTCCATCTCAAAGGAGAGCGAGGCCCCAATGTCGTCTTCACTGTGCGGCCAGTCCTTGACGACCTGCTGGAAAATATTTTTTATAATCCTGGTGTGGTCTGCCAGCATCACCGGGGAGTGGCTGCGGACCTCGCCCTCGAGCACTACCGTCTCGGGAACGATATTGGTGGCGGTGCCGCCGCTTATCAGGCCGAAGTTGGCGGTGGACAGGGTGTCAATCCTGCCGAGGGTGATCTGGGTAATGGCCTGAGCGGCTATGGCCAGGGCGTTGACGCCTCGCTCCGGCGCCGATCCGGAATGAGCGGCTTTGCCCTTGATGGTGATCTTGACCTTGTTGGCCGCAGGTGCGCCGGTAACAATCTTGCCTTTTCTGGTGGAATCCAGGGCATAGCCGTATTGTGCCTTGAGCAGGCTGGTATCCAGAGCCTTGGCGCCGAGAAGCCCGATTTCCTCACAGGTGGTAAAGACCAGCTCAATGGGGCAGTGGGGGGTGTCGTTTTCCTTGAGCAGGTACATAAGCTCGAGAAGCGGTGCAATACCTGATTTATCATCGGCACCCAGCACGGTGTTGCCGCCGCTGGTGAAAATATCACCATTACGTATCACCTCCAGACCTTCGGTGGGGCCGACGGTGTCCATATGGCAAGCGAAGAACAGGGCGTCATTGAGATTCTCATCACCGGTAAAGCGGACGATGAGATTTCCGGTTTCGGATCCTGTTTGCGATGAGCTGTCATCGACGATGATGGAGGCGGCCCCGAGTTTTTCGCAATGCTGCTGAAGGTATCGGGCAACTGCGCCCTCCTTTTTCGATGGACTCTCCAGCTGGCAGAGCTCGGTGAAGAATTGTGCCAATCTGTCTGTATTTATCTGCATCTCATATCCTGTGCCGTTGAGGTGAGAAAGACTACCGCATGACTGCTGATGCCTTCCTTTCTGCCGGTATAGCCCATCTTTTCCGTGGTTGTCGCTTTGATATTAATCTGCTCGGGAGTACTCTCGCAGCCTTGAGCCAGAATCTTTTTCATCCCGGCAATAGAGGAAGCCAGCCGTGGTTCCTGGCAGATTATGGTGATATCCGCATTGCCAATGGTGTAGCCGTCCTGCCGCATGATTTCAGCGACCTGTTCCAGCAGCCGTATCGAGTAGATATCCTTGAATTCCGCCGCAGAGTCGGGAAAATGGGCTCCGATATCGCCCCTGCCCAGGGCCCCAAGGATGGCATCGCACAGAGCGTGGGTAACCACATCGGCATCGGAATGCCCGGCAAGCCCCCGCTCATATGTAATCCTGACTCCGCCAAGCACCAGCTCCCTGCCTGGAGCAAAACTGTGGGCGTCGAATCCATGTCCTATTCTGAACTGATTGGTCGATGGCTGCATAAGAATTCTTTCGGCCATAAAGAGATCTTCGGGCCGGGTGATTTTGATGTTGGTCTCCGATCCGGCCACGAGCTTGACGGGAATCGCGGCACGCTCCAGCAGGGACGCTTCATCCGTCGCTTCAAAGTCTCCCGCCTCGGCAAATGCCCGGCGTAAAAGCGGAAATCTTGCCGCCTGCGGGGTCTGGGCCTGCCATAGCGCCGACCTGTCGATGGTGGCGCTGATGGAATCGCTGCGATCACCTCTCTTCAGCGTATCCTTTACCGGGATTGCAGCAATGGCCGCGCCATGCTCTGCCGCAGCGTCTCGGCAGCGGCGGATCAACTCCTCGGAGACCAGGGGCCTGGCGCCGTCATGGACCAGAACGATATCAAGGTCATGATCGAGGTAGTCGAGTCCGGCCTTTACCGAATCCTGCCGTCGGACACCGCCCTTGATTACGATTGCCTTGCCCGTCAGATTCCATTGGTGCAGCAGCTCTGTGGTGGACTCCACCCGGTCCGCCGGGACGACCACAACGATCAGATCAATCAAACTGCTGTGATGGAAGGCGGAGACGGTATGCACCAGGACAGGCCTGCCGGAGAGCTCGAGATACTGTTTCGGCAGATGAGAGTTCATTCTGCTGCCGCTGCCGGCGGCTGGAATGATGGCGGCGGCTTTAATTTTCATGATAAAAGTTGGTGTTCGCGGGCTGTATAGAAAAAATTGGAGCGGGTAGTAAGCCGAATTCTGTTACCCCTGCAAGGGGCCATGATCATTTAACTGGGATGCCGGTCGCCCGGCACCTCTTGCAACCTACCCGGAGGCGGTGGACGGGCAGCCCTTAAAACCTCCCTATTTGGTCTTGCTCCGAATGGGGTTTACCATGCCGTCCATGTCACCATGGACGCGGTGAGCTCTTACCTCGCCGTTTCACCCTTACCTGCGAGCAGGCGGTTTGTTTTCTGTGGCACTTTCCACCGGTCGCCCGGTGTTCGCGTTACGAACCATTCTGCCCTGTGGAGTTCGGACTTTCCTCTCCAGTGAAAACCGGAGCGATCATGCACCCGCTCCAAAATATCTATATCTATATACTACACTATTCCCTGCAGTCCTTAAACCGGATCTTTTCTTCTCTGCCGAAAAGATGAAAATGAGAAGAACGCGCCGACAGCTGAACCTGCTATCGATAAGGTCCGGTGTCCGTTCTGCTACTGCTCGGCAGTCTCCAGTTCCTTGTAATAGATCATTCTCTGACAGGTGGGACAGTCAAGCATCTGATCGCCTCTGAGCAGTATGTTGAACTGCTGCGGCGGCAGACTCATGAAGCAGCCCTGGCATACCCCGTCATTAACGTTGACCACCGCCAGCCCATTGCGGTGTTTACGCAGGGTGTTGTATTTTTTTATAAGGCGCGAATTTATCTCTGTGGCCTGTTTATCACGAACGGCGGTTTTTTCCTTTTTGCCCTTGTTGATCTTTTCGATGGCTTTACGAACCTTTTCCGTTTCTTCGGATACCAGTTTCTTCTCGCCTTTGAGGAGATTTTTTTCCTCAGTTGCTTCATTGGAGAGGTTTTCGATCTTTTCCATCAATTCGACGATGCGGTCTTCGCTTTCCTTGGCGCTTTTCTTGGCATCCTCGATTTCCTTTAACAGGGCAGTCTGTTCGCGACCGGTCTGAACCTGCATCATTTTAGACTGGCGATCCTTTACATGAGCCATTTTATCGGCCATTTCATCTTCTAGCGTTCGGCGTTCCTTTTCCAGAACATCGATCTGTTCGGTCAGGGTGTTGATATACGCTTCTTTTTCAGCCAGTTTTTTGATGCGTTCATCGAGAGCTTCCTGTTCCTGTTTTATTTCGTTGTCTATTTTGTCTATTTCGAGGTCGAGTTCCTGCAAAGAGACAAGTTGAGCTATTTCGGCGTTCAAGATTTTTCTCCTATATTTATGGTTTTAGTTTTCAAGGTTGATAATGTATGTAAAGAGACAAAAGGAGGTTCCTCCGTCTCTGTTAGGTGTATTTCGACATCCCAGTTTTCCTGGACAGCAATTTTTCTGAGTCTTTCCGCAAGGTGGAAGGTGATTGGCTTCTCGGTGGCGTAATGGGTGCCGTCTATGACGGCAAAACCGGTTTCCTTGGCCCAGATTGCGGTGGAATGTTTGATTTCGGCGGAGAGGTAGACATGGGCGCCGCGGCTTCGCGCCAGAGGTGCCAGGTCGGAGCCACTGCCCCCGCAGACGGCGACCGTGGAAATTTTTTCAGGCAGTGATCCGGCAATATTCAGGGTGTCCAGCTGGAGAAGGCTGAAGAGCCGCTGGAGAAATTCCACGGCCGATATCGGTTCCGCATAGACTCCTATCCTGCCCAGGCCGCTGCCGCTTGCTTTATCCTCTGTCGCCGGCAAAAGAGGTTCGAGGTCGGTCAGTCTCAGGGCTCTCGCCAGGACATCGCTGACGCCGTCGACGGCAGAATCAAGATTGGTGTGACAGCCGATAATGGAAATATTGTGCGACAGGGCCTTTTGCAGCAGCTGCCCGGCGGGGTCGTCCGTGTTAATGGAGGAAAGTGCTTTGAAAATAACAGGGTGATGGGTGATCAGAGTATCGGCACCAAGAGCGATGGCCTCATCCACCAGCGAGTTAGTGGGATCAAGGCCGATCAGGATGCCGGCAGCGTTATTGTCCGGGCTGCCGATCAGGAGACCGACATTATCCCATTTTTCAGCAAGTGCCTGTGGAGCGAAATTTTCCAGGGTGAAGAGGATATCCTTGATTTTAGGCTGCATTGTGAATCCTCCCAATGTTACCGATAAAACCAATAAAAAAAGGTACTTTCCCGTGGAGAAAGTACCTTTTTGGTTCAGTCCGTCTAGACCAGGCGGTTAAGCCCGGTGTGACATACTCTATGTGGGCAGGTTTTTGTTCTGCCTCTCTATATGTGAAAAACTGTAGTCTTTTCAAGGAACCTGGAGTTAAGGATCAGATTCAAAAATTATGGTGGGCGCAGTAGGACTCGAACCTACGACCGACCGGTTATGAGCCGGTGGCTCTAGCCAACTGAGCTATGCGCCCATTCCGCCTAAGTAAACATATCATATTATCTTCTTTGGTTAAAAAGTCAACTAAAAAGAGGTCTGTGGCGAAATATGTGGGAATTTTACCGAACATTGACCAGAGAAGGACGGTTGCCGGGGAATGTGCTGACCTTCTTGAGGAAGGTCTCCGCTAAGCCACCTTGCGATGCGCCGAATCGGGCGAATCCGGCAGCAGGGAAAAAAGGAACTTCCGTCATTAAATTTCCTGATAAAGCTACACAAAATTGAAAAAGGCAATACTGTTTTGAGAAGCTGCCATGTCAGCAAACCAGGTGACTCGTAAACAAATCAGGAACTTCATCAAAACCCATACTACTCCTCAACCTATAGTAACGGAAAAACCGTGATATATAACAACCTGCTCTATTTCCTGACCGCCATTTTTATCTTCAGCATGGCTACAGTTCCGCCGGTTCCCACCCTGCCGGCCATCCTGGCGCTGCTCGCTTTTTTGGTGCTCGCAGTCGTCTTTGACAGGTATGCGGCCAGGGTTTTTCGCCGGGTGGATACCAGTGAGTCCAGCGAATACTTTAAAGCGGAGAAGCGTGTCGCCGCTGCCGGCCTGCTGGTCTATGTCTTTATGGTGTTCGGCCTCGATCTCAAATATTATCTTGTCTTCCTCTCCTTCGGAGGCCGGCTTCCGGCCCTGACCAACATCGCCGGCCTGCTGGTCTTTTTTCTGCTCCTTGTAATTCTCTGGGGCAGGGCAAGAAAAAGCTATGAACGGGTTTTTGCACGAAAATATCGACGCAGTGTCTTCATATATTCCAATATCAAGGCCAACCTCCCCATTGTCCTGCCCTGGATGATTCTTACGGTTCTTTACGATCTTGTCGGCCTTGCCCCGTGGCCGTGGCTGCAGCAGGCCATGGCTTCGATCTGGGGAGATGTCTTCTTTTTCGGAACATTCCTGATCTTCGTCTTTATCTTCTTTCCACCGCTGGTCAAGACGCTGTGGGGCTGCCGGAAGGTGGAGGAGGGCCCCCTGCGGGATCATCTTGTAGCCTTCTGTGAAAAGCAGAATTTTTCCGCCGAATTGTATATCTGGCCGCTTTTTGAAGGGCGGGTAATCACTGCAGGCGTTATGGGAGTGATTCCCGGACTGCGCTACATTCTTCTGACTCCGGCGCTTCTGGAAACCATGACCATCGATGAGCTCGACTCGGTGATGGCTCACGAGATCGGCCATGCCAAAAGGTTTCATCTGCCGCTCTATGTCTTTCTCATCGGAGGTTTTGTTTTGGCGGGCGGTTTTCTCGCCGAGCCCCTCTATTATTATTTCTTTTCCAGGGATTATTTTTATTCTTTTGTCGCCGCCGTAAATCTGTCGCCGGAAGTGGTGCGCAATGTTGTCATTGCCGTTCCCGCCCTGCTTTTTCTGCTGATTTTCTTTCGCTATATTTTCGGGTATTTCATGCGAAATTTCGAACGTCAGGCCGACCTTCATGTCTTTGATGTGCAGGGCAACAGCCGTGCCATAATCTCCGCCTTTGAAAAAATCGCGATTCTCAGCGGCAATATCCGGGAACAGCCGAGTTGGCATCATTTCGGCATCGGCGAGAGAGTCGATTTTCTGCATAAATGCGAGAGAGAGCCTGCACTCATCAGACAGCACCATCGAAAAGTGGGAACCAGCCTGTTGCTCTATATCGGCATCTTGTTCGGCTCAATCCTTTTCGTGCAGAGCCTCTCCTTTGAAAAGAGCATGGCCGCCTATGAAGAGAAATATGTCAAGGCGGATCTGCTCTACAACGCAAAGCAGGAGGAAGATCCTGCTCACTGGCTCTTTTTCGCCGGGAATTTTCTGCTCGAGAACAACTTTGAAGAAAGGGCCGTTATCGCCTTTGACATGGCTGTGCAGATGGAGCCGCGACAGCCGGATATTCTCAATAATTATTCCTGGCTGCTGCTCACTGCCGAAGATATCGAACTGCGCGATCCGGAAAAGGCACTGGAGTATGCCCGTTCTGCTGCCGCCGTGAAACCCAGCGGTTATATCCTTGACACCCTGGCTACGGCCCTCTGGGCAAATGAGCTGGTCGATCAGGCGATCGAGGTGGAAAGGCGGGCCGCCTATGCCGATCCGGAAAAGGCGGAATATTATCAGTCGCAGATAGAAAAATTCGGAAAGATCACCTATCAGGAGGAACTTGAGGAACAAATGTCACGGCAGCTGCCCGCCATATTGAGCGGCACCGGGGAGGAAGTCTGATGCCGTTTTTAGGAGCGCACGAATCGGTCAGCGGCGGGCTGTATCTCGCTTTTGAGCGACTGGCTCAGGTGGGCGGCGAGGCGCTGCAGATTTTCACCCGCAACCAGCGGCAATGGATTCCGGCGGAGTTGCGACGGCAGGAAGTCGAGGATTTTCGTGCTGCCTGGCGTGACTATCCCGGCCTGGAGGTGGCTTCACACGGCTCCTATCTGGTCAATCTTGCCTCTGCCGATGAGAGTCTGCTGCATAAATCGATCGGAGCCTTTGTTCTCGAGCTGGAACGTTGTCAGCAGCTTGGCATCACCATGCTCGTTCTTCATCCCGGATCACATGGAGGCACCGGGGTGGAGCAGGGTATAGAGCATTTTGTCCGTGGGCTGGATGCTGCACTCGAGCAGGCCCGTTCGGAGACCAGGGTGCTTATTGAAAACACTGCCGGCCAGGGTACCGGGCTGGGCAGCAGTTTCGAGGAGATCGCCGCCATCCTGGCCCAGTCCGGGTATTCCTCGCGGCTCGGTGTTTGCCTTGATACCTGTCATCTCTTTGCTGCCGGTTATGATATCAGAACCGTCGAGGCCTACCAGCGAACCATGGCACTCTTCGATGAGCGTGTGGGAGTTGAAAGGATAGAATTTTTCCATCTGAACGATTCGACCAAAGAGGTGGGCAGCAGGGTCGACAGGCATGCCCATATCGGTGAAGGACAGATCGGGTTGGAGGGGTTCCGTAATCTCCTCAATGATCCCAGGTTTGCCGAGCGTTCCATGACTCTGGAGACCCCCAAGGACAAAGAGCTCGAAAATGACCGCAGAAATCTGCGGATCCTTGCGGGCCTTCTGGAGAAATAGATTGAGTTTGATTCCGCTCCTCTACAGAGAAAGAGACTTGCGAAAAATCCCATAAAAGGGAACAATGCACCATTTATGTAGCCAACTCCAATAAATGGAAGAATCGCCTCCCGGGAGGGTTGCCGGAGATAAGGCATTTTCGGACGGCCTCCTGGTGGGGTATAAGTGGTGCGAATGAAGTTTCTCTATAGCGATGCTCTGCTTGAACTGCTGGTAAAAGCGAATATTCTCAGCGGCAAGCAGGCCAAATTCATCACCCTCGAGAAGGGCAAACAGCGTCAGAAGCTGTTGAAACAGTATGGAAAAAGGGATGAGATCGATCCCAATTATCCCGATCTGATCGACGTCATTGTCTCTTTCAAACTGACCATCGATGGCCGGGATGACACTGTACTCGATGAAGAGACCATTATGCGGACGGTCAGCCAGGCCCGCAAAATCCCCTACAAAAAGCTTGATCCGCTCGAGTTGGATATGGATGTCGTCACCAAGACCATCCCCAAGAACTTTGCTATCCGCCAGCTTATTCTGCCCTTCAATATTCATAACGGCATCCTGGAAGTAGCCTCCTACCACCCCGACTGCAAGACCGTCATCGCCGATATCGAGCAGGCCAACCAGATGAAGGTCAGGGCCTATCTTGCCTCCAAGTCGGAGATAAAGAAGATCATCTCCGAGTTTTTCGGCTTCCAGAGCTCCATCAGCGCCGCCGAAACCCACTTTACCACTCCCGGGGTGGCAACCTCGATTGATATCGGCAACCTTGAGCAATTTGTCAAGCTGACCTCGGCCAAGGCCATCACCTCTTCCGATCAGCATATCAAGTCGGCGGTAAATCATCTCTTTCACTATGCTCTCGACCAGCGCGCCAGTGATATTCATATCGAGCCCAAGCGGGAAATCTGTATGGTGCGCTTCAGGATCGACGGCTCGCTCCATACCATCTACAAGCTGCCGAAAGCCGTCCATTCCGCCATCGTCTCCAGGATAAAGTTTCTCTCGCGCCTGGATATTGCTGAAAAAAGAAGACCGCAGGACGGCAGGATCAAGATTGAGAGCAGTGAAGGCAAAACCGTCGAAATTCGCGTCTCCACCGTGCCGGTCTCTTTCGGCGAAAAGGCGGTGCTGCGGATTCTCGATCCCGATGTCATTTTTCAGGATCTTCATCATCTCGGCTTTGCCAGGAGAGACAGGGTGGTCTACAACCAGATGATCACTTCACCCCACGGCATCGTGCTGGTCACCGGCCCCACCGGCAGCGGCAAGTCGACCACGCTCTATTCGACCCTCAAATCCATTGCCACGGCGGAGAAGAATATTGTCACCGTCGAAGATCCGGTGGAGATGGTCTATGAAGATTTTAATCAGATCGCCGTCCAGCCCCTGATCGATGTCACCTTCTCGACCATTCTCAGAAATATTCTCAGGCAGGATCCCGATATCCTGATGATAGGAGAGATTCGCGACCTCGATACCGCCAAACATGCGGTCCAGGCAGCCATGACCGGTCATCTGGTCTTTTCCACCTTGCACACCAACGACGCGGTGTCCTCCATTATTCGCCTGATTGATCTGGGCGTCCAGCCCTTTCTGCTCTCTTCCACCCTGCTCGGTTGTATGGCTCAACGGCTGGTAAAGAAAATCTGCCCCGACTGCCGGGAAGAGTTTGAAGTTGACGGCGCCGAACTGTATAAACTCGGCTTCCCCGTGCCCCGCAAGGGTACTCAGACCCTGCAGCGCGGCAAGGGCTGCCGTGAATGCCGCCATACCGGGTATAAAGGGCGGCAGGGCGTGTTTGAGATTTTTCCTCTTTCGCAGGAACTTAAAAAAATGATTGTCGCCCAATCGTCATCCTCGGAGATGCGACAGGTTGCTATTCGGGAAGGAATGACTACATTACGCGAGGACGCCTGGAAAAAGGTGCAGGATGGGATCACTACCTATGAAGAAGCACTTCGGGTAACCGGAGAGGAATAAAGCAAGTATGCAAGGTAAAGTAGTCGGCAGAAACAAGAAAGCCTATCACAATTATATTATCGACTCGAAGATCGAGGCAGGCATGGTCCTGTCGGGCCCCGAGGTGAAATCGCTGCGGGCCGGCAAGGTCAACCTGCGTGATGGCTATGCCAGGGTTAATGAAAGAGGAGAGGTGATGCTGCACAACGTCCACATCTCCCTGTATACGTTTGCCACGCACAATCCCAACGAGCCGATCAGACCGCGCAAGCTTCTTCTGCATAAACGTGAAATAAAAAAACTAATCGGTAAACTTCAGGAGAAAGGTCTTGCTCTCATACCGCTTAGTATATACTTTGTAAGTAACGGCAAGGCAAAGGTGGAACTAGGTCTTGCCCGAGGTAAAAGACAATATGATAAACGCGCCACGCTGAAGAAAAAGCAGGGTGAACGAGAGGTTGAACGCGCCATGCGCCGAAACCAGAACTAAAAGAGAAAGACTTGTTGTATAAAAGAAAATTACTAAAAATGTCGAAATAAGGGGGCGAAACGGCTTCGACGTGGATGTGGAAGCTTGAGTTGCATGCCGAGCACCTGTCAGCTCGTAAAAAAGACGGACTATAAATATAATCGCAGACGATTATAACTACGCAGTAGCAGCTTAATACCTGTCATACTGCCGTCCCACCGGTCTTCGCCCGAAAGGCCGGATCTGGGGCGTCGACTCATCGGGCTGGTCAATTGATGGTGTCTATACATCAGGCGACGAGAACTTCATAGACTAGCCTAAGATCCGCTCTGTTCCCACGGCATATCTTAGGCGAAACTTCAAGTAGGGAACTAAGCATGTAGATACGAGAGGGGAGCATTTGCGGACGCGGGTTCGACTCCCGCCGCCTCCACCAGAGTGATGGCCGTTAAGGCCTGTAAATACGGGGATTTAGCCACTTGGCTTTTTCCCCTTATTTATTTTGGGGTAAATTTGGGGTAAAAAACGCCAATGTCAATTTACTGACTCAACAACATCACTAGGTGTCCCTGGAACAAAGACATTTTCCATAAACGCCTCGCCATCATTTCTTTGGTAGTTCTTGATGTAGGAATAGTATTTTTCCAATATCATTTTCAAAGATTCATGGCCCATCATTTTTTGGACCCAACCTGGAAGCTCACCGCTATCGAGCATCAAAGTCGCAAATGTATGCCTCGTCTGATAAAGAGACCTTGGCTTAAGCCCAGCTTTTCTTAAACCAGGCTTCCATACATGGTAATTGATGGAGTTCGGCAGCAGAGGGTTATTGCTCTTATTTACAAATACATAAGGAGAGTTGTTTTTTTTCCTTGCCTTCAGATTCGTTAAAGCCTCAATGACAGGCGGCATCATCTTGATGTCCCTTACTGAGCCATTGGTCTTTGGGCGACCCTCTTCACCTCTTACGCGAGTTTCTTTTACCTTGATGACGCCGAGTTTGAAGGAGACATTTTCCCACTTCAAAGCGGCCATTTCGCCAAACCTCATGCCGGTAAAAAAAGCAACAGTGAAGAAATCTGTATAATATTGATGAACTGCATTCAAAAACAAATTGACTTCATCCATAGATAGAGGGCTGATATCAGGTTTATCAGTCTTTAGATTAGCAATCAGGTTCATAGGGTTTTTGTCTATCATCTCTGCTCGCTGTGCGAAGTGCATAACGGCTCTCATCGGTACCAAGACATTATTTATTCGCTTGGCAGAGCAGGTAAGCTGCGCCATGAACTCTTCAATTTCAAGAAACGTAATTTCGGATATCGGAGTGTTACCGAAGCGAGGTAAAATATAGGTGTTCATCGCACTTTTATAGTCTCTTAAAGTAGATGGTTTTACCTTTCTGACGATAGAGTTAGCCCACTTTTGAGCCGCTTCACCAAATAAAATCTCTTCATTGTCGCCATCAGGGTCATAGACGGCTTTACTACTTTGAATTTTCCCGTACAGGTCAATTTCTTTCAAGTATTGGTCACGTGTCCGTCTGGCTTCTGTTACAGAAGTGGATAAAGCTCTTCTTATCCTCTTTCCGTTTACCATAGCGACGAAGTACCAAGTATCACCCCGTAGTTCGAGATGATGGTTTTTACTCTTTTTTGCCATAGTTATATCCTCCAATTTTGTTGTTTTTTGGGTGATACAACAGGCAATTTCCTCTTTAATTCAGTTAGTTGATGTCTTTTGTTATGCACCTCCTTTATTGCAGTTGTATGTTTTTGCTCACAATCAATTATTTCATCAACAGGGTACAGTATCTTACTTGAACCTGGTAAGCTGAAAAATGGAATGTTGCCAGCTTTGCGCAGATTGATAATGGTACCTTGAGATACTCTCCACCGCGTCGCAAGTTCTTTTTGAGTAAAATAATTTTGCCTTTTCAGATAATCGTTCATAGACACAGTCCTTCCTTTAGAAATGTTTGACTGTGCGGTGAAAGATGTCGTCCGTTGCGGAGTACCGCGGTGAGCGCATTTGGTAACTGACTTTCTTTAGTTACCTGTTCTTCCGTTGCACTGGGTAAATTCGTTCTGTTTTTACTTCAATAGTTTGATGGCGTGCTATGTGGTGCTCTTGTTATGCAGCTAGAGCGTTGATGTATGTTTTGAGGCCTATGCCAAGCCATCCTCTTTCAGTACTTGTCCTGTATGGAGTGAAACATTTCTGCTTCAATTCTTTTCCAAAAGCGACCTTGGTCTTCAGGGACTCTCCCTGCTGACGACACCAACCTGAATAAAGCGTAAAAAGAATTTGACTAGACACTCTCTCGTCCGTTCCTACAGTGCAACAATCCTCAATGAATCGTCCCACTACATCCATCTCTTGTCTATATTCGGCATTCGCGTCCGCTATAACCTTTGGTAATCCAAGGCCATTTTTCTGCCAGTCTAAACAGCCCCTAACAGCCCAGGCTAGAATCCCAGGTAATTCTGAATTGAGTTTTTCTTCTAAGTCTTGGTCTTGTTCATGTGGGGGAATGGTTATTTCAAATGGAACGAGTCTGACTCTCCGCCACATTCCAAAATCCTTTCCCTTGATATTGGGTTTATGGTTCGTTGTCATGATTAACTTAAACTGTGGCTTGAACTCGAAATATTCTTTACGCAGGAAGCGTGCTGTCATCGTATCGCTGCCAGTTGTCTGCTTTAGGATACCTTCTGCAAGGTATTGATTGTCATCTGGCTCAGTTGTTGTCGCCAGCCTAGCGCCATTTAACCTTGCGATGTCATTGTTTATATTCCCTTTGTTTGTGTCAAGAAAGGACTCCGGCTGTGCTTGTTTTGCATAGTCACTAAGTAACTTGGTCCATAAATTCAGGAGGGTACTTTTTCCATTTGAGCCGTTACCCCAAAAGATGTGAAAACATTGTTCCCTTGTATTTCCTGTGAGTGTATATCCGAGGAATCTTTGTAGGTATTGAAGCATCTCCACGTTTTCAGCCATAATCTGGGATAGAAATTTCAGGAAATTGGGGCAGGCGCTGTTTGCGTCATAATCGACGGGGACCATTTTTGTAATGAAGTCGTTTGGGTCATGGAACGTAATTTGTCCAGTCCTTAAATTTACAGTGCCATTCGTACAATTCAGTAGCCACGTGTTAGAATCAAGCTCTTCGGTTTTTATTCGAATTCTATGGTCATCCATTGCTAGGGCAGTTATGGCTCTAATTCTATTTACGTGTTCTGACCTCATCGCGTGTTTTGCTATTTTCGTTCTTGTTACTTCATCTTCAGCCTGCTGAGCTTCTTTGTACAGGTTTTTGACAACTTCTCTAACCAGCTTTGAAACTGTTGCGTTTTCGTCATTTTCCCAGGACTTGCCATTCCAGACAATCCATTTCCGGGATGTTGAGCAGTATTTTATTTTGTCCCCAAACTGTTCCACCAATCGGTTTGCATTTCCTAAATCTGTTAGATTGAAATCGGATTTTTGCTGCTCTGTGGTCTCTCCTGCATTTGATGGTGTTATGCCGGAAAGACAGTTGGACTGGTAGTGTTTTTCTTGTTCGTGTAACTTCATGTCTCCCTCCTCTTGTGTTGTAAAGCATATTTCGGGATACTGATTCTTTCATAGTTGCGTTCTTCTTTTAATTGACATATAATGGAAAACATCGGCTTATCAACGACAAAAAAAATGTTTACGTATAAGGTACGTTAAAATTAAATATATCGTACCTGCGGTAAAAGGAATTGTCAAAGTGTTTTTCTATATTTTGTGATTACAATACGTGTCATACAGCCTAATGAGATGAATACATTGAAAGAAAGTGACAAGGAACCGTTGGATATTTTTTTGGAATTAGCGTTCATGGCAGAACAGGAGACTCCTGAAAATAAATCGTCATTCGCTGCCTTTCTTTATAAGTGGTTAGAACTTATGGAATCTTGCAATGTAATTGGGGAGGGTTTGGTACTAACCCAAAAGGAGCAAAGTGAAAGGGTAGCGGCTGCATTAGCTGATAAAGACTTAACAAATGCCAAGAAAATGATTCACTCCATCAAACAAGCTACAACCAACGCTGTCAGAGGGGTAATGGACAAGCAGTGTGATGGGTTGGAATATCCAGTTAAAGCGATGCTCGACTATGATAACAATGGAGAAATAGTTTTTAGGTTTAATGTAAATATCCAAGATAAGAGAAGAGAGGAACACGACGTTACATCGACCATATTTCTAAACTTAATTAGTTACTTACACTTAGAGCAAAGCAGGTTTAGAAGATGCCCAAAATGTGGTAAATTCTTTTATCAATACCAGCATAGGAGACAAAAATTTTGTTCAAAAATTTGTAGCGATACTGGTAGAAAGGGGAAGATGTACAACACTCCAATATAGTGGTAGCTGGTTCTTAAGCGGCAGGTAGTTGGCCGTAGGTTCCATCACCAATATCCTCCTTTGAAATTCATTTACAACTCAGGGATATTTTGCCGAAAATGACACTAATGACACATTTTCGGCAATAATCAGATTTTGAGATGTTGAACACACAAAAGCTAAAAACGCGTCATTAGTGTCACTGAATTATAGGTGAAGTGAAAAAATCTATGTTATTACAGGAGAAAAGCCCAGGACACGCTTGTATTCCGCAGTCATTACTTGATAGAGCTCATCCTGGTGCTGTTTAGGGACAATAAAGCTATCATGCACAGGCAGGCAGGGAATACCTGATTTGGTCATGCGTAATAAAATTGCTTCTGCAATCTCACTGTCAATAAATTGATATTCACGACCCTTTTCCTTGTAAAAACAATTACTGATGGCATTATGTTCATCTTCAATGCGGTCAAGTACTGCTGAAATGTCCTTATAACCTAAGCTGCCGATATAATCCTTATACCAAGGCTTGGCATTTTCTTTAATCGCAAAAATCGCACCACCCCTTGAACGGGTGTTTTCAACCATTAAAAAGATATGCTTCATCATTTTTCGTTCCTTGTCATCTGACCGGTCTTTACACACTGCTCGATAGGGGTCCTCCACGTACTCTGTTTTTGCCAAATGATAAGGGATGCGTACATGGTGAGCAGAGTAATCGAGTTCTACCGTGGGGTCTCCGTTTATCAAGATATCTGCCCGCAATTCTTTAGGCAGATTTGTATGAAGAGCACCATAGAACCTTCCACCCAGATTAAATCGTTTTCTGTTGAAGACCCTGTAGAGTTTTTTGTTCTCAATAACAAAATCAAGCTGAGAGATACCGAACTTCTGAAGCGGCCTTTTCTCGTAAATGAACTCGTCATCGTCTTTATGCGTCAACATCTGGTTCAACACTATGGTTCTGAAATGCGATAACTTCATGACATTATCTTCCAATATTTTGTATAGAGGGGTGGTTCTCTTCAAATCACGTGACAAACTATAGTAAGTGGGGTTTTTACCTAATCCATTGAAATATGGTTGTAATAGATAATATCTATTAGTTATGGATATGTGGTGGTCTACTATAGATGTACTATCTTTGTACTGTCTTTCCTGTACTGTTAGGTATGGTACTGTACCATTACTACTAATCATTCTTCTGGTTGAACTACTATTCCGGTGACTATTGGGGATATCTGACTGAAGGTTTGTCAGGGTAGCATTGGCCTGAAGAAAATTTGGCAGCAGCTTCTCTTTCAGACTTCCAAGGCTCACTTTTAGAGTACCTTCCGCATGAACCTTAACGAACTGTTTTGAGATAAATTCATTGTAGCAGCGCAAATTCTTTCTGTACTTCTGAGTTCTGATTGTATCCTTGTAGTCGATATTGTTCTTTTCTGAGTCTCGTAAGATGATAACTTCACGCTTATCCTCTGTTTCAACCTGGTAGGCCAGATTGCCGATTACATCAAGCATTAGTTTTGAAAGCTTATCAGTAGCCCACATCCTTGACTGAAAACGACCATTCCTTCTTTCAGGGAAATATTCACCTGGTCGATTGTAAATTAGTCCCAAGGCAATGAAGGCATCAACCGATGGAATTACCTGGGAGTAGGTGAAGTGTAATTTTCGATAGCGAGTGTTTTTAATATAGTCATTGCTGTTTCTTGAGTATTTGACTGGCATGTTTTGCAGCCATCCCAGATAAAGATTAAATAAAATTACCTTGCAGGTGAATTTGATTCTGGATTTCTTCTTGTTGATTTGAGCTTTTGACAGTTTGCCAAGCTGCTCAAGCATCTCAATTATCTGCGGAAATAATCTGTCAACAATACCTGTTACCTCTGGAGCTGCTTTTACACGTGCAGCGTTGAAAGTCATCGCATTGTATAGCCATTCGTTGGTGTAGATCTCTTCGTCATATTGTTGAGACAGAGGCGCTATGGCAGAGCGTACTCTCTTCTTTGTTTTTTCCATAGGTACAGCTCCAAAGACAAAGGGCCGCTCCTCACTACATGGAAGAACGGCCCTAGAATACGATAATTGTTGCTATCTTTTTATAAAGAAAAATCGGTTAACGAAGAATTCCCTACTAACCGTAAAATCTTTAAAGAATAATAATTCTTAAAAGATTTTCTTAGGGTCTACTTGGGAATCAATTATTCCAACAGTTGCACCAGCAGACTCAAAGTCCAGGAGATTCTCACCTTCATTATCCAATAAATGATTATAGGCAAGGTTATTTATATCATTTGAAATTTCTCTGACTTTATTGTCCATGCAATATTCATCAATGAAATCTGGCAATGATATTTCAGCGCGAATCGCGAAAATGATTTGTGCAGTTTTCCTTGCTAAATCACAAAAATCTTTATGATACTCCCCAATTCTTTGCTTGCAAAAAGGACATGAGTCCTTCTCGTTGTTAGGTCGCATGTCTTTTTCTGTTACAACTACTGTAGACATATCACCTTTGAATCTTTCACCAAAAATATTTTGATGTATCAAAAGGCCTGAATTAGAAAATAAACTTTTCATTTTTTGCTCCTTCATGGATTATACCCATGGCTTATAGTTTTTATTGGAGTTACATTCTTTAAATTCTCCAATATAAAATAGAAAAGGCCGACAGGGATTTCCCCACCGACCTTTTTGTTTTGTGCTCTAAAACTAACTTGGACTTACAACTAATATATATGTTAAATCATAACATTAACCTCCTTATATTTATTTAAAAATCTGGCGTGCCACTATGTTCTGTATAAATAATCCTGAGCACCTCTCCACAAGAATTATTTGTTGAATCAATGGATTATTTTCACCAGCTATCAGTTCCAACTAATCGACACAGTTACTGACTTCCAATCCCCAGCAGAGTCATATGTTCTAAGGCCAGGTATTTTGTTAACGATAAATTGTGTGCCAGTTCCCACTCCCCACACTTCAAAAAAATCTTCTGTTGCTACGGTGTAAGGTGGGGGGGATGATTTCAGGCATTACAGACTTGGGTTCATCTTTTACAAATACCTCTCCGAAAAGATGTGCCTCTATGGAGATGAACTATAGAAATCCGTGGAATGGTATGCGGCGATATTGTGCTGAAACTAAGGTGCATGGCAGGAATACCTGCATTCATAAAGGAAGAGGCACTGGACAGTACTAACTTATCTTGTGGAACAGCTAGACAGTTTAGTAACAACTGTCGTTAATCGCGTACATCAAATGCAGGATTTCGCAATCACAGCGGCCCTCGTTTTCGATTAAAAAATCAAGTGTTGCTCCTACGTCCACATTGGGCAGTGATATAAGAATACGTTCGGTAATATCCAACGAACCATTGCATCTTTGAATTCTTAGTTCTTCATCTAATTGAATACGAAGAACATTCCAGTGTGGATGCCCAGTGCTTACAATTTCTTTTTCCATAATAAATTTTTCTCCTAAAAAATAGAAAAGGCCGACAGGGATTTCCCCGCCGACCTTCGCAAATACGAACCAAAAACATATATTTGAACTGCATTAAATTCTTATATGTCTATTGCCGTCTAACTCTTAAATATTCCAATAAATTTCAAAAAAATATGTGCTTATTTGTTAACTTTGAAATATACAAGCACATGTTTGGTTTCAAAGTCAGGTATTGATTCGAGGGCGTTAATTGCCCATTTGTGCCAAATGAGATTTTCTGGTTCAAGGTCATCATCGTTTAGGACCCCTCGCTCAATATCTGCTTTTAGTGAATCAATAACCTTTGTCAAAAGAATTGGGTTTAATTTAACACCCTCCCAATCCCTATGACTCATTTCGCCAGTGAAATCATCTCTCCACTCCCAAAAATCAGTTTCTTCATCGTAGTTAGTGAGGTTAAGTTCGAATAAGTTTGACTCAATAGAAAATTTTTCAAATTTGAATGTTGCAAGTATGTCAAAAAAAAACACTTTATTACCGGTTAGCTTGTGGTGCCGAGGGACGTCATCAAAGATGGGTATTTTAAGTATATTTACCCCATCAATTTCTTTTTCATCTTTGGGCTTTTTAATTTGTATAGAATCTTTTCTATAAACTTCTCCACCCCGTGCATAACCGACTAATAATTTAACTTTTACTGTCATTTTAAAACTCCTTGAATAAAATTACTAAAAATACAAAAGGCCAGTAAGATAAAATTCCTACTGGCCCAATTCTGTTGGATGTTCTGTACATCCCTAATTATGCTGCTCTTGTTTATCTATGGTATAACTCTTGTACCTCCATTCAATTTCTTGATTTCTATTAATCCGTACGTCAATCAGCGGACATTCGGTCACGGATGCATTTTGATATTTGTAAATATTATGGATTCCACGTAGGGCGGCCAATGTACGGCAATCACCTTACGGATTAATATCCCCCCAACACCCCACAACAATCTAATATTTCTTCCCTCAAGTTTTTTGAACCGGGCTATCATTGCCAACCAACCGATCCAACGTCTTAATTCCCACCTCCCTATAAAATACATCTGTGCAATGACTGAAGTGTATTCTTTGCGCAATAATTTATTGCCGAGGAATATAACGCCAAAAAACCTCACAGAAATAAGGTATGCAGTGAAGTGGTAAAGAAATAATGGACACTTTCTTAAGTTTGGATTTTTATTCGACAAGGAGGTGTCATTATGACCGAAAGAAGAAGAAAATATACACAAGAATTCAAAGTAGAAGCTGTGAAACTTGTT